>NZ_JAIWIH010000035.1:0-275187 GCF_052851135.1 Streptomyces sp. BRA346 | reverse complement strand
CTCGGTGCGGCGGTGGGTGCCTCGCGTGCGGCGGTGGACGCGGGCTGGTACCCGCACACCAACCAGGTGGGGCAGACGGGGAAGACCGTCTCCCCGCAGCTGTACATCGCGGCCGGTATTTCGGGTGCGATCCAGCACCGGGCCGGTATGCAGACCTCGAAGACCATCGTGGCGGTCAACAAGGATGCCGAGGCCCCGATCTTCGATCTGGTCGACTACGGCGTGGTCGGCGACCTCTTCGAGGTCGTCCCGCAGCTGACCGAGGAGGTCAAGACCCGCAAGGGCTGACGCCTGGGCCAGCGGGTCGCATCCGGCAGTGAGAGCAGGGGCACACCGGATTCGGCTTGTGCGGCCCGCCGTCTCCCGATTTACTTGGACGTCCTAGTAGTTCACTTTCGGTGACGGTGGTGCATCACGGGTCGTGGCGTGGTGGCTTCCGGCCGGAGGCGCGTCCGCTTGTTCGCTTCGTTCGCTCCCTCTCTGGAGGACACCTTGCCTGCTTCCGCCTCCGCCGACGCCCTGTACCGCTCGCAGCATCCGGTCCGGTTCGTCACGGCTTCGAGTCTCTTCGACGGGCACGACGCCGCGATCAACATCATGCGCCGCATCCTCCAGACCCAGGGCGTCGAGGTGGTGCACCTCGGGCACAACCGCTCGGTCGACGAGGTGGTGACGGCGGCGCTGGAGGAGGACGTCCAGGGCGTGGCCGTGAGCTCCTACCAGGGCGGGCACATCGAGTACTTCGAGTACCTGGTGGAGCTGCTGCGGGAGCGTGGCGCCGGACACGTGAAGGTCTTCGGTGGCGGCGGCGGGGTCATCGTCGCGGAGGAGATCGCCCGGCTGGCCCGGGCCGGGGTACGGATCTTCTCCCCGGAGGACGGCCAGCGCCTCGGCCTGGCCAAGATGATCAACTCGATGGTCGAGGAGTGCGACACCGCGCTGTGGGATCTGGCCCCGGTCGCGCCGGACCAGGTGCTGGCGGGGGAGCGGCCCGCGCTGGCCCGGCTGCTCACCGGCCTGGAGGCCGGTGCGGTGGCCGACCCGGAGCTACGCGTCGTGCGCGAGGCCGCGGCGTCCCACCGGACCCCGGTCCTCGGCATCACCGGCACCGGCGGCTCGGGAAAGTCCTCGCTGACGGACGAGCTGGTACGTCGGCTGCGCAGCGACCAGGACGGCAGGCTCAAGGTGGCGGTGCTGGCCGTGGACCCGACCCGGCGGCGCGGCGGGGGCGCCCTGCTGGGCGACCGGATCCGCATGAACTGCCTCGACGGCGACACGGTGTTCTTCCGCTCGCTCGCCACCCGCGCCGGACGCGAGGTTCCCGAGGGCCTGGCGGACGCCATCGCGGCCTGTCAGGCGGCCGGTTTCGACCTGGTGATCGTGGAGACGCCGGGCATCGGGCAGGGGGACGCCGCGATCGTCCCGTACGTGGACGTGTCGCTGTACGTGATGACACCGGAGTTCGGCGCGGCGTCCCAGCTGGAGAAGATCGACATGCTCGACTTCGCCGACGTGGTGGCCATCAACAAGTTCGAGCGGCGCGGAGCCAAGGACGCGCTGCGTGACGTGGGTCGGCAACTGGTGCGCAACCGCGAGGCGTTCGGGCAGCGGCCGGAGGACATGCCGGTGTTCGGGACCAGCGCGTCGACCTTCAACGACGACGGGGTCACCGCGCTGTACCAGCATCTGCGGGACTTGTTCGCCGAGCGCGGCCTGCCCGTGGTGCCCGGAGCGCTTCCCGAGGTGGCGGTGCGCCACTCCAGCGGCGCCACCCAGGTCGTGCCCCCGGCCCGGGTGCGTTACCTGGCGGAGATCGCCGAGACGGTGCGCGGCTATCACGAGCGGACCGACGTCCTGGCCGGGCAGGCCCGCCGGATCCAGCGGCTGGCGGCCGTCCGCGACGAGCTGGCGGCGGTCGGCGCGCGCACTGACGACGTCGAGAAGCTGCTGAAGGACGCGGAGGACACCTTCGCACCGGAAGCGCGCAACGCGCTGGCCGATTGGCCGCAGACCGTACGCGACTACTCCGGCGACGAGCTCGTCGTGACGTCACGCGACCGCGAGCTGCGGACCGCGCTGGTGCGCGAGTCACTGTCCGGGAGCAGGATTCCCCGGGTGGCGCTGCCGCGCCACACCGACCACGGAGAGCTGCTGCGGTTCCTCCGCGCCGAGAACCTTCCGGGGTTCTTCCCGTTCACCGCCGGGGTGTTCCCGTTCAAACGGGAGGGCGAGGACCCGGCGCGGATGTTCGCCGGTGAGGGCGATCCGTTCCGTACGAACCGCCGCTTCCACTACCTCTCCGAGGGCAGCGAGGCCACCCGGCTGTCCACGGCCTTCGACTCGGTCACCCTCTACGGCCGCGACCCCGACCTGCGTCCCGACATCTACGGCAAGGTCGGAACCTCGGGCGTGTCGGTGGCGACCCTGGAGGACATGAAGGCGCTGTACGACGGCTTCGACCTGACCTCGCCCACCACGTCGGTCTCCATGACGATCAACGGTCCGGCACCGACGATCCTCGCCTTCTTCCTCAACACCGCGATCGACCAGCGACTCGACGCCCACGCCACCGAGCACGGGCGCGAGCCGACCGCCGAGGAGGCCGAAGAGGTCCGGGCGCATGTCCTGCGCAGCGTCCGCGGCACCGTGCAGGCCGACATCCTCAAGGAGGACCAGGGCCAGAACACCTGCCTGTTCTCCACCGAGTTCAGCCTGCGGATGATGGCCGACATCCAGGAGTGGTTCATCGAGAAGGAGGTGCGCAACTTCTACTCGGTGTCCATATCCGGCTACCACATCGCCGAGGCCGGGGCCAACCCGATCAGCCAGCTCGCCTTCACCCTCGCCAACGGCTTCACCTACGTCGAGGCGTACCTCGCCCGCGGGATGCACATCGACGACTTCGCCCCCAACCTGTCGTTCTTCTTCTCCAACGGCATGGACCCGGAATACTCCGTGCTCGGCCGGGTGGCCCGCCGCATCTGGGCGGTGACCCTGCGGGAGCGCTACGGCGCGGGGACACGGGGCCAGAAGCTGAAGTACCACGTGCAGACCTCCGGGCGCTCCCTGCACGCCCAGGAGATGGACTTCAACGACATCCGCACCACCCTGCAAGCGCTGATCGCCATCTACGACAACTGCAACAGCCTGCACACCAACGCCTACGACGAGGCCGTCACCACCCCCACCGAGGACTCGGTGCGCCGCGCGCTCGCCATCCAGCTGATCATCAACCGGGAGTGGGGCCTGGCGATGAACGAGAACCCGTTGCAGGGCTCCTACGTCATCGACGAGCTCACCGACCTGGTGGAGGAGGCGGTGCTGAGCGAGTTCGAGCGGATCAGCGAGCGCGGCGGGGTGCTCGGCGCTATGGAGACCGGCTACCAACGCGGGCGCATCCAGGACGAGTCCATGCTGTACGAGCAGCGCAAGCACGACGGCACCCTGCCCATCATCGGCGTCAACACCTTCCGCCACCCCCACGCCGACGCCGAAGGGGGCGGGACGGACGTCGAGCTGGCCCGCGCCACCGAGGACGAGAAGCAGTCCCAGCTGAAGCGCGTCAGCGACTTCCAGGACCGCCACCGCGACCAGGCGCCCGCCGCCCTGGCCGCGCTCAAGGACGCCGCCACCAGCGGCCGCAACGTCTTCGCGGTGCTGATGGACGCCGCCCGGGTCTGCTCCCTCCAGCAGATCACCGAGGCCTTCTTCGAGGTCGGCGGGGAATACCGCCGCAACGTCTGACCGCGGGCCCGCCCGCCCCGACCACCCCGACCCCCGGACTTCGGAGCGCACCGTGACCGAAGCCGTCATCGTCAACGCCGTCCGCACCCCCGTCGGCCGCCGGTGCTCCCTGGCCTGCCACACCGGTCTCGCGCGCGGTCACCGGTGACGAGGCCGCCTGTTCCCGGGCGGCTCGGCCCCACGGTCGTCGGCGGGCTCGGTGGTGGCCGGGCGACGGTCCGCGGCGGCAAATCCGATCATCGCCGTCAGCAGCCCGAGCACCTGGCTGATGAGCCCGATCCAGGTGGTGAGCAGCGCCGCCGAATTGGCCACCACCTCCTGTGCGCCCTGGGCCAGCGGGCCCGAGGCGGGGCCCGGCGTGGCGGGCGCGGACTGCGGGGCGGGGCTGGTCGGCGGCGTGGTGGGCGGAGACGTGACCGGTGAGGTCGGCGGCGTGGTGGGCGGCGTGGTCGGCGGTGAGGTCGTCGGGCCGGACGTGGTGTCCGTGACGGTGGGATGCGGGCTGACCGTCCGTGTGGGATGCACCGTCAGGACGGTCAACCCGCCCGCCGACAGGAGCGTGCCGAAGCCGACCAGCACGAGCGTGACCAGCAGCAGGGCGGCCGGGAGCTTGAGGACGGCGAGGGTACCGGCTTGCGGGAGGCGCCACATGGGGCCACTGTACGAACTCGACGCCCTGATCCGATCACGCTGCGTTACGCCTGTCGGGGCAACGCAGCGCCTCCCCTGCTGACCCGCAACCGCGCTGGTGCGGCTCGGCTCAGTCCAGCGTGATGGTGGGCTTCCGCAGATCCAGCCATGCGGCCAGGTCGAGGGCGCGTTCGATGGCGGCGCGCTGCTGCGTGGTGATGGTCTCGCCCGGTGCGGCGATGGCCTGCTTCAGCGACTCGACGCGGCACAGGTCGAGGACCGGGTGCCCCGAGCTGATGAGGTCGCTCGCCTGCCCCTTGATGGCGGCCAGATAGGCGGGGTCGAAGCTGCCGGGGTAGCCGCTCTTCTTGCGGTTCGCCACCGACTCGGGCAGCACATCGCGGGTGGCCTCGCGCAGGATGCTCTTCTCCCGCCCGTCGAACGTCTTGAGCGACCACGGGGTGTTGAAGACGTAACTCACGAGCCGGTGGTCGCAGAACGGCACCCTGACCTCGAGGCCCACCGCCATGCTCATCCGGTCCTTGCGGTCGAGGAGCGTGTTGACCATGCGGGTGAGGTGCAGATAGGAAACCTGCCGCATGCGCTTCTCCAGGCCCGACTCGCCCTCCTTGAGGGGGACTTCCTTCAGCGCGGTGACGTAGTGGTCGCGGAGGTAGGTGTCCAGGTCGAGCCGGGCGGCGAGGTCGTCGGGCAGCAGGCTCGAGGTGTCCCCGAGCATCGGCCCCCCGGCGAGCCACGGGAAGGTGTCGGCCTCGCGCCGCTTGTCGTGGAACCACGGATAGCCGCCGAAGACCTCGTCGGCCGACTCTCCGGACAGCGCCACCGTCGACTGCTCGCGGACGGCCTTGAACAGCAGGTAGAGCGAGTTGTCCCGGTCGCCGAGCCCGGTGGGCAGGTCCCGGGCGGCGATGGCGGCCCGCCGGACGGCCGGGTCGGACAGGGCGGAGCCGTCGAGCACGATGTCCTGGTGGTCGCTCTTCACGTACTCGGCCACCGCGTGCACGTACGGCGTGTCGACGCTGGGCGCGACGTCGAGCGCGCGGAAGTTCTCCGCCTGGTCGGGGAAGTCGACGGCGAAGCTGCGCACGGTCTCGCCGTCCTCGGCGAGCCGGCGGGCGGCGAGCGAGGTCATCGCGGAGGAGTCGAGCCCGCCGGAGAGCAGGGTGCAGCGGGGCACGTCGGAGACGAGCTGGCGGGCGATGATGTCCTCCAGCAGCTCCCGCACATGGGCGACGGTCGCCTGCTGGTCGTCGGTGTGTTCGGACACCTCCAGGCGCCAGTACGCCCGCTCGCGCAGCCCGTTGCTGTCGACGACGGCCAGATGGCCGGGGCGCAGCTCCTTCATGCCCTTCCATATGGCCTCGCCGGGTGTCTTGGCGAACGAGAAGATCTCGCGCAGCCCGTCGATGCCGACCACGGGGGCGGCGAGCGGGTTGGCGAGGATGGCCTTGGGCTCGGAGCCGAAGAGCACGCCGTCGTCGGTCTCGTAGTAGTAGAACGGCTTGATGCCCAGCCGGTCCCGGACCATCACCAGCTTGTCGGCACGGGAGTCCCAGATGGCGAAGGCGTACATGCCGTTGAGCTTCTCGGTGAGGGCCTCGCCCCACTCCAGGTAGCCGCGCAGGACGACCTCGGTGTCGGAGTCGGTGGTGAAGCCGTGGCCCCTGCGGCGCAGTTCGTCGCGCAGCTCGGTGAAGTTGTACGCCTCACCGGAGTACACCAGGGTGACGGGGCCGTCGGCCGTCTCGACGGTCATGGGCTGGGCCCCGCCGGGCAGGTCGATGACGGCCAGCCTGCGATGGCCGAGCGCCGCCTTGCCGGTCACCCAGGTGCCCGCCGCGTCCGGGCCGCGGCACGCCATCGTCTCCGTCATGGTGTCGAGGAGTTGGCGGTGGGAGGTGAGGTCGCGGCGGTAGGAGACCCAGCCGGTGATGCCACACACGAGTGATCAACCCTTTCGATCGGGAGAGCAAACGGTTGCCTGAGATAACCATCTACCTCTCCGGAGGCGGATCGCTACCTTCCGCCGCCAACGCCGACGGGTGGCGTTTCTCACGCGTAAATTCCTGTTAAGGGAACGTTTCGCCTCGAACGCTGTCCGAAATCCAGCCCTTGGAAAGGGGTCCTACGGGAGGCTCACAGCGCATATGGGGGCGCTCAAGTGTTTTTCCAGCATATGTGTGGTTGTCCGGTGGTTCACACACGGTGCGGCAGGGGTCCATTCCTCGCGCCCTGGCGCAGGCCCTATGGGGCAAGCCCGACCACGCCCAAGGCGCGCAGCGCGCCATCGAGGCCACCGATCTGCTCCGCCGACTCGCCACCGGGACCCCCGGGAGATATCGCGGCGGCCTGGGCGACTGGCTGATGTTTCCGGCGATCCCCTACCTGCGGCAGTCCGGCCGACGGGACGACGCGCTCACGCGGGCGCGGGAAGCCGTGGACATCTTCACCGCACTCGACGCCACGGACCCCGCGGTCTACGGGCCGAAGCTGGCGGCGGCGAGGAAACTCGTCGCCGACATCCAGACCGAAGTGCCGTCCGGCTGACCCGCTCCCCGTGCGGCGCGGCCAAGCCTGCGGCGTGCGTCATGCCTGGACGGTGGGGCGGACGTTGATTTCGCCGATCTCGACATCGTCGGGCTGCTCGATGGCGAAGGCCACCGCGCGGGCTACCGCCGCCGGAGGGATGCCCACCGCGTCCATGTTCTTGCGCGTCTGCTCGCGGATGTGCGGGTCCGCCATGGAGTCGGCGAGATCGGTGCGGACGTATCCCGGCGAAATGGCGGTCGTCCGCACCACCCCGTCGGTGGACTCCGTGCGCAGCCCTTCGTGGACGGTGCGCACCGCGTTCTTGGTCGCGGCGTAGACGGCCATCGAGGGGGACACGGACAGACCGGCCACCGAGACGATGCTCACCAGGTGGCCCGACCCCTGCTCACGGAAGACGGGCAGCGCGGCGGCGACGCCGTTGAGCATGCCGCGAAGGTTGACATCGATCATCGCCGCCCAGCTTGCGGTGTCGAGGTCGGCCAGCGGGCTGATCGGGGCGATACCGGCGTTGTTCACCAGGACGTCCATACGGCCGTACTGGCCGACGGTGCTGGAGACCAGGCGGTGCAGGTCCTCGGCCTCGGTGACGTCGACGACGCATGTGGCGGCGCGGCCGCCCGCCTCCCGGATGTCCTCCGCTATGGCGTCGATGCGCTCGCTGCGGCGCGCCGCGAGGACGACCGTGGCGCCGCGCTCGGCGAGCAGACGGGCCGTGGCTTCGCCGATGCCGCCGCTCGCTCCGGTGATGGCGACGATCTTGTCGTGAAGAGAGAGCACTGCTGCCTCCAAGTAAAGTGGACACGTGTCCGCAGTGGGGAATCACCCTAGCGGACACGTGTCCACTTGTCACAGGATGAACATCAGGAGAGGCCCCATGAGCGCGTCAGCCCGTCGTCCGGATGCGGTGGAGAACCGGATCCGCATCGTGGAGGCCGCCCGCGCAGCCCTCGCCGAGTCCCACCACGTCCACCTCAACGAGATCGCCAAGCGCGCCGGGGTAGGACAGGGAACGCTCTACCGGAACTTCCCCAACCGCGAAGCGCTTCTCGCAGAGGTCTACCGGCGCGACGTCGAAGAACTCGTGAACGCGGCCTCCGCCCTGCTGACGGAACACGAGCCCGTGGAAGCCCTGCGCCACTGGCTCGACCGCGTGATCGACTACGCCGAGGTCAAACGCGGCGTCCTGGCGGCGCTCGAACCGGTGGCGTGGCAGGACCTCGTCGCCCACAGCCACAACCCCATCGAAGGCGCCCTCACCCAACTGCTGGACGCCGGGAAGGCGGCCGGTTCCCTCCGTACGGACGTGGACGCCCATGGGGTCCTGCTGCTCATCGCCTATCTCGGCCGACTGGACCGGGATGAGTGGGAATCCACGGCGCGGCCCCTGATGAGCGTCATCCTCGACGGCCTTCGCCGACCGGACGCGGTGCGGTGACCGATGTGGTGAATTCTCGTACTTCTTCTTCTAGGGCTCCTCAAGGCGTGCAACTGTCGCTCAGGAATGAGCGGAAGTGGGGAGGGATTCGAGTGGAGGATGACGAATGGCCAAAGCGCCCGTGGCGTGATCCTGCGTGGTGGCTGGTAGCGATTGCGGCTCTCGGATTAATTCATCAGATGATGGTGAACATGTTCCGGTAGGCCCGGCTCCCCATACCGGCTCGGCCCGCTCCCTCGCCTCACGCACCGGTCAGGTGACCAGCCGGAGGATGTCCGCCAGGCCCCGGTCGGCGGTGTGGCTTCCGGCCGGCAGGATGTAGGTGCGGAGCCCGCAGTACCCGCAGGGTGGGCTCGGTGTCCGAAGAGCCTTCGGCTCCGGCTCCGGAACAGGAAGTGGCGAGGAGGGCGGTGGCTGCGGCACCGACGACGAGGGTGTATCTCGAACGCTGATCCGCTACCTCGACAGCGACGTGGCGCTCGGCGCGGAGCCCGTCACATGGCCATCATGAGCAGCATCGCGGACATGGTTCCGCCCATCCCGATGTGCGCGGCCAGTGCCGCGTCCGGCGCCGCGCCGACCCTGCGCCGTCGGCCGTGGTTTCCCCGGTCCACCGCGCGGGCCTTGTCCCACACCGAGAGGGTCAGCGATACCAGGAACACCACCACGGTGTCCGGCATGGCCAGCAGCCAGCGCCCCCATGTGCGGCTTCGGCCGCTGTCACGGTCGGCGGGGACGTCCTCCCTGTTCGTTCCCCGGATCCGGGCCCAGACGGAGGCGCAGATGGACAACAGGAAGTACACCGCGAGCGCTGCGATCACGTAACGCCAGAAGGGGCCCGACGACATCGCGGTGGTGGAGTCGGCCGCGGTGGGCATGCCCGGCGTGTTCATTCCGTGCATCCCTCCCATGCCCTGCATCCCCTCCATGCCTTCCATGCCTTCCATGCCTTCCATGCCCTGAGCCGAGTCCATCCCGGGCATGTTCTCCATGCCCGGCATCCCGGCCATGGAGGAGCCGCCCAGCGCCAGCACCGGCCCGGAGGGCGTACTCGTCATGGCGAGTGTCATGATCACCATGCCGGCGCTGCCGACGATGAGATGCACCCAGTGGCGGCCGTGACCCCAGCCGCTTGCACGCGTGTGTTTGACGGCCATCATCACGCCGCCGAGAGTCAGGAGGGCGAATGCCGTTGCCCACCACATGCCGTAACCGCCGTACCAGGCTGCCGTTGAGGGCATGGCCATGACAGTCATGCACGCGCCCATCAGTGCATCGCCCCCCGCGGCGAAGCGGGTCTCCCCCCTGGTGGTCATCATGCGGACCAAGCTGACGGCGGCCACCAGTGCGGCGACCGCCGCTATGGACCAACTCAGAGTCTCCATCGTTGCGCTCCCTCTCCGTCCGAGTGCGGTCTCGGTGCCTCGTGCGGCATCGACTGCTGATCCCCTGAGTACGTAGGAGCTTAGGAGAGCGTTCAGCATTACCCCTACCGGGTATATTGGCGGGGTCGCCCACCGGGAGCAGAGAGGGGGAGCCATGACGACAGCCGCGTACGGTCGGGGCCGCGCCCGCGGTGGCGCCGTCCGCTGGGCGCGGGTCGCCGCTGTCGCACTGCTCGCCGCGCTCGCGGTGCTCCTCCACCACGAGACGAACAGCGCTTTCCCGCCCTCGGTGCGTGCCACCGTCATGACCGGTATGGCGGGCATGGCCCACGCCTCCTCGGCGACGATGTCCATGGACGGGGACGGGGACGGGCGCGACGGCCCGGCACGGGCTTCCGCCCCGGCCGCGCACGGTGACGACGCCGGCGCCTGTTCCGGCATGGCCATGCAGCACTGCTCGACCGCCGGCGTCGACGGCGTGGCGTACATGCCACCGAACGAGCCCTGGGGCGGCCGCGAGGGCGACGCGCACGCCACCCCGGCGGGTCGCTTCGTTCCCGGCGCGGTGAGTCGGGCGCCGCCCGACCTTTCCGTTCTCTCCCGATTGCTTCTGTAGGCCGCCTCCACGGCAGCTCCGCGTCCGTGGACGCGATCAGCCGTGCCCGCGTGCGACCGAACAGAAGGCACATCGAGAAGAGGACACCATCATCGTGAACAGCATCAACCGACGTTCCGTCCTGCTGACCGGGCTCGGCATCGCGGGCGCGGGCGCGCTCGCCGCCTGCGGTGGCTCCGGCGGCGAAGAGGGCGGGGCCACCGCCCTGGTCAAGCCGTCCGACCCGGCCGTGGCCGCCGCCGAGAAGAAGCGCACCAGCACCGGCACGGTGCACAAGCTGACCCTGACCGCCGCGCCCGCCATGCTGGAGCTCGGCGGCGGCGTCATGGCCAAGAGCTGGGCCTTCGGCGGTCAGGCCCCCGGCAAGGAGGTTCGGGTGTCGGCCGGTGACACCGTGGCCGCCGAGCTCTCCAACCAGCTGCCGAACAAGACGGCCACGTCCATCCACTGGCACGGCCTCGCGCTGCGCAATGACATGGACGGCGTCCCCCCGGCCACGCAGACTGCCGTACGGGCCGGAGCCGGTTTCACCTACCGCTTCATCGCCGAGACCCCCGGCACGTACTTCTTCCACCCACACGTCGGTGTCCAGCTCGACCGCGGGCTGCACGCACCGCTGATCGTGGAGGACCCGAAGGAGCCGCTGTCCTACGACGACGAATGGGTCGTCGTCCTGGACGACTGGGTCGACGGCGTCACCGGCACACCCGACGAGGTCTTCGCCGAACTGAAGCGGGGCATGGGCGGGATGGGCATGGGCGGCCACGACATGGGCGGCCATGACATGGGTGACATGGGCGGGATGGACATGAGCGGAGACAAGGGCGGGAAGAGCGCCTCACCGTCCGCGTCCGCCTCCGGCGACGGCATGTCGATGAAGTTCATGCTGATGGGCGCCGAGAGCGATCTGCTCGGTGGGGACGCCGGCGACGTGAAGTACCCGTACCACCTGGTCAATGGCCGTGTCCCGGCCGACCCGGACGTGTACACCGGCAAGCCCGGCAAGCGGGTCCGCCTGCGGATCATCAACGCGGGCGGCGACACCGCCTACCGCGTCGCGCTCGGTGGCCACCAGATGACCATCACCCACACCGACGGCTTCCCCGTCGAGCACCGGCGGGCCGACGCCCTGCTGATCGGCATGGGCGAGCGCTACGACGTACTGGTCACGCTCGCCGACGGCGTCTTCCCGCTCGTCGCACTCGCCGAGGGGAAGAACGCCAGTGGCATGGCCCTGGTCCGTACCGGCTCCGGCAGGGCCCCGAACGCCACCGTCCGCCCGAAGGAACTGAACGGCGCGGTCGTGACGGCCTCCCGGCTTCGCGCGGCCGACGACGTCCGGCTGCCGTCGAAGAAGGTCGACCGGGTGCACCGCATCGACCTGACCGGCGGTATGACGAAGTACAACTGGGCCATCAACGGCAAGCCGTTCGACATGAGCGATCCGACGGCCGCCCCCCTCGTGATCGAGGAAGGGCAGCGGGTCCGGCTCGACTTCACGAACCGCACGGGCATGTGGCACCCGATGCATCTGCACGGCCACACGTACCAGCTCGGGAGCTCCGGACCCCGCAAGGACACCGCGATCGTGCTGCCGAAGAAGAAGCTGTCCGTGATCTTCGACGCCGACAACCCCGGCCGGTGGATGCTGCATTGCCACAACGCCTACCACGGGGAGGCCGGGATGATGGCGCTCGTGGCCTATCGAGCCTGATGGCGCCGGAGGCTCCCGCCACGGTGGACGCCACCCGCCAAGTCCCCGTCGGCGAGCACGAATTCAGGGAGGCGATCACGCAACCCTGAGCGATTATTCTGAAGCCCATGCGACGCTTGGGAGATCTGGAAGCCGAGATCATGAATCGGTTGTGGGACTGGGGGCAGCCCGCGACGGTGCGTGAGATCGTCGACGACATCAACAAGAGTCGCCCCGTGGCCTACACGACGGTGACGACGGTGGCGGACACCCTGTACCGCAAGGGCTGGCTCATGCGCTGGAAGAACGGGCGGGCCTGGACGTACGAGCCCGTACGCAGCCGTGAGGATTACACCGTGGGCCTGATGCAGGATGCACTGGGCAGCAGCGCCGACCGGCAGGCGGCGCTGCTGCGCTTCGTCGAGCACATGTCCGCGGAGGATGCCCGGACGCTGGACGAAGCCCTGCGCACCGTTGGGCGCTACGAGTCCGGCGGGGCCGCGGGTACGGGCGGCGGCGTGTCGGCGTGAATCACCACATCGTGCCGCCGCTGATCACGGCGCTCTTCACCGGGCTGGCGTTACCCTGCCTGCTGGCACGGGCGCGCTGGGTCCGGTCGGCGCCCCGGCTCGCCCTCGCGACCTGGGGAGCCCTGGCGGCCACGTTCACCGGGGCGGTCGTGACGGGCGTGCTGACGCTGCTCCTGCCGTACGACAACGCGCACCGGATGGTTCGCCGAGTGGCGGGCTGCGTGCCGGGGGACGGCCAGGGGTGCCACCCGGGCCCGCACGGCACCGCGGATCTCGTGGCACTGATCGCGTCAGCCGCGGTACTGGCGCTGCCGACGGGTGCCCTTTTCTGGGAACTGCTGAAGGCACGGCGTCGGCGGGCCCGGCATGCGGAGGGCCTCCGCATGATCGGCCGACGGGACGCCGGCCTGCGGGCCACCGTGGTCCCGCACCCCGAGCCCATGGTCTACTGCCTGCCGGGGCGCGCCGCGCAGATCGTGGTGACCACCGGCGCCCTGCACATCCTCACCGACGCGCAACTCGCCGCCGCGCTGCGGCACGAGCGGGCCCACATCGCGGGTCGCCACCACGTGATGATCGGGGCCTGTGAGGCGTTCGGCCGGGTGTTCCCGGGCCTGCCGCTCACGCGTCGGGCGCGCTCGGAGGTTCCGCTGCTGCTGGAGATGGCCGCCGATGACCACGCGCTGCGCCGCTGCACACGTGATGTCCTGGCCACCGCGCTCTACTCGATGGCCACCGCCCGGATGACGGAGAAGGCCGCCCTGGCGGCGGGCGGGCCCTCCACGGCCATCCGGATCGCACGCATCCTCGCCGGGCGCCGCGGCGGCCACCCGGTCCTGGCCTGCCTCATGGCCGTCGGGGGCACGGCCATCGCTCTGATGCCCCTTGCCACGACCTGCTGCTTCATCCTGCCGTGAGGTGACGGCGGTCAGCCGGCCGCCGCGTCCTGGCAGCCGACCAGCTCGACCGCCGTGGCGCGGCCCGTCGTACGCAGTTCCACGACCTTGTCCACGCTGCCCTGCCGCTCCGCGAAGCCGACGTCCTTGCGGCCGACTTCGCGGCCCGCCTCGGACAGCGAACGCAGCGTGCACACCACGACCGTGTCGGTGTCCTTGCGGACGGACAGGTGGGCCTGGGCCGACGTGTCGGAAACGACCTCGAAGGCGATCAGCTCACCGCTGTAGTCCTGGCCCGTGAGGTACGCGGTGCCGCTCCAGACGATGAAGGCGAGGAAGGCGGTGCCGAGGACGGCCCCGGCGATCTTCAGCGTGCGGTCCTTGCGGGCATCGGCGGAGCGGTCGTCGGCGCGAGCCAGGGCAAGGACGGGCGTGGCGTCGACGGAGCCGACAGGACTGCCAGGGCTGACAGGGCTGACCGGGCCGGTTGGACCGGCGCCCGCCGCATCGCTCCGGGCCTCCCTCTCCCGGCGGTAGAGGCGGAACCACATGAAGAGGACGAAGCCCGCGAAGACGAACCACTCCCCGGTGTAGCCGAGGTTCTGGAACGCCTTGAGGTCCAGGCCGGTGCCCTGCACGGCGGCCGGTGGGACCGCACGGAGTCCGCCGGCCGTCTCCGGAAGGGTGAGCCACGCGTCGTACACCTCGTACGGCACGACGTTGACCAGCGAGGCGGCACTGATGATGCCGATCCGCCCCGGCGAGAGGCCACCCACCCGTACGCCCTTGGTGCGCTGATTCTCCGGCGCCTGGAGCACGCCGGTGACGGTCACCGTACCCGCGGGCGGGGCGGGGACCTCCGCCGACCGGGCCGCGCCGGGGAGCCAGCCGCGGACCACCGGCAGCGCGGCCCCGCCCTCCGTACGCAACACGGACAAGGCGAAGAAGCCGCGTTCGCCTTCCAGCCGCCGGTCCGGTACGAGAAACTCGGCACCGGGGTCGTACCGGCCGGTGGCCGTGGCGAGCCGACCCACGGTGCCCGCCGTCACGGGCAGCATGCCGGTCAGCGGTGCGGCCGGTGCGTCCCGCGCCTTCCGCTGCTCCTGATGGAATGCGACGCGCGCCGAGAAGCGGTCGAGCTGCCAACTGCCCATGACGAGGCAGAAGGGCACGGCGAGGACGACGAAGAGGTTGATGCCCCACCATCGGGGAGTGAGCAGGAAGTGCTTCATGTCGGGTCCATTCACGACTTTCTGGTTCAAGGTTGTGCGTGCACGCCCGCCGTGGACACCGCGGCCGGCCCCGACCAGTCGTCGTCCTCGTCGGCCAGCCGGGCGAGCAGGCGCCGGTAGGAGCGGAGCATGTCGTCCATCAGCCCGGCCGGGAAGAGTTCGTCCACGGCGTCCCAGGCCAGCAGCACCGCGTCGTCGATTTTGTAGACCTGGTGGTCGAGCCAGACCTGCGGCGTCTGGGAGAGCATCCAGTTCCATTCGCCGAGCTCGGCCCGGACCTCGGGACGGACGAACGCCGAGCCGAGGTTGCAGGCGAAGACCACGGGGGCGGCGGCGCGCTTCCCGTTGTGGGCCCGCCGCAGGTCCTGGAGCACGTTCAGGGTGGAGTACTGGGCGTGCGAGGCGTTCTCCTGGAGTTGCCGCTGGAGGTCCCGTACGCGCTGCGCGAAGGGCAGGGGCTCCCGGAGGTCCACGCGCAGCAGCACGAGGTTGGTGAAGTCGGCGACCATGTCGTGCACTGCCGGGGCCAGTGGCTGCCGGTCGAACAGCGGCACGTTGAGCAGGAAATCCCGCTCCGTGCTCCAGGCGCCCAGCACCTCGGCGTACGCGGTCGCGAGGACCATCGCGGACGTCAGCCCGTGTTCGCGGGCACGGCGGGTGATGCGCTGCCAGTCGGCCGCCCCGAGCGTGAAGCCGCGCCGGGAGAACACCGGTTCGGTGACCTCCTCGGGGCGTACCGCGAGCGGCAGCCGGGGGCCGGAGAGGGGGAGTTCGGACAGTCGTCCACGCCAGAACTCCCGCGCCACGGCGAGCGGGCTGTCCGCCGCGCCGGGGGCGCCGCACGAGGCGCGGTAGTCGTCCAGATACTGCGGGAATCCGTACCCGGGCTCCGCAGGCAGGCGCTCCGGGCCCGCGTACGCCGTCGCGAGGTCGGCGAGGACGATCTCGATGCTGGCGACGTCCGCCACCAGCAGATCGATGTTGATGTGGATGCGGGTGCGCTCGTCCGGCAGCAGGGAGAGCTGTACGTCGAACACCTCGCCGGCGGCGACGTCGAGAACCCGGTGGGACAGGCTCGCGCGCAGGTCCTCGAGGTGCCGCTCGGCCTTGTCGGCGCCGGACGCCGTGACATCGTGAACGCGGAGTCCCGGCCAGGGGCTCTCGGGGAGGATCTGCTGCCGCCCGTCTTCCAGGAACCTGGCGCGCAGCATGCCGTGCCGGGCGAACACCCGCCGTACGGCCGTCTCCAGCCGGTCCGGCCGGATGCCGGTGCCGTCGAGTTCGAGGTAGGCGTGGCAGCCGACGCCGCCGAGGGCCATCCCGTCGCGGCGGCCGATCCAGTAGGCCCGCTGCACGGGGGTGAGGTCGAAGGGCGCGCCGGTGTCGACGGGCGGCCGCTTCGTACGCGCCGCGGGCGCGGTGGTGTCCCGCGGGTCGGTCCGGTGCGCGGTCAGCAGCGCGTGCCAGCGCTCCACGGTCGGATCCTCCGCGAGCTGGCGGAAGGTCACGGCCGAGCCGGCGCGCCGCCAGCCGCCCGCCAGCCGCATCATCCTGATGGAGTCCATCCCGGCGGCGATGAGATTCGCCGAATCGGTGATCGTCTCGGGGTCCGCCGAGAGAACCGCGGCGGCCGCGCGCCGGATGTCGTCTTTCGACAGTTCGGTCATGCCAGTCAGCCCCTGCCGTCGGATGGGGAAATCAGCGCGGTGCCGAGCCAGTCGGCGACGCGGGTGGCGATGGCCGGGAGCCGGCCGGGTTCGACGATCGAGTAGTGGTCGTACGGCCAGACCTCCACGTCGAGGTCGGCGCAGAGCTCGCGCCATGCGGGCGCCGGGTCGGGGCGCCGCACCTCACCGGCGACGAGGAGGAGGGCCGGCACCTTGGACGCGGCTGCCCGGTACGCGCCGAGGATCGCCAGATTGTGGGCGTGGACCCGCATGAGCAGCTCGTACTGCCGTACGTCGGCCTCCGCAGGGATCCAGCCCTGAGCGGCGGCGACCTCCGCGCCGGTCTCCATGAGCCGGTCGACGGGGGCGGCCAGCACGGCCCGCCGCGCGGCCGCGGGCAGGTGTCCGGAGGCCAGGTCGCCGAGGAACGCGAGGTGCCGGTCCGCCTCGCCGGCGGCCTTCCGTTCCTCCGTGAGATCGCTGTCGATCATGAAGAGCCGGACGTCGTGTCCCTGGCCGGCCAGCTGCCCGGCGACCTCGTACGCGAGGATGCCGCCCATCGACCAGCCGCCCAGCACATAGGGGCCGGCCGGCCGCAGTCGCTGGAGCTCCTCGCGGTAGGCCGTCGCCATCGTCACCAGGTCCGGGGCGAGCGCCGCTGTCGTGCCCTCCGCGAGGGCACGGCACTGGAAGGCATGGACGGGGCCGGGCCAGGAGCGCGCCAGCGCGGTGTAGCCGGTGACCGAGCCGCCGACCGGGTGGAAGAGGAAGAGCTCCCGGCCCGCGCCGTCGGGGGCGGCGCCGTCGGACAGGGTGACGCGACAGTTCGCGACCCCGTCGTACTCCTGGATGCGCCCGGCGAGCGCCCGTACGGTCGGCGTCTCGAAGACCTGGCCGAACTGGAGCTCGACGCCGAAGTCCGACTGGATGCGGTTGATCAGCCGCAGCGCCAGCAGCGAGTTGCCGCCGAGCGCGAAGAAGTGGGAGTCAGGGGTGATCGCGGGCACGTCGAGAAGCTCGGCCCAGAGCGCGCTCAGCTTCTGTACGAGCCCGGGAGCGCCGGTGTCCGCTCCGGCGGTTGGGTCCGCCTCCGGCCGGACCTGCTCGGTGAGGGCGGCCAGGGCCCCGGCGACGTCCACCTTGCCGTTGGCCGTCAGCGGCAGCCGGTCCAGCACATGGATCTGTCCGGGGATCAGGTAGTGCGGCAGCCGGGACCGCAGGTGGGTGAGGATCGCCGCGCCGTCGAGCCGCTCGCCCTCTCGCGGGACGACGAGCGACACCAGACGGCGCTGGCCCCCGGGCGTCTCGGCGCCGTCGACCACGCAGTCGCGTACGGCGGGGTGTTCCCGGATCGCGGCCTCGACCTCACCGGGTTCCACCCGGAAGCCCTGGATCTTGAGCTGACGGTCCTCGCGGCCCAGGAACTCGATGGTGCCGTCCGGCCGGTAGCAGCCGAGGTCCCCGGTCCAGTACAGACGCTCACCGGTCCCGGGATGCCGGAAGAACCGCTCCGCGGTGCGCTCTTCGTTCCGCCAGTAGCCCTTGCCGAGCCCCACCCCGCCGATGTGGATGCGGCCGACCGCCCACGGCGGGCGGAGCCCCAGACGGTGGTCGAGCACCCGCATGGTCTGGTTCCGCAGGGGGACACCGTACGGAATGCTCGGCCGGGACGGATCGACGGTGCCGATCTCGTGGATGTTCGACCAGATCGACGCCTCGGTGGCGCCGCCCATCGCGATCAGCCGGACGTCGGGCCAGCGGGAGCGCAGCCGGTCCGGGAGGGTGGTCGGAATCCAGTCACCGCTCATCAGGAAGGCCCGGATGGGTGGGGTGCCCGTCGCCGGCCGGTTCGCCACCACCTCGGCCAGCATCTGCGCCAGCGCGGGCACGGAGTTCCACACGGTCGCGCCGTGGGTGACCGCGGCCTCGGCCCAGCCCACCGGGTCCGGTCGGGATGTCGCGGCCGGCAGCACGACGGCGGCGCCCACGGCCAGTGCGCCGAAGACGTCCCACACCGACAGGTCGAAGCTCAGCGAGGAGATTCCGAACACCCGGTCATGCGGGGCGAGTTGGAGGCGCCCGTTGATGTCGGCGATGGTGTTGACCGCGGCCCGGTGCTCGATCATCACCCCCTTGGGCGTTCCGGTCGAGCCGGAGGTGTGGATGATGTACGCGAGGTCGGCGGGATCGCCCGGCCGCGGGGGAGCAGGGGCGTCCGGCTCCTCCGCGCAGGCGGATTCGTCCACGGACAGGGTCGGCCGGGGGCCGAGCGCGTCGGCGCCCGGGGTGCTGTGGGACTGGACCAGCGCCACCCGCGCCGAGCACGAGTCGAGCAGGTGACGAACGCGCTCGGCGGGCAGAGCCGCGTCCACGGGGCAGTACGCGGCGCCCGCCCGCAGCACGCCCAGCACCGCGACGATCTGCTCCCAGCCCTTGGCCATGACCACGGGTACGACATCGCCGCGGACCGTACCCCGCCGGGCCAGCCAGGACGCCACCGCCCGTGACCGGCTCTCCAGCTCCGCGTAGGTCAGTGTTCGCCGCGCGGAGACGACGGCCGGGGCCTGCGGACGCAGTGCGGCCTGGCGCAGGAAGCCGTCCTCCAGGCGCTCCGCGGGGGGCGGTGAGACGTCCGCGTTCAGCGCCGCCACCAGGGACCGGTGGCCGGGAGGCACCGGGTCGGGTTCCCGCTCCGCCCCGTCCGGCCCGGCGAGGGAGTCCAGCATCCGTCCGTACGCCTCGAACATCAGGTCGGGCAGCCCCGGTGGGAACGCCTCGTCGACGACGTCCCACACACAGTCGACACCGCCGTCCGGCCCGTCGTGCAGCTGATTGTCGATCAGTACCTGAGGGGTGCGCAGCTCGCTGGTGACTTCGCGGCAGGCCAGCCGGTCCTGCTCATGGTGCCCCTGGTCCCGCGCGGCCCCCGCGGTCGGCTTCAGCATGCTGGTGAAGACGTACGGGAGTGCGGCGCGCGAGGTCCAGCCGCGGCGCGCGGACAGCTCGCGTGTGATCCGGACGCCGGCCACATCGGCGTTCTGCAGATCCCGCCAGACCTGCTTCTGGAGGTTTCCGGCACGTTCCCAGAAGTCTCCGGGACGGCGCAGGTCCACCTCCAGTGGCAGGGTGGCGCCGAACTGCCCCATGGTGTTGGCCATTTCGGGCCGGGACGTCGCCCAGTTCTGGTGCAACATGTTCAGGCTGAAGTGCGGGGTGTCCGACCAGGCACCGAGCACCTCGGCGAACACGTGCAGCAGTGCTGTCGTCGGCAGGACGCGGTGGCGGCGGAACGCCGCGCACAGCCGCTGCCACCGGGCGGCGGTGAGGCGGTGGGTGCGGCGGCGGAACCGTACCGAGGTGATGGCCGAGGGCTGCACCGCCATCGGAAGCCGGGGAGCGTCCGGGAGGGTGTCGAGCCGGTTCTCCCAGTACCGCCACTGCTGCTGGTACTCCGGTGTGTTCTCGTGGGCCAGCAGCTTCATCCGGCATTCGCGGTACGTCAGTTCCGGGCGGGGCAGGTGCGCGTCGGGGGCGTGGTAGTACGTCCGCCATTCGTCCATGACCTGGCGGATGCCACGGCCGTCCAGGAGGAGCAGGCTCATCGCGATGTGCACCCGGGCCCGCCGCGCCCGTACGAGACTGACGGAGATCTCGAACAGCGGCCAGCGGGACGGGTCGACGCCCCGCTCGGCCATGCGCCGCCGGGTGGCGAGGAGCTCGGCCTGGCGCGCGTCCTCCCCGAGGCCGGTCAGATCCTTCACCGGCAGCCGGTACGGGGTGGTCTCCGCCTCGTCGAGGACCCGCTGGGCACCCGACGCCTCGACCACCACGCGGAGGTGGTCGTGGCGGCGCAGCAACTGCCCGACGGCGCGCTCCGCGCGGGCGACGTCGAGGTTCACCATGTCGAGCTCGACGTAGTAGCCCGGCAGGAAGCCGCCGAGTTCGACCATGGGGGACATGCCGACGAGGTACGCCTCTTGAAGGGGGGTCAGCGGGAAGGAGAGGTGTCCGGTCATCCGCGAGCCTCCGTCCCGGTGGACAGCGCCACGGCCAGCTCCCGGACGGTCGACGCCTGGAACAGCATGTCGATGACCTCGTCGCCCGCCTTCTCGATTCCGAGTTCGAGCCGGAACCTGGCGACCATGCGGACCGCGTGGAGGGAGTCGCCGCCCAGGTCGAAGAAGTTGTCCTCGACCCCGAAGCCGTCGTGCCCCAGCGCGTCACACCAGATCTCGTACAGCTTCCGCTCCAGCTCGGTCCGCGGCAGGGCCCGGTTCTCCGGTGTCGTCGCACGCCAGGGGGAGGGGAGGGCGGAGCGGTCGACCTTGCCGTTCCCGCTGAGCGGGATCTCGTCCAGCAGCAGGAAGTGGTGCGGAACCATGTAGTCGGGCAGGAGTTCACCCAGTTCCTTGCCCAGGGTGGTGAGGTCGGGGGCGGACCGGCCGACGGGCGTGCCCGCGATCAGCACGTGCTGGATCAGCGCGTCGATCTCCGGTTCGCCTTCGGGTACGGCGGCGACCCGTGTGAAGCCGGCGGCTGTCAGCTGCCGGAGCCACTCGGGCGACGCCAGCAGGGTGGCCTCGCGCTGGTCCTGGTAGTTCCCGAAGCCTTCGAGGAAGGCGAAACTGATCATGTTCAGCGGGGAGTTGACCGTGCCCTCGATGAGCACCAGCAGACCGCCGGGAGCGAGCAGTTCGCGGAGGGTACGCAGGCTCTCGCCCAGGTTCTTGGCGTCGTGCAGGACGTTGGCCGCGACGACGACGTCGGCACAGCCGGGTGCGAGGCCCTGCCCGGTCGGTTCTTCGTCGATGTCGAACAGGCCGTAGCCGACGAAGGGGTAGACGTCCTCGTAGCGCTTCCTGGCCTGTTCGGTGAAGGCGGTCGAGAGATCGGTGAAGTGGTAGGTGACACGGTCGGCCGGCAGTGCGGGCAGCACCCGGTCCGCGGTCGCCCCGGTGCCCGCCCCCACCTCGAGGATGCGGACCGTGCGCTCGGTCGGGAACCGCTCCACGAAGGAGCGGACGGCCCGGGCGGCGATCCGGTTCTGTAGTTCGGCCGACGGGTTGGCGGCGTACAGGGCCTCGGTGACCCGCCAGTCGCCGTCGGGGAGCAGCAACTGAAGCGGACGCACCTCGCCGTGCAGCAGCGGGAGCTGCCGGTCGATGCAGTCGGTGAAGTAGTCGAGGAGCACCCGGTCGGAGCCCGTCGCGGTGACCGAGCCGAGCGCGTCGGTGATCTCCCGGTCGAGGACGTCGGGGTCCAGGGCCCGCTCGCAGCGGTACTCGGCGGGCCGCCCGGTGGCCGTCAGCACGCCCCGGTCCGCGAGGATGGCCGCCCACTGGCCGACCAGGCCGCGGTACAGGGGCTTCACACCGCCGCGCTCCACGATCTCGTCGATGGTGACCGTCTCGCCCGTGGTGGTGAAGACACCGAGTCGCGCGAAGGTGCGCGCCATGACGGACGGGGCGAGCGACTCCAGCCGGTGCCACAGGTGGCGGAACGTCGTGATCGCCGGGGCGAGTTCACCGGCGGCCTGCCGCAGTTCCTCATGGGCCGCGTCGAGCACCGCGGGCCAGGAGGGGGTGGCGGTGTCCGGGGCGGGTTCCCCGGCGTCGTCCGGCCCGGCGGGGCCGTCTTCGGGCACCAGATAGGCGACGAGCTGGTCCCGGTCGGTGGCCGGGTTGGTGTCGATGGTGAGGATCGCCTCGCGTACGCCCGCCTGCCGGCGCAGGACGGCCGCGATCTCGTCGAGTTCGATCCGGAAGCCGTTCAGCTTGACCTGGGTGTCCTCGCGGCCCAGGAACTCGATGTCCCCGCCCGGGAGATAACGGCCGAGGTCTCCGGTCCGGTAGAGCGTTTCGCCGGTCACCGGGTGGACGATGAACCGCTCGCCCGTCCTGATTGGGTCGGCCCAGTACCCCTTGGCCACGCCGATGCCGCCGATGTAGATCTCGCCGGTCGCCCACACGGGGCACGGGTCGAGCCGGTGGTCGAGGACGTGGAGGGTCTGGTTCGCGAGCGGCTTGCCGTACGGGATGCGGGTCCACTCGGCGGGGACCTCCCCGATGGGGAAGTGCACCGACCAGATGGACGCCTCGGTGGCGCCGCCGAGGCTGATGACGTGCGCGTCCGGATACGAGGTGCGCAGGAGGTCCGGCAGCGCCACGGGGATCCAGTCACCGCTGAGCATGACCAGGCGCAGGGGCGCCGCGGTCGGCACCGGGGTGGGGGCGTCCAGCCAGACGCGCAGCAGGGCCGGGACGGAGTTCCAGATCGTGACGTCATGCCGCGCCACCAGCTCGGACCAGTGCTCGGGGTCGTGCGCCCGGCCGGGGGAGGGGAAGACCACCGCCGCGCCGGCGGCGAGCGCGCCGAAGATGTCGTAGACGGAGAGGTCGAAGCTGAGGGAGGAGAGCGCGAGCACGCGGTCGGCGGGGCCCACGTGGAACCGGCGGTTGATGTCCTGGACGGTGTTGGCGGCACCGCGGTGGTCGATGACCACGCCCTTGGGGCGGCCGGTGGAGCCGGACGTGAAGATGACGTAGGCCAGGTCGTCCGGAGCGGGCGCGATGTCCAGCGGACCGGAGTCGGCAGCGCGCACCTCGCCGTCCTCGATGGTCACCAGGTGGACGCCGGTGGGCCACTCCAGCTCGTCACGCAGACGCGGGGTGGTCACCACGATCTCCGCGCCGCCCTGCTCGATGAGCTGTGCGCGGCGGGCGGTGGGCCACTGCGGGTCGATGGGGAGGTACGCGGCCCGGGAGAGCGTGACCCCGAGCACGGAGGGGACCTGGGCGAGGCCCTTGTCGACGACGACGCCGACGAGCTGTCCGGGGCGTGCGCCGAGGGCGACCAGGCGGCGGGCGAGCTGCCGGGCGCCGGTCACGGCCTCGCGGTAGGTGAGCCGGCCCTCCCCCGAGAGGGCCGCGACGGCGTCCGGGGTCCGGGCGGCCTGGGCCTCGACGAGCGCGCCGAGGGTGGTGGTGGGGATGTCGGCGGCGGTGCTGTTGGCGCTGTCGCGCTCGGCGGTCTGCCACCGCGGCAGCGAGGTGAGCCGGCCCGGAGCGTCCCAGGCATCCGGGTCGCGTACCAGTCGGTTCAGGAGTTCCGCGCAGACGTCGGTGAGGTCGTCCGGCAACCCGGCGGGGAAGAGCTCGTCCTGGATCTCCCAGGTGAGGGTGACCGCGCCGTCCTGCTGGGTGACATGGCACGCGATCCCGGACGGGGCGGGCGGGGCGGACCGGCCGGACCCGGGCCGGTCGTCCGGGACCTCGGCGGCGGCCGGGGCGAGCTGCCGCTGGACGCGCTCGGCACGTGCGGCGAAGGAGTCGTCCGGCCGTACCTCGAAGTCGACCGGGCAGCTCGTGCCGAGGTCGATGTCGAGTGAGAAGCCGGGCTGCTTGGACCAGAGCCGCAGCACGTCGGCGACGGCCGTGGCGAGGACTGCGGTGGGGCTCAGACATCGACTCTTCGCTATTTGCACGAGAGAAGAGTAGTGATTCTCGGGTATTCGTGCTTCGCGTGGAACGGTGCTGTATTCCCGTGTCCGTTCGGCGAGCGGCAGAGAGGGGATTTCCGGTGCCGGGGCAGATTCCGGGAATCGTATCCTCATTCCGGAACCAGGAATTTCGGCATGACTGTTCTGCTGCATTCTCGCATGTCCCCCTGTCGAAGATGGTATTGCCCGGCTCATCGCCCGTGGGCCGTGCGGGAAGCCGTGGCGGTGCTGCGGTTCGGCGACGGCGCACGGAGGGCGCGGTGCCGGGGCCGGTGGCGGCCGGGAAGGGGCCGGTGAACTCGGCCGCTCAGGAGGCGTCCGTGCCGACGTCGCTGAGCTCCAGCAGTCCACTGCGGAGCGCGACGGCCACGGCCGACGTCCGGTTCTGGCAGTTCAGCTTGCCCATGAGGTTCGCGAGGTGGCGCTTCACGCCGTGTTCGGTGATGCCCATGGTGCGTGCTATCTGCCGGTTGCTCATGCCCTGGGCCACGCCCCAGAGGGTTTCCGTCTCGCGCTCGGTGAGGCGAGGACGTCGGTTCTCACCCTCGGGCGCGGCGCACGCGAGCCGGATGACCTGGCGCAGGGCCTCGGGCGACACGGAGACCGTGCCGCGTCGCAGCGGGGTGAGGACGTCCTCGGGCACCGCGCTCTGGAGGTCCTCGAGGCGCAACACCACGTCGGCCAGTACCCATTGGGCGGTGTCGAGCTGGTTCTGCATCAGCGAGCGCAGAACCAGCACCACGTGGGTGGACGGCTCGGCGAGCAGCGGGCTGAGCAGGGAAAGGTCCTGTACTCCCAGGGCCGAGGACAGCACCAGGGTCAGGGGCTGGGCGAGCTGATCCAGCGGAATGTCCGCGGCGGAGGCCGTGGAGACGACGGATCCGGCCCGTGCGCCGGGCTCCGCGAACCGCCTCAATAAGACCCGCGAGGCCGGGTCGGGATCGACTACCACTATGCGTCTACGGTATTCGTCCGCGTCTTGACGCTCGACTGTCATGATACCCCCGTGGTCGGCATGTTCAGCCCAAACAACGGGACTACTATTGACGGTAGAAGTTGGAGCGTCAAGCCTTATTCACTAGTTGTGGATCGCAAATCTGATGAGTGCGGTGAACCGCCCCGGCGGGTATCTCGCCCGCCGGGGCCACGGCTCCCGTGTGCGGGTGCGCGGACATGTCTCCGCGGTGGCTCAGTGGGCCATGATCGGCCCGGCGGAGGGGTCGGGCTTGCCCTTGGGCAACAGCGTCAGGCCGACCACGGCGGCCATCGCCGCGATGGCCGCGCAGGCGAGGAACGCGCCGCCGAAGCCGTCGACCGACGCCGTCGTGCCACCCTCGAGGCTGGTGCCGGCGACGGCGGCGACCACCGCGATCCCCAGCGAGGCGCCCAGCTCATGACAGGTGTTCACCAGGCCTGAGCCCAGTCCGGCGTCGGCGTGCTCGACACCGTGCATGGCGCTGGTGATGGCGCAGACGAAACCGGTGCCCAGTCCGAAGGCGAGCAGCAGGAAGCCGGGCAGTACCTGGGTCCATGCGTTCCCCTCCCGCTCCAGGCCGGTCAGCAGCAGCGCCCCGGCCACGGCGAGCACCATCCCGGCGGCGGCCGTCACCCGCCAGCCCAGGCGCGCCACGGCCTGCGAAGCGAGGTGGGCGCCCAGGGTGGTGGCGATGGCGACCGGCAGGAACATCAGGCCGGTGCGCAGCGCGCTGAACCGCAGGACGTGCTGGAGGTAGAACGAGCACAGGAAGAACGCCGAGATCAGTACGCCCGACGCGGCGAGCATCAGCAGGCTGCCGCCCACCATCGAGGGGCGTGCGAGGAAGGGCAGGCGTACCAGGGGCGTTGCCGCGGATCGCTCCGCCAGCACGAAGAGCACGGCACCGACCACCGCGCCCAGCAGCGGGAGCCAGGCGGACTGGTCACCGAAGCCGTGGTCGCGGGCCTGCACCAGCCCGTAGATGAGCAGGGCAGGGGTCGCCGTCATGGTCAGTGCGCCCGGCAGGTCGACCCCGGACGGTGCCTCGCCGTGGCCGTGGCCGTGGCCGTGAACCGCGACCGTCTGCTCCTTGAGCAGCGCGGGGACCGCCAGCAGCACCACGAGACCGATCGGCACGTTGACGAAGAAGATCCATTCCCAGCCGGGCCCGGACGCCAGTACCCCGCCGATCAGCACGCCGAAGGCCGCGCCGGTGCCGCCGATCGCCGCCCACACGCCCAGTGCGCGATTGCGCTCGGGGCCCTGGAACACGGTCATGACCAGGGCCATGGCCGCCGGCGACATGACGGCGGCGGCCACGCCCTGAACGGCGCGGGCGCCGATCAGCACGCCGCCGCTTTCGGCCAGTCCGGAGACGAGTGAGGCGGCCGTGAAGAGCGCCAGGCCGACCAGGAACATCCGCCGTCGGCCGACGAGGTCGCCGATCCGCCCGCCGAGCAGCAGCAGGCTGCCGAAGAACAGCGTGTACGCGGTGACCACCCACGTCAACGAGCTCGGGCCGAGGGAGAGTTCGGCGCCGATCGTGGGGAGCGCGACGTTCACGACGGTCACGTCGACGATGAGCATGAACTGCGCCATGCACAGCAGTGCCAGGATCAGCCAGCGGCGCGGGTCCGGTGGGCCGTCCGCCGCCTCGCCGTGGTGGCCGTGCCCGTGCCCGTGCCCGTGCCCGTGCCCGTGCCCGTGCCCGTGTCCGTGTCCGTGGGGGCCGTGTCCGGTGGCCTCCGGCCGGCTCTGCTGCGTGGCCGTCGCGTCGTGGTGTCCCGCCCCGGCCGCGTCGCCGTGGGTGTGACTCTCCGGGTTCACCGCAGACTCCTTAACTTGAACAATGCTGTCAGGGTTAGCTTAGGGCAAGCCAGGGCTAATCTGAACAGCGTTGTTCAAGTTATTTGTCGGTGCGGACGACCCTGGCCAGCAGCCGGGCCACGGTCGGATGCTCGAAGAGGTCCTTCGGCCGGAACTCCAGACCCGCTGCCGCGGCCCGCGCCGCGACCTGCCCGGCCAGCACCGAATCGCCCCCCAGCTCGAAGAAGTCGTCGTCGGGCCGGACCTGCGTCACGCCCAGGACCTCCGACAAGATCCCGGTCAGCGTGGCCACCGCGCCCGCCGCCTGCGGGACGCTGCCCGGCGCCGTCTCCGCCTCCCCCGCCTCCGCCCGCGGTGCCGCGTACGCCGGGTCGGTCCAGTGCCGTACGCGCCGGAAGGGATACCCCGGCAGCGGAACCCGGCGTACCGGCCCGTGCCGCATTGCCGACCAGTCGACCTCGACGCCGGACTCCCACAGCACCCCGAGCGCCCGCGACAGCGCCTCTCCGTCGTCCAGGGAGGTCTGCTCGGCGTGCCGCATGGCGCTGACCGCGCGGTGGCCGTCCGACCACCCCGTACTGCGCCGCGCCGCCGATACCAGAGAGCGCCCGGGCCCCGTCTCGACGAGCACCCGGCCGGGTTCGGCCAGCAGGGTCCGCACACACTCCGACCACCGCACGGCGCCGCGCATCTGCCGGGCCCAGCGCTCCGGGTCCGTGGCCTCCGCGGCCGTCATCCAGTCACCCGTCACGTTCGACACGAGCGGGACCGCCGGGGCGGACAGCGGGACCGTGCGGACCAGTTCCCCGAAGCGCTCCGCCGCCTCGTCCATGGCCGCCGTGTGGAACGCGTGCGCCGCGCGGAGGACGGACACCTCGACGCCGGACGACGCCAGCCGCGTGGCGAAGGACCGAACCTCCCCGGTGGGCCCGGCGACCACGCACGCTCCGGGCTCGTTGACAGCGGCCACCTCCAGCCCGGTGTCCGTCAGGAGCTCGCCTATCCGCTCCTCCGCGAGCCGGACCGAGAGCATCGCCCCCGCGGGCGCGGAACGCATGAGCCGGCCCCGTGCCGCCACCAGTCGTACCGCGTCCCCGAGCCCCATCACCCGGGCCAGGCAGGCCGCGGTCAACTCCCCGACGCTGTGGCCGCCGAGAGCCGTGGGGCGCACCCCGAACTCCTCCAGGCTCCGCGCCAGCGCGTACTCGACGGCGAAGAGCGCGGGCTGGGCGATGTCGGTCCGGCGCAGTGCTGCCGCGTCGTCGCCGAACAGAGCGGTTCGGACGTCCAGGCCGGTCTCCGCCGCGAACAGTTCCGCGCAGCGGTCGAGTTGGGTGCGGAAGACTCCGCCACGGCGGTACAGGTCCGCGCCCATCCCCGGGTACTGGGCGCCCTGGCCCGGCAGCAGCAGCACCGGGGCGAGCGGGCCCTGCGGGAGGCGGACGGGTGTGCGGTCGGCGCGCAGCAGTTCCGCGGCCCGCTCCGTGGTGTTCGCGGCGACCGCGGTGCGGTACGGGAAGGCCCTGCGCCCTTCGGCGAGGGTGTGGGCGACATCCGTGAGGTCACTGTCCGGGCTCAGGGCGTCGGCCAGGTGCCGGCAGGAGTCCCGCAGCGCCTCGCGCGTGTGGGCGCTGACCAGCAGGACGGGCGTGGCGGCGCGGGAACCGTGCTCCCGCCGCGCTTCCCGGGCGGCGGGGACCGGTGACTCGGCCACCACCACATGGGCGTTGGTGCCGCCGACGCCCAGCGAGCTGACCCCCGCCAGCAGCGGCCCCGGCCCGGTCCACGCCCGCGTCTCGCCGACGATGGCGAAGGGGGAGGAGTCCAGGTGGAGTTCGGGGTTCGGGGCACGGTAGTGGGCGGTCGCGGGCAGGCTCCGGTGTTCCAGCGCGAGGACCGTCTTGATCAGCCCGATGACGCCCGAAGCGGCTTCCAGGTGACCGATGTTCCCCTTGACCGACCCGATGAGGCAGGGCGCCGTCCGGTCGCCGTCGGGGTCCAGGGCCTGCCGGAGGGCGGCCATCTCGACCGGGTCGCCCAGCGCGGTGCCGGTGCCGTGGGCCTCGACGTAGCCCACCTCATGCGGGTGGGCCCCGGCCACCGCCAGCGCCTCGGCCACGACCGCGGCCTGCATCTCGACACTGGGTGCCGTGAACCCCATCTTCAGCGAACCGTCGTTGTTGACGGCGGTGCCCCGGATGACGGCGCGGATCCGGTCACCGTCGGCGAGTGCGTCGGACAGCCGCTTGAGGACGACCACCCCACCGCCGCTGCCGAACACCGTGCCGCTCGCCGCCGCGTCGAACGGGCGGCAGTAGCCGTCGGCGGACATCATCGAGCCGGGCTCGTGAAGATAGCCCACCCGGTGCGGGACCTTCACCGTCATGCCGCCGGCCAGCGCCAGGTCGCTCTCTCCGCACAGCAGGCTCTGGCAGGCCAGATGCACCGCCACCAGGGAGCCGGAGCAGGCCGTCTGCACGGTCAGTGCGGGTCCGCGCAGGTCCAGCGCGTGAGCGGCCCGGGTGGCGAAGAAGTTGGGGTCGGTCAGCGTCAGGGCGTGGATCAGCGCCGCCGACGTGCCCGCGCCGAGCAGCTCCCCGCGGTCGTGGTGCGAGAGCAGGTTGTAGCCGAAGTAGCCGCTGAACGACGGCGCGGCGAAGACGCCCACCGCACCCTCCCGTCGGGCGGGGTCGTGCCCCGCGTCCTCCAGGGCGTGCCAGCAGCTCTCCAGGAACAGCCGCGTTTGCGGATCCATCGCGGCCGCCGTGCCGGGCGGAAGCCCGAAGAACTCGGCGTCGAACTCCTGGTACCCGTCGAGGACGGCGGCCCGGCGCACATACCCCGGCCGCTCCAGCGCCGACTTCGGCACGCCGGCGGTCAGCAGCTCCTCGTCGGTGAGGTCGACCAGGCCGTCACGCCCCGCTCGGAGGCCGGCCCAGAACTCCGCCGGGGTACGCCCGTTGGGAAACCGTCCGGCGAGTCCCACGACCGCCACCGCCTCGGGGCCGGCGAGTTCGCCGCCGCCGCGATGTGCCTGCTGTTCGCCGCTCATGTACGTCTCCTCCGCACGTCGCGCCGCCACGGCCGGGTGGCCGTGCTCCTCGCAGCGGCCCTACGGGTCGCCGCCCGTACCGAGTCGGCCGCCACCGGTCGCGGCCCGTCACCGCCGGACATCATGTCCGTCACCTGTTCCGCCAGCTCCAGCGCGCTCGTTCCCTGCAACAGCCGGGCCACCGGGATCTCCACGTCGAAGTCCTCGCGCAGTGCGTTCCTGATGCGCACCGCGGACAGCGAGTCCAGGCCCAGGTGGACCAGCGGCTCGTCCGCGACCCGGTCCGGATCGGTGAATCCGAGGACCCGGCCGACGCTCAGCAGGGTCCTGGCCCGTACGGTGTCCCGGCGTGCCTCGACGGTCAGTCCGGCCAGCGCCGTCCGGTCGAAGCCGCACCCGTCGCCGTCCTCCTGGTCCGCCTCTCCCCACAGCGCGGCGAAGAAGGACGAGTCACGGCTCTGCGGGTGGGCACGGGCGAAGTCACGGGGCGACAACCGGGCCACACCGCCTTGTCCGGCGCCCCGGGCGATCAAGGTCTCCAGTGCCGCGAAGCCCTCGCGGACGGTGAGCTCGCCCACTCCCGGGATGCTCCGGCCGCGCACCGCGCCGATCTCACCCCACGGGCCCCAGTTGACCGTCAGCGCGGGCAGCCCCGCCGACCGGCGCAGCGACACCACGGCGTCCAGGAAGGCGTTCGCCGCGGCGTATTCGGCCTGACCGGGCGAGCCCACCAGCGACGCCAGCGAGGAGTAGCCGATCCACCAGTCGAGCCCGGCGTCCGCGGTGGCCTCGTGCAAGCGCCACGCGCCGCCCGCCTTCGGCCCCCACACCCGCCGCAGCCTCATGGCGTCGGGCTCGGTCACCAGCGCGTCCTCCAGCACGGCTGCCGAGTGCACCACGCCCCGCAGCCGGGCGCCGGACTCGGCCAGCGCCGCCGTCATCCGCTCGGCCGTCCCGGGCTGCGCCACGTCCCCGGCGACCAGCTCGACCCTGGTGCCCAGCTCCCGGATCCGGTCCAACTCCGCGGCGCAGTCGTCGTCGACGAGCCCTCGTCCGCCCAGCACCACGGCCCCGGCGCCCCGCTCCGCGAGCCAGCGCGCGGTGGCGAGCCCCAGTCCACGGGTACCGCCGGTGACGAGATAGCCGCCGCCCGGACGTACCACCACCCGGTCGCGCCGCGGGGCCGTCGGCGGCCCCGGGACAAGCCGCGCCACCCAGCGCTCGCCGTCCCGCCACGCCACCTCGTCGGGGCCGTCCGCCGCGAGCAGCTCCCCGGCCAGGAGGGGCGACCCGAGGTCGTCCACATCGACGAAGCGGGCGCGGAGTTCGGGTCGTTCCTGGCGCAGCGTACGGACGACTCCGCGCAGCGCGGCCTGTGCCGGATCCGGCTGCTCACCGGCGCGCACCTGCTGAGCACGCCGGGTGAGGACCGTCAGCGGGGGTGGTGGGGTGCCGGCCTCGTCATGAGCGCGCAGCAGCCCGGCGACCAGCCGCAGCATCGAGCGCACCCGGAGCTCCGCGGACTCCGCCGCGTCGGCGGTCCCGGCCTCCCCCTCCCACGCCGCGAGGACGACACCGTCCACGGCCCGCCCGGTGTCCCAGGGGCCGTCGGGGCCGACGGCCACGGTGTGGACACCGGCGGCCGACAGCGCGGCGACGACCGCGGTACGACGCGGAGTCGCGGGTTCGGCGCCCACGAGGAGCAGCCACCGCCCGTCGCCCCGCCGCGGTTTCGGCGGAGGCACGGCGTCCCAGTCCATCCGGTGCAGCAGGGGCGCGACAGCGACCGGGCGCGCTTCCTCGCCGACCGGGCGGAGCCGTACGCCGGTCAGTTCCGCGACCGGTACGCCCCGGTCGTCGGCGATCTCCACATCCGCCGACAGGGCGCCGTCGACCGGGCCGGGGCTCAGCCGGGCCCGGCAGACGAGCGTGCCCCCCGGCTGCCCGGTGACACGGAGCCGCTCCACTCCGGTCGGCAGATGTGTGCCCTCCGTGCCGGGCGGCAGCAGTGCGCCCAGCCCGTGCAGACAGGCGTCGAGCAGGGCCGGATGGAACCGGAACCGGCCGTCCGGCGGCAGCACCGACGGGCGGTCCACCCGGCTGACGGCGGAGTTCCCGTCCACGCGCACGGCCGTCAGCCCCGTGAAGGCGGGCCCGTGTTCCTGGCCGAGGGCACGCAGCGCGGTGTAGACGTCCCGCACGTCGTGCCGTACGCCGCTGTCCGGCGGATCCTGCCGCGGGCCGCCGGGAGCCGCCGCGGCGGCCCGGCCGACGGTCGCCCGGGCGCGGGCCAGCGTCGTGGTGGCGCCGCCCGAACCGGCGACGACCACGACGGAGCCACCGGGTCCCTCGGCGTCCTCCTCCAGGGTGGTGGTGACGGTGGCGGGTTCCGCGACGGACAGGACGTGCTCGAAGGTGAGCTCGGTGATCTCCACCTCGTCCGGCCCGGCGCCGAACACCTCGCAGGCCGCGGCCACGGCCAGCTCCGCGTGGGCGGTGCCCGGCAGCACCGGGTCGCCGTGCACGCGGTGGTCGCCGAGCCAGGGCAGCCGGTCCAGGCCGACGACGCTCTGCCACACATGGCGTACCGGCATGCCGGGCAGCGTGGTCCGGCGGCCGAGCAGCGGGTGCGCCGGAGTGTCCAGGGGGGCGCGGCGCGGGGAGGGGAAACTCTGGTGCTGCCAGTCGTAGGTGGGGAGTTCGGCGTGCCGGCCCGCCGGGACCGCCTCGCGGGGCAACGGAACGCCCGCGCAGTGCAGGGCGGCGAGCGTGTCCGCCAGGGCGGTGTCGCTGGGGACGCCGCGGCTGAGGGTGCCCAGCACGGTGCAGCGGTCCCGGCGCGCGCTGTCGGCCTGCGTCACGGTCTCCAGGACCGAGTGCGCGACGACCGGGTGGGGCGAGACCTCGAGGAAGACCCGCCGGTCGTCCTGTACGGCCGCTTGGACCGCCTCCAGCAGCCGCACGGGGCGACGGAGATTCGCGGCCCAGTACGCGGCGTCCAGCACGGGCCGCTCTCTCGGATCGTACGATGTGGCGCTGTAGTAGGGGAGTTCCACATCGCCGCACGGAATGCCGGACAGGGCCGTGCGCAGGTCTTCGAGCAGGGGGTCGACCAGTGGGCTGTGCGCCCCGATGCGTACCCCGGGCACCAGCCGGGCGAGCAACCCCTCGTCCCGGCACTCGGCCACGAATTCCTCCACGACCGCGGGCAGGCCGGCGACCACACAGGCGCGCCGCGACGAGTGCACGGCGACCGAGATACCCGGACGGCCGTCCAGACGGCGGCACGCCTCGGCGGCGTCCAGCTCCACCAGCGCCGTCGCGCCGGTGCCGGCGAGACGCTCCTCCATCAGCCGGGACCGGCGGCAGACGACCCGCGCCCCGTCCTCGGGTGCGAGCGCCCCCGCGACCACGGCCGCGGCGATCTCGCCCATCGAGTGGCCGATCACGGCGCCCGGATGGATGCCGAGCCCGCGCCACACCTCCGCGAGGCCGACCTGCATGGCGTACACGGCGGGCTGGACACGGTCCATGCCGGCACCCGCCAGCCCGTCCTCGGTGACGAGCACGCGCAGGGACAGGCCGGTCTCCGCTCGTACGACCGGTTCGAGACGGTCGATGACCGCCGCGAACAGCGGCTCCTGGGCCAGGAGTTGGGCGCCCATGCCGTCCCACTGCGAGCCATGCCCGGAGAAGACGAACACCGGGGCGGTGCCGTTCGCGTGCGGAGCCCTTCCCCGCGCGCTGTGCGGTCCCGGCTCCCCGCCGTCCGCGGTCGTACGCAAGCGCAGCGCGAGCGTCGCGCGGTCCGCCGCCCGGATCACCAAGCGCTCCGGCAGATGGGTCCGGCGCTGCGCGAGGGTGTGCGCCACGTCGGCGAGCGGAGTGTCCGCGCCCTCGTCGGTCAGCCAATGGGCGAGCCGGGCGGCGTTGCCGCGCAGTGCGGCGGGTGTGCGGGCGGAGAGCGCGAAGAGCATTTCTCCCTGGGGCATGCTGTCGGTCCACTCTCACTCGGTGACGGTCGCGGTCACGGTCTCGGGGGCGGCGGGGACGGGGGCCGGGGCCTCGACGAGCACCGCGTGGGCGTTGGTCCCGCCGAATCCGAAGGAACTCACACCGGCGGTGCGCGGGCGGCCGCTGCGCGGCCACGGGCGGGGGCGGTCCACCACGGCCAGGCCCAGGTCGTCCAGTGCGATGCGGGGGTTCGGGGCGGTGTGGTGCAGGCTTGCCGGGATGAGCTCGTGGTGCAGGGCGAGCGCGCATTTGGCCAGCCCGGCGAGCCCGGCCGCCCCTTCCAGGTGGCCGAGGTTGGACTTGACCGAGCCGATGCGCAACGGGGACGCCGCGGACCGGCGACTGCCGAGGGCGGCGCCGAGGGCGGCCGCTTCGATCGGGTCGCCCAGCGGGGTGCCGGTGCCGTGTGCCTCCAGATATCCGGCGTCCGCCGGATCGAGGCCGGAGCGGTCCCACACCTCGCGGATCAGCGCCTCCTGGGCGGCGGGGTTCGGCGCCATCAGGCCGTTGGAGCGGCCGTCCTGGTTCATGCCGGTCGCACGGACGACGGCGAGGATCCGGTCGCCGTCGCGCAGTGCGTCGTCGAGCCGGCGCACCACGGTCACCAGGCACCCTTCGCCTCGCACGTAGCCGTCGGCCCCGGCCGAGAAGGGCCGGCACCGGCCGCCGGGCGAAAGGGCGCCGCTCTCCCCGAAGTTGAGCGTCACGCCCGGCGACAGCATCAGATTCACCCCGCCGACCAGCGCGGTGTCGCATTCCCCGGCGAGCAGGGCCTGCCGGGCCAGGTGCAGCGCCACCAGGGACGAGGAGCAGGCCGTGTCGACGGTCAGGCTGGGGCCGCGCAGGTCGAGCACGTACGAGAGCCGGTTGGCGATGATGCTCATGGCGGATCCGGTACCGGTACGTGCCGTGATCGAGGGCAGATCGTCCAGGGCGCTCCGCCCGTGGTCGTCACTGCACGCACCCACGTACACGCCGGTGTGGCCGGTGGCCGGCCCGTCGGCCGGCACCCCCGCGTGCTCCAGCGCCTCCCAGGCGACCTCCAGCAGGATCCGCTGCTGTGGGTCCATCTCGGCGGCCTCCGCCGGCGAGATGCCGAAGAACTCGGCATCGAAGCTTTCGACATCGGCCAGGAAGGCGCCGTGCCGGTTCGCCCGCTCGACCGCCGCCGCGTGGCCGGGCGAGACCTGACGGTAGGAGTCCCACCGCTCGGCGGGCACGGTGCCGACGGCGTCGCCGCCGGAGCGGAGCAACTCCCACAGCCCGGCCGGTGAACCGACCCCGCCGGGCAGCCGGCAGCCCAGCCCGACGATGGCGATGTCTCCCTCGCCGCCGGGGCGAGCGGCCGGAGCCCGGACCGGGGCGGGTGCTGCCGGGGCTCCGGTCAGAAAGGCGAGCAACTGCCGGATGGTGGGGTGCTGCCACACCACGGTCGGTGCCAGGGTCCGGTCGAGCAACTCCTCCAGCTCGCCCGACAGGGTCACCGCGTCGACCGAGGTGAACCCGTACGCGTCGAACGGCAGGTCGGGGTCGACCCGCTCCTCGGGGATGCCGGCGCGACGGGCGGCGCGCGCGACGAGCAGGTGGCGCACGTCCTCCGCCGAGGCCGGGGAACCGGTCACCGGCTCCCCTCCCCGGCCGTCGTCGCGGCGGTCAGCGCACCGGCGAGATAGAGGTCGCGGCAGGCGGCCCGGCGGATCTTGCCGCTCGTCGTCTTCGGCAGGGTCCCGCGCCGGATCAGCACCACCTCCGCGACGTCCAGCGAGTGCCTGGACAGCACCGACCTGCGGATCGTGGAGCGGACCTCCGCGAGATCCGCGCTCGCCCGGCCCCGGTCGAGTTCGGCCACGACGACGGCCCGCTCGCCGTCCTCGCCGAGCAGACCGGCCGGGAAGGCGGCGACATGGCCGGGACGGATCGCCGAGTCCGCGCCTTGAACGGTCAGTTCCACATCTGCCGAATGGTGGTTGCGGCCGTCCACGACGATCAGGTCCTTGAGCCGACCCGTCAAATACAGTTCGCCGTCGTGCACGAACCCCAGGTCACCGGTGCGCAGCCAGGATCCGCCGCCGTCCGCCCCGCTCTCCGGGCCCGCGGCTCCGGAGAGCGCCGCGCCGAAGACCTCGGCGGTGCGCTCCGGCTGGCGCCAGTATCCGGCGCACACGTTCGTGCCGCGCACCCACACCTCGCCGGTGCGCGCCGCGTCCGGCGGGAGGGGCTCGCCGGTGGCCGGGTCGACGATGCGCACCTCCTGGTCGGCGGGGGTTCCGCAGGCGACCACGCGGTAGCCGTCGGTGTCGCCGTCCGGCAGCACCCGCACCCGGTCCCGGGCCAACTCCGCCCGGCTCAGCCGGAGCGTCCGGGGGGCCTCCGGGCCGCCGAGCGTGACGGCGAGGGTGGCCTCCGCGAGGCCGTAGCTCGGGCAGTGGGCCGTGTCCTGGAACCCGTACGGGCCGAACCGCGCCGTGAAGCGGTCGAGGGTGGTCGCGCGCACCGGCTCGGAGCCGTTGACGAGGGCGCGCAGTGACGACAGGTCGAGGCCCTCGCGGGCCTGCCCGGAGATCCGGTCGACGCACAGGTCCAGGCCGAAGTTGGGCGATACGGTGTGCGTGGCCCGGTGGTCGCTGATCGCGCGCAGCCAGCGAACCGGCTGCTGGATGAAGGCGAAGGGTGCCATCAGGACCGCCGGGGTGCCGGTGATCAGCGGCACGGCGATCATCAGCAGCAGCCCCATGTCGTGGAAGAACGGCAGCCAGCCGGCGATCCGGGCGTCCTCGCCGATGCCGAGCCCGGCGCGCAGTTGCTCGGCCCCGACGGCGAGGTTGAGGTGCGTGACCTCGACGCCCGCCGGGTTCCGCGTGGAGCCCGAGGTGTATTGCAGGTACGCGATGTCGTCAGGACGCTCCGCCACGGGCAGCAGCACGCCACGGGCCTGCGCCGGGTCCGCCGTGTCCACGGCGACGACCGCCGTGGAGGCGCCCCCGAGAAGGTGCCGCACCTGCTGCTCGTGGGGTGTGGTCGTCAGGACGGCGCTCGGGGCGCAGTCGGCCATCGCGAGCAGCAGCCGCTCGTCGGACCGCGACGCGTCCGGTGCGTACAGCGGCACCGCGAGCACCCCGGTGTACAGGCAACCGAGGAAGGCGGCGACGTAGTCGGCGGTGTGCGGGCAGAGGATGGCGACCCGGTCGCCGGGGGACGACGTCCGGCTCAGCGCGCTCGCCACCGCCGCCGCCTTCGTGTGGAGCTGACGATAGGTGACGTCGACCGCGGTGCCGGAGCGATCGGTCGCGTAGTCGAGGAACGTCATGGCCGTGGCGTCGGGACGCAGCCGCGCGGCATCGCGCACCGCCGCCGCCAGCCCGAGCGGCTGTGTGGTCGGGGTGTTCACCGTCACATGTCCTCCGACCAGGCGCGCACGGCGGGGCGGGGCAGCGGCTCCGCGGTGCCCCGCAGGTACGGTGTGTTCGTGGGGTAGCGCGGCCACGGTCGGACGACCTCGTGGACACGCACCCGGTAGCCCGCGTCGCGCAGCGCCGGGAGCAGGCGCCGGTTGGCGTTGCAGCCGCCGGCGATCCGGCGCCACAGCGGGGCCAGCACGTCCTGGAGCAGGCCGACCGCGCCGGGGGACCGGACGTGCTCGAAGAAGACCAGCCGCCCGCCCGGTTTGAGTACGCGTCGGATCTCGTCCAGCGCCGCGGGCAGGTCGGCGACGGTGCAGAGCACGAGCGTGCAGACCACCGTGTCGAAGGCGTCGTCGGGCAGCGGCAGCCGCTCGGCCCGGGCGTCCACGACCGTGACGTCGAGCGGCACCTCCTCGGCTTTCCGCGTCAGCTTCACGCGCATCTCACCGGCGGGCTCCACGGCGACCAGCGAGTCGGCCTTGGCGAAATAGGGGAGGTTGGCTCCGGAGCCGGCACCGACCTCCAGGACGTCGCCGGTCAGCTCGCCGAACATCAGGGTCCGCAGCGGTCGCCCCCACTTCTCCTCCGCGCGCGCGGTGATCGCGTCGTAGTAGCGCGCGAAGAGCCTCCCGCCGCGGCTCTCCAGGGGGTTTCTCTCCGTGGTGGTCGTCAATTCAGGGCTCTCTTCCGGGTGAGTGCGATGGGGCGGCCGGCCGGACCGGCGGTGGGGTAGCGCCCGTCGAGACAGGCGGTGCAGAGCTCGTCGGCGGTGGTGCCGACGGCCCGGATCAGATCGGTCAGCGGGAGGAACTCCGCGCTGTCGCACCCCAGTTCGGCGGCGAGTCGGTCATCGGTCCGGCCGGCGGCGAACAGTGTGTCGCCCCGTCCGGTATCGATGCCGTAGAAGCAGGGCAGGCGGTGCGGCGGTGAGGCGATGCGCAGGTGGATGTCCCGGGCGCCGGCGGCACGCACGAGGGCGACGACCGCGGCCATGGTGGTGCCGCGGACCAAGGAGTCGTCGACCAGCAGCACGGACCGGCCCGCCACCGCGGCGGGCACGGCCGACAGCTTGGCCCTCACCGTGGCCTCGCGGTCGTCGGCGGTGCCGCCGATGAACGAGCGGCCTGCCCCGCTGTGGCGCAACAGCCCCTGAACCGTCGGCAGCCGGGACCGCCAGGCGTAGCCGTCCGCGGCCACGCGCGCGGTCTCGGGAACGGCGACGATCGCCGGGTCGACCGCGTCGGGTGGCGGCGGGGCGTGCTCGGCGAGCGCGATCCCGGCCGCGTACCGGGTGTGGTACACGCTCCGGGAGTCCAGGACCGAGTCGGGGCGTGCGAAGTACACGTATTCGAAGAGGCAGGTGGCGCGCCGCGCCCCGGGGGCGCCGAGCCAACTGCTGTGGATGCCGTCGCGGTCGACCTCCACCACCTCGCCCGGCTCCAGCTCCCGGACGAACGCGGCGCCGACGGCGGCCAGCGCGGCCGACTCGGAGGCGAGCAGCCAGGCGTCACCCAGACGTCCCAGGCACAGCGGCCGGAAGGCGTGCGGATCCCGTACCCCGTACATGCGTGAGCCGTCGGTGAGGACCAGGGCGTATGCCCCGGTCACCGTGGGCAGCACATCGTGCAGGGCGGTCGGCAGCGACACCGCGCCGACGTCCGTCGCGGTGTGCAGCAGCCGGGCGAGGAGCGCGGTGTCGGAGTGGCCCGGCACCCACGGTACGCCGCGGGCGGCCGCGACCCGCTCGGCGTCGACCAGGGTGCCGTTGTGGGCCACGGCGAGCGCGGGGTGGTCCGGCGGACCGGCCAGGACGGGCTGGGCGAGCTCGGCGTCGGACGGCGTACCGCCGGCCGCCGAGGCGCCGCTGCCGGAGGTGGCGTAGCGGACATGGCCCACGGCGCCGGGGCCGCTCGGCAGGCTCCCCGGTGTGGCGAAGACCTCGTCGACCCGGCCCGCGCCGGCCCGGCGCTCCATGCGCCCGTCACGGCAGGCGACGATGCCCGCGCTCTGCCGGCCACGGTGTTGCAGCGCCGCCAGCATGGTCCGTACGAGGGGCGCGGCGTCCCCCGTGGCTCCCCACATCCCGGCGACGCCGCACGCCTCCCGGGGCTTGTCGGTGGGATCGCTCATACCGCGTCACCGGTTTCCACGGGCTCCTGGAGCCAGCGCTCGAGGGCGGGGAGGTCGGGCAGGATGACGTCGGAGCAGGACAGCACCGCGAGGTTCTGACGCATCTGGGTGACGGCGACGACCGTGGCGCCGGCGCGGTGGGCGCTGAGCATCTCGGCGGCGGTGCCCATGCTGGGCTCGTGGTCCGGCAGCCAGGCCACGCACACGTCGCTCTCGCCCGCGAGGACGGTGAGCCGGTGAAAGGTGGCGGTCAGCAGGGCGACCGCGGGATCGAGGGCGGCCCGGCGCACCTCCGGGGTGTGCGCAAGCGCGGCGTGCCCCTTCCGGATGGCCTCTTCGTGCTCACCGATCCACTCCTTCATCAGCAGGCCGGGGTCATGCACCACGGCGCCGGGTTCGTGCTCGAGGATGAGACGGCTCAGCCGGCCGCGGTAACTCTGGTCCGAGAGACCGGCCCCGGTCCGCGCCCCCTGCATGAGTCCGGCCAGGAAGAAGGAGCGGGGGCGGCGGCCGGTCACGCGTCCTCCAGGGAGTACTCGGGAACCACGATCGAGGCCGGGGCGGCGGCGTCGTAGAGCGCGGCGGCCTCGACGAGGTGGTCCACGACCTCCTCGGGTGTGGTGCGCAAGGCATCCGCGACCCGCTGGAGTTCGCGGTCGAAGGCGATCTCGCCCCAGGTGCTCACCGTGCCCTGGTTGTCGCGGGCGATGAGCGCCCGCCGGTCGGCGAGCGCGCCGCGGGGGCGTCCCGAGAAGGGAAGGGCGACCTCGGTGAGATGGTCGTCGCCGGGATGCACGGCCCGTATGGACAGGTTGTTCTGCTCGGGGTGCAGCAGCAGTTCACGCACCAGCGGGGCCGGTACGGGCAGTTCGTCGACCGTGTCCCCGGGACGCATGGTGTACGCCCGGTGGGTGACGGTCTCGCCGACGCGCGGACTGTAGCGCAGGTACTGGAGCCGCAGCAGGCCGTCGGCCGGCCGCCAGACGGCACGGAGGGTCGACGGGGCGGGCGAGCCGTCGGGACGGCGGCGCAGCGGGTAGGCGTCGGCGTCGGCCCGTACGGCGCCGTCCACGGCATCCGTGCGCGCGAGCCGCAGTGGTGCGCGGTGCAGCAGATACGGGTCGAGGAGGGTCAGGGCCTTGCCGTCGTCGTACAGCGCGCAGACGTGGCGGCCTCCGACGCGGTACTCGGCCGTCGCACCGGTACGCAGGGCCACCAGCTCGCCCGCGCTGAACGTCTGCCAGGCGCAGGCGGTCCCGAACCGCTCGGGGGACGTTCCTGTCCCGTAGTGGAGGTGGTATTGGGCGGCACTGTTGTACGGGATCCGCGTGAGCACCTCCGTGTGGACGTCCTGCAACACCTGAAGGTCCAGGCGGGCATCGGGGGCGGGAGCCGTCATGGGCGAGGTCTCCTAGAGCAGAGCGTGGCGGCGGGCCGGGGCGTCGCGTCCGGCGACACGGCCCTGATGCCGCCGAGGCTGGTGAGCAGGAAAGCGATCAGTTGCGCACGGCGCGGGACGAGGTAGAAGTGATCACCCGGCATGGCCCGCAGCGTGAACGGCCCGGTCGTGCACGAGCGCCAGGCATCGGCCTGCCGGGCGCTGACGTGGCTGTCGTGTGTGCCGACCAGGGCGGTGACGGGGCAGGCCAGCGGTGGCCCCGGCCGGTAGTGGTAGCTCCGGGCGAGCCGGAGGTCGGCGTACACGGTGTCCGGCGGAATGCCACCGGCTCCGGTGAGGCGGCGCAGCGTGGCGGGTTCGTCGTCGCGTCGCCGCGGTTCCGGGCGCCGGCTCTCCGTCGGCGCCGGCTGCCCGGAGACGAACAGCGCGCGCGGGGAGGGCAGGTGACCGGCGGTCAGGAGCCGGGCCGTCTCGAAGGCGAGGGCCGCGCCCATGCCGTGCCCGAAGAGCACCAGCGGTACGTCGCCCGTCTCGGCCAGCGCTTTCGCGGTCGGCTGCGCCAACTCCTCGAGGTGTCCGGGCACGGGCTCGCCGTCGCGCTCGTCGCGCCCCGGATACCGTACGGCGGCCAGTTCGACGGAGTCCGGCAGGTCGTCCGTCCACGTCCGGAAGAACCGGGCCGAGCCGCCCGCGTGCGGGAAGCAGATCAGCCGCAGCACGGGCCGGCGCCGGGGTTGGGGCGTCCACAGCCAGGACTGCTCGTACCTGACCAAGAGACCGACCTTTCATTGCGTGGCCAGAATGCGGGTGGAATGAAATTGCAGAGCCATTGGGTGAATTCGTCGACGGTAATCGAGGCGACCGTTCTGCGCTCTCGCCGAGGGCGAACCTTTGTCAACCTACGGCATGAAAGCGGCGGGGAGAAGAGGGGTGGCCGAAGGGTGAATACCCGCCCCTGTCATGCCAGATATGAACGGATGTATCCCATTTAACCAGGGCAACAATGCGTCGTGAGCGCGCCGGATTTTGCCAAACGCTGACCAAATTCAGATTGCCTCTGACTTTTCGAGCGGGGGAGTCTTTACGGCGGTGTTAGCGTTGAAAATGCCCCGTGAGTACTGCCGATGATTTCCCTCGGCGTGAGGAGTGAGATTCTTCGTGGACATGGTTCGATGGCCAGGAGCGCTGGCGGAGCGGTATCGGAAGGCCGGGTACTGGCAGGGCCGTCCGCTCGATTCCTTCCTCACCGGGCACGCGCGGACGTTCGGGGAGGCCAGCGCCCTCGTCGCCGACGGACAGCGGCTCACCTACGCCGAACTGGACCGTCGCGCCGGCCACCTCGCCGCCGGCCTCGTCCGTCTCGGTGTCGGCCCCGGTGACCGGATCGTCGTCCAGCTCCCCAACGTCCCGGACTTCTTCGTCCTCCTCTTCGCCATGCTCCGGATCGGCGCCGTACCGGTGCTGGGTCTGCCCGCGTACCGGCGGAGCGAGGCCCTCCATCTGTGTGGACACGCCGAAGCCGTGGCCTATGTCATCCCCGACACCGAGGCCGGTTCGGGCTTCGACTACCGCGAACTCGCCGATGACGTGCGCGCGCACGTGCCCGCTCTCCGCCATGTCCTGGTGGTCGGCGACCCGGGCCCGCACACCGCGCTCGCCGATGTCGAGCGGGCGGGCCGGGAGGCCCCCGGGCTCCCCGCGTTCGTCACCCCCGATCCGCAGGACGCGGCGGTACTCCTGGTCTCGGGCGGCACCACCGGCCTGCCCAAGCTCATCCCGCGCACCCACGACGACTACGCCTACAACGTCCGGACCAGCGCCGAGCTCTGCGGCTTCGACCGCGACACGGTCTATCTCGCGGCCCTGCCCGTCGCCCACAACTTCGCCTTGGCCTGCCCGGGCGCGCTCGGCGCCCTCCAGGCCGGCGGGACCGTCGTACTGGCCGAATCCCCCGATCCGGACACCGCGTTCGGACTGATCGAGGAGCATCGGGTGACCGCGACGGCCGTGGTGCCTCCGCTCGCCGCGCTGTGGTCGCAAGCCGTCGACTGGAGCCCCCACGACCTCGGCAGCCTGACCCTGCTCCAGGTGGGCGGGGCCCGGCTGAGCCCGGACGCGGCCCGGCGGGTGCAGGCCACCCTCGGCTGCGAGTTGCAGCAAGTCTTCGGCATGGCGGAGGGGTTGCTCTGCATGACGCGCCGTGGCGACGACGCGGAGCGCATCGCGACCACCCAGGGCCGCCCGATGAGCCCCGACGACGAGATACGGGTGGTGGACGCCGACGGCACGGACGTCATGCCGTACACCACCGGCGAGTTGCTCACCCGCGGCCCGTACACCCTGCGCGGCTACTACCGCGCCGCCGAGTACAACAAGACCGCCTTCACCGACGACGGCTTCTACCGCACGGGCGACCTCGTCCGACAGCTCCCGGACGGCGACATCGTCATCGAGGGGCGGAAGAAGGACCTCGTCAACCGCGGTGGCGACAAGGTCTCCTCGGACGAGTTGGAAGGCCATCTGCGCGCCCACCCCGCGGTGCTGGACGCGGCCGTGGTGCCCGTTCCCGACGAGTACCTCGGCGAACGCACCTGTGCCTGGATCGTGTTGCGTGAGGGCCACGCCGCCCTCGGCGACGGAGCGCTCGACGCCTTCCTCGACGAGCGCGGCCTCGCCCCGTACAAGAAGCCGGACGTCGTCCACGTCCTCGACGCGCTTCCGCTCACCGGCGTCGGAAAGGTCGACAAGCGCGCCCTCGCGCGGCGTGCGTCCGACTCCGTCGCCCGGCAGAGCTGACCTCCACTCCCGCACCGGTTCCCTCATCGCGGCCGAGCCGATTTCGTATGTCACGAAGGAGACTTCACATGTCCACGACCACCCTGCCGCCCCGGACCGGCCACGCCCCGTTCTCCGGGAGCCCGGAGCGGGCCGCGGTCCGGCTGGCCGAAGCCGGACCGCACGGGCAGTACGTGGTGTACGAGCGGGACGGAGCCTGGTGGTACGCCGGCGGCGTCCGTGCGGCTCTGGTGCTCGACAGATCCCGGGTGACACTCGACCATCAGGGCGAGGTCACCAGCGCACCCTGGCACGAAGACCCCTTGGAAACCGTTCACCGGATGCTGTCCCTGCTGCCGTATCCGGACTGGCGGGCATACGGCTGGGCCGCCTTCGAGCTGTCGTACGCCCTCGCCGGGGAGCCGGTGGAGCTCGGCACCGAGCCGCTGCTGCGCCTGGTGATCCCGGAGACGGAGGTCCGCCTGTCGGCCGGCGGAGCCGAGATCCGATGTAGCGCCGCGGCAGAGGAGGCCGCGGTGCGCGCGCTGCTCGCAGCCACCGAACCGGACGCCGGGCCCGTGGAGTTCACCCCCGTGCCGGTCGACCTGGGCGAGTCGCCCGAAGGCTCCTACCGGGCCTCCGTCGCACGCGCCGTCGAGGCGATCCGCTCAGGTGAGCTCCAGAAGGTCATCGTCTCGCGCGCCATCCCGGTCGAGCGGGACCTGGACCTGCCCGCGACGTACCTGGCCGGCCGTGCGGTCAACTCGCCGGCCCGCTCCTTCCTGCTCGACCTCGGCGGCATCGAGGCCGTCGGCTTCAGCCCGGAGACCGTCCTGGAGGTCTCGGAGGACGGCCGGGTGTCCACCCAGCCGCTGGCCGGCACCCGCGCGCTCGTCGGGGACCGCGCCGAGGACGCGGCCCGCCGCGCGGAGCTGCTCACGGACGCGAAAGAGATCTACGAGCACGCCATATCCGTCCAGGTGGCATGGGAGGAGATGGCGGGGGTCTGCCGCGAGGGATCGGTGCGCGCCGAGGAGTTCATGGCCGTCAAGGAGCGCGGGAGCGTCCAGCACATCGCCTCACGGGTCAGCGGTGAGCTGCCGGACATGGACCGGGGGCCGTGGCCCGCACTTGCCGCCCTCTTCCCCGCGGTCACCGCCTCCGGGGTCCCGAAGGCGGCCGCGTTCCAGGCCATCCGCCGGCTGGAGCCGGGGCCGCGGGGGCTCTACAGCGGAGCGGTGCTGACGGTCGGCAGTGACGGCTCGCTGGACGCGGCGCTGGTCCTCCGTACGGTCTTCCGGCAGCAGGGGCGGACCTGGCTGCGGGCGGGCGCCGGCGTCGTCGGAGATTCGTCGCCGGACCGGGAGCTGGAGGAGACCTGCGAGAAGTTGCGGAGCGTCTCGCGCTCCTTGGTCCCGGCGGGGGCCGTGGAGCCGACTTCGGCGGCGGGCTGACCGATCCGGTGGCCGCCGGGCACGCCCGACCCGGCGGCCGGGCCTAATCTTTACATTACTGTTCGACTTACGCCGGGTGCGGCATTACAGTGAACCCGAACAGTGGTGTTCAACTTATGGAGTGTGCCGTGGGTTCCGTACCGTCCCCGTCCCCAGTCGCCACCGCCCCCGGCGCTGCGGGCCATCCGCTGCGCTGGCCGATCCTGGCGGTGCTGTGCCTGAGCCTGCTGATCGTCGGCCTCGACGTCACCGTGCTGAACGTCGCGCTTCCCACGCTCGTGAGTGAACTCGGCGCCACCACCAGCGAGTTGCAGTGGCTGGTGGACATCTACAGCCTGATGGCCGCCGGTCTGATGCTCGTCGCGGGCAGCGTCGCGGACCGATTCGGCCGTAAGCCCGTCTTCCTGATCGGCCTCGTCCTCTTCTCGGGCGCCTCGGCCGTCGCCGCCTTCTCGGACAGCACCACGTCCCTCATGGCCGCCCGCGCCGTGATGGGAGTCGGAGAGGCGCTCATCATGCCCGCGACGCTCTCCATCATCGGATCGGTCTTCACCGATCCGGCGGAGCGGATGAAGGCGATCGGACTGTGGTCCGCGATGATCGGTGTCGGTCTGGCGATGGGGCCGCTGGTCGGCGGCTGGCTGCTCGGTGAGTTCTGGTGGGGCTCCGTCTTCCTGATCAACGTCCCCATCGGGATCGTCGCCCTGGCGGTGGCCCTCAGGATCGTGCCGAACTCGCGCGCCGCCATCACCCGGCGGCTGGACCTGCCGGGCGCCGCACTCTCCGTCCTCGGCGTCGGCACCCTGCTGTGGGCGATCATCGAGGGCCCGGTCAAGGGCTGGACCAGTGCGCCGGTGCTCATCGGCTTCGCCGTCTCGGCAGTGCTGCTGGCCGCCTTCCTCGGCCGCGAGCGCACCGCCAAGGAGCCGATGCTCCCCCTGGGGATCTTCGCCAACCGCCGCCTCGCCGTGGGCAACGTCCTGGTCTTCCTGGGCCTGCTGTCGCTGCTCGGCGCGCTGTTCGTGCTCGTCCAGTACCTCCAGTTCGTCCTCGGCTACGACGCGGGGGAGACCGGCATGCGGATCGCACCGACCGCCCTGGTCATCCTGGTCGCGGCCCCGCTCGCGTCCTTCCTCGGGCAGCACGTGGGCACCCGGTGGCTGGCCGCCGCCGGCCTCACCTTCGCCACCGTCTCCTTGCTGCTCCTGGCCACCACCGGGGACGGTGACGGCTACGGCCGGGTGCTCGCCGCCATGCTCTTCCTGGGCTTCGGCGCCGGCTTCATCATCGGCCCGACCAGCGACGCCATCGTCGGCTCGCTCCCCGAGGACGACCTCGGCGTCGGATCCGCCACCAACAGTGCGGCCGTGCAGCTCGGCTCCGCGCTCGGCGTGGCCGTACTCGGCAGCCTGCTCGCGGGCACGTACCGCGACCGGCTGGCGGACAGCGGGGCCGCGGCCGGACTGCCCGGGCCGGCGCTGCACCACGCCGGTGAATCAGTCGGCGCCGCGTTCGCCGTCGCCGGCGAGCTCCCCGGACGGGCCGGGCAGGCGCTCGCCGAGGCCGCCCGCTCCGCCTTCGTCTCCGGCATGGCACCCGCCATGTTCACCGGAGCCGTCGTCGCCGCCGTCGGCATCGTTGTATCACTGGTGTTCTTCCCGAAGGGCAGGACCGGGTCCGCGGACGGGCCGGGCGCGGACGAGTCCGCTCCCACGGAGCCGGGACCCCGCCCCCGTGCGTGACCCGCGCAGCGGGCACCCGCTCCGGGGCCGCCCGTAGACCCGCTGCGCCGGGCCACCGACTGCGTGGTACGGCGCGAAGGAGGTGACATACGCTCCCACCATGTCCACGCCGCAGAACAAGGTACGCCGAACCACCGGATCGGAACGGGACGAACCGCGTCGCCGCGCCGACGCGGAACGCAGCATCGCGGCCATCATCGCCGCCGCCATCGACTGTTTCCGCCAGGACCCGAACATGAGCCTGACCGCGGTGGCGAAGGCGGCCGGGGTCAGCCGGGTCACGCTGTACGCGCACTTCCCGTCCCGTGAAGCACTCCTGGACGCCGTGCTGGAGGATTCCGTACAGCAGGCCGATACCGCGCTCCAGGCCCAGCGGCTGGACGAGGGCCCCGCGGACGAGGCGTTCTCGCGGCTCGTCCGGTCCGGCTGGCACATCCTGGAGCGCCACGCCTTCCTCCTCCTGGCCTCCGAGGGCGTCATCGCCCCGGCCCGTCGCCGTACCCACCACAAGAAGGTGCTCGCCCGCGTGGAGCGAATCCTGGTTCGCGGCCAGGAGGAAGGGGTCTTCCGCACCGACCTGCCGCTGGCCTGGCTGGTGACCACGTTTTACAGCCTGCTGCACGCGGCGGCCGCCGAGGCCGACGCACGGCACCTCAAGACCAAGAGTGTCCCGGACATCCTCGACCGCACGTTGTCTTCCATCCTGCGGCCGGTCCCCAACAGCTGACGCTCCCGTACGGGCGTCCTGCTCCCACACCGGAGAACACATGTGCGCCCATGAAGCCCTCGTCCGTACCTGCCTGGCCGCGATCAGCGCGGGCGATGCGGAAGCCTGGCTCGCCTGCTACACCCCCGACGCGGTGTCGGAGGACGTCCCGCTCAACTCCTTCTGGCGAGGACGCGACGGTCTCGACGCGGGGGTGCGCTCCTGGCTGGAGGCGATCCCGGACACCCGCATGGAGGTGCACACCGTCGTCGCGGGCGACCGGGACGGCACGTGCGAGTGGACCATGTCGGGCACGCTCGAGGGCGCCCTCGACGGGCTGCCTCCACATCTGTCCACGTTGGCCAAGGGAAAGAGCTTCTCCATGCGCGGGGTGACCGTCTACCGGTTCTCCGAGGACGGCAGGATCGAGCGGGAGGCCCTGTACTGGGATCTCGCCGGGGTGCTCGGACAGTTCGGACTCCTGCCGCCCTTGTGAGCCCGGGTGGGCGCCCAGGCCCTCCATCGGCCGCTCTCGCCATGGGGGGGCTCGCATCCCGGTATCCCGGGGCAAGGTATCTTGACCCTGGGGTCAAGATGTGTGTTATCGCCCGAAGGGTAAATTGACCCTCGGGTCAAAATGACCCCGTGTTCCACCCGGGACACGGACACCGCGGACCGCCGCGCAGCGCTCCTCGGAAAGAGGTACGTCGAACGTGACATCAAGCCTGAGGAATGTCTCCGCGCAGGCGGACGACACGCCTGATCGGGGCGAGGGGACGGAAGCGACCGGGGTGCGTCCCGCATTCGTGACGCTCGCGTCGGACGACACTGTGGGCGTGTGCACCGTGGACGGGGAGTGTTCCTGATGAGCGCGCCCGAGCGCCCCGAGGGCCGGCTCGTCGTCGATGTGTGGAGCGACATCATGTGCCCGTTCTGCTACATCGGCGACACGCTGCTCGCGCAGGCCCTGGAGAAGTTCCCCCACGGCTCCGACGTCGAGATCCGCTACCACAGCTTCCAGCTGATGCCGCACCTGCCGGCCGACCATGCCGTCGACCTCAACGAACTCCTGTCGAAGGAGCGCGGTTTCCCCAAGGCGCAGGCCGAGGCGATGAACGCGCAGGTCACCGCTCGCGCCGCGCAGATCGGACTGGACTTCCGGCTCGACTCCGCGATCGCGACCAACACCCGCGCCGCCCACCGGCTGATCCACTTCGCCGAGAGCCAGGGCCGTCAGCACGACATGGTCCAGCGGCTCTTCCGCGCCTACTTCACCGACGGACTCCATGTCGGCGACCACGACACCCTCGCCGGACTGGCCGCGGAGATCGGCCTCGACCGGAGCGCCGCCCACGAGGCGCTGGACAGCGGCGCGTTCGACGCCGACGTCGACGCCGATGTGCGGCAGGCCGGGCAACTCGGCATCGGCGGAGTCCCGTTCTTCGTCTTCGACGGTCAGTACGCCGTGTCCGGTGCCCAGCCGGTCGAGACGTTCCTCGAGGCACTCGACGTTGCGTGGAAGGGCACATTCACCAAGAGCGCATGAGTGGCTGGTGTCCCTGCTACCGCGCTCCGCCGCACCGAGTTCCGTCGCGACCGGCTCGGGCGCACGCGGCAGGTGTTGGAGACCACCTGGAACAACTGGCTCACCCGGCTGTTCACGGCCGTATGCGAAGACTGCGCGGGGGTGGTCCCGGATGCGGAACCCGGCGGGACGGGCTGGGAAGCGCTCCGGCGTCGGCTGTACAGGTCCGCCGAGGACCTGCGCGAGGCGTACGGCCCCGAAGCCTTCGATCCGGCATCGGCCCGTGTCCTCATCGGACAGGGTCATCTCCGACGCGACCGCCAGTAGGTCACCGGATGCGGGGGCTTCGGGGGCGGTTGGGTCAGCGGTGGAGGGGCCATGCGCGGCGGATGAGGCTACGGACGGTGATGATCGCGGCGGCGAGGGCGATGAAGAACTCGACATGACAGGTCGGCCGCTCATTCCCCCAGCTCTTCGGGGGCGAACCGGCCGGTGTTGGCACGGATCCAGGTACGCAGGTGGGCCAGCGGCTCCAGGGCGCCGCGGCCGAGATTGGTCAGCTCGTACTCAACACGCGGCGGGACCTCCGGGTAGACGGTGCGCACGACCAGGCCGTTGTCCTCCAGGCGCCGCAGGGTCTGGGTGAGCACCTTGGGACTGACGCCCTCCAGCTTGCGGCGCAGCTCGCCGAAGCGGCGGGGGCCGCCTTCCAGGGCGGTGATGGCCAGGCCCGTCCATTTGTTGGCGAGCAGTTCGAAGACGGCGCGGCCCGGGCAGAGCAATCCGTAGATGTCGTGCCGGTACGCGCGCTCGGCCATGCCGGAAAACTGCCTCTGAGCTGTCACGGTTTCCAAAATATACTTGGCGCCCTTGCAGGTGATCGTGGGGTCGCCCGTACGTTCGCGGCATGCACTCGATGGCCGCTTCCGCCCCTGTCCGCGTTGGCCTTGTCGGCCTCTCCGCCCGCGGCGGCTGGGCTCCCCAGTCGCACCTGCCCGCTCTCTCCCGCCTCAAGGGGTACGAGCTGCGCGCCCTTTCGGCTTCGAGCGCCGAGTCCGCCCGGGCGGCGGGCGAGAAGTACAGGGTGCCGCTCGCCTTCGGCAGCACCGCGGAGCTTGTGGCGAGCGACGAGGTGGACCTGGTGGTCGTCAGCGTCCGGGTGCCGCTCCACCGCGAGGTGATCCTCGCGGCGCTCGGCGCGGGCAAGGCGGTGCTCTCCGAGTGGCCGCTGGGCAACGGGCTCGCCGAGGCAGAGGAGCTCGCGGCCGCCGCGGCGAAGGCCGGAGTGCGGACGTTCGTCGGGCTTCAGGCCCGCTCGGCGCCCGCGGTGCGGCAGGTGCGGGACCTGGTCGCCGACGGGTATGTGGGCGAGGTCCTGTCCACCAGCCTGGTGGCGTCGGGGCGCCGGTGGGGCGCCACCTTCGAGCCGGGCGGAGCGTACCTCCTGGACCGCGAGAACGGCGGCACCATGCTGACGATCCCCTTCGGGCACACCGTCGACGCCGTAGCCCAGGTGCTTGGCGAGTTCACCGAGGTCTCCTCGACACTCGCGACCCGGCGGCCCGTGGTGCACGAGGAGGGCACGGGCCACGCGGCGGCGATGACCGTCCACGACCAGGTCGCGGTGAGCGGCCGCCTCGCATCGGGCGCGGTCGCCTCGCTGCACTTCCGCGCCGGGCTCTCCCGGGGCACGAACTTCCACTGGGAGATCAACGGCACCGAGGGCGACCTCGTGGTCACGGCCGACCACGGCCACCTTCAGCAGGCCGCGCTCACCGTCCACGGCGCCCGGGGCACAGCCGCCGCCCTCGCCGAAATCCCGCTGCCCGCCCGCTACTTGGACGTACCGGAACTTGCCGGTCTGCGGAGGCACACCGCCTACAACGTGGGCGCGCAGTACGCGCAGATCCACGCCGACCTGGCCCAGGACACGGCGCTCTCCCCGGACTTCGCGCACGCGGCGCGGCGGCAGCGGCTGCTTGACGCGATCGAGCGGTCGGGGGATTCGGGGACGCGGATCACCCTCTAAAGAGCGTCTGCGGGTAGGCGTTGACTTTGCCGGTTTCCGCACGCGGACGGGCATGGCGCCGTGATCGTGGAGTTGTTCACGCTCTGCGACCGGGGAGGCGCCGTGAACCGCTACGACGACTTCGCCAAGGTGCTCGGCCCACTGCCCGAGCAGCCGGCGCTGAGCCTGGATGCGGGCTATGACTATCGGCCGGTCCACGCCGACCTCGACGCACGCGGCATCACCGCGAAGATCGCCAAACGGGGCGAACAGACCCGATCCAAGCCGACGGACGGTGGGTCGTAGAGCGCACGAACTCGTGGATGAACAACTTCGGCAAGCTACGCCGATGCACCGAACGCCGCCGCGCCTGTGCCGAGTTCTCCGTCGCACTCGCCGCCGCGCTCATCACCGTCCGTAGCCTCATCCGCCGCGCATGGACCCTCTACCGCTGGCCCAACCGCCCCCGAAGCCCCCGCATCCGGTGACCTACTGGCGGACGCTCTAGTAGTGGGGCGTGGGTCACTCGGCTGGGCAAGGGCCTGGGCCCGGGCGGTGATCCGCCCGGGCCCGGAGGTTCGGTGTTCAGACCCGTACGAGTCGGGCGATCGCCTTGGATGCCTCGGCGACCTTGGTCCTGGCCTGGGAGTCCGCGGTCCGGCAGGTCAGCCGTCCAGGCGGCCGGCGAAGTCGTAGCCGGCCTCATCGACGGTCTTGGCGATCAGCTTGTCGAGCGCCCCGTCGGGCTTGGCGGAGGGAGGTCGTGACGGTCACCAGGCCAGTGCCGATCTCGACCTCGACAGCCTTGACGTCGCCGAGAGCTTCCACGGCTTTGGTGACGATGCCCTGGCAGTGGGCGCTGCCGACGCCGTCGACCTGGTAGACGGTCCTGCTCTCCGAGGTGTGGCAGCTTCCGTCCGTCCCCGCGCAGCGGACCTACGAGCGCGGCTCAGGTACAGAATCCTCGCCCACCACGGTCAGGTCGTCGCCCAGGGCTGCGGCGATTTCGGCGGCCCGGGAGTGATCGTCCAGCCGGCGTGTCAGGTAGGCGCAGGCGTGGTGATGCCGGAGTGACCACCAGGCCGCGGAGCCGCCGATCCCGCCTTTGGCGATCTTGCCCTTGTCGCGTACGAAGCCCAGCGTCCAGGTGATCTCGGTGCCGAAGACCTCGTCATAGTCGGTGACTTGGGAGGCGAGGAGCTCGGTGTGCAGCTGTGGCCCCAGCAGTTCTCGTACCGGTCCGTCCTCGCTGATGAGATGGGAGAAGAACGCGGCCATTGCCGTCGCGGTCGTGTGCAGGTTGACCGCTCCGAAGACCGACTGCCGCCACGCCCGGGAGTTGGTCCGCTTCGTGTCCAGGGCTCCGGCGGGGATCTGAAGCCATGGTGCCGCGTGGAGCAGCCGTGGCCAGTTCGGGTCCGCGTATTCCAGGTCGGCGACGCGGTCCAGTGCGTGATCTGGAACGCCGAACCAGGCGTCGAGGTGCAGCGCGGGCCGCACCACATCGTTGAATATCTCTCCCAGCGTTGCCCCGGCGCCCGCGCGCAGGATGCCGTCGACCAAGTGGCCATAGGTCAGCGCGTGTTCCCCGAGTGATGTCCCGGGAGCGTACTCCGGCGCCGCCTGTGCCAGGCTTGCCCGCAGGCCGCTGTCGTCCAGGAGGTCAAGATCTGCGGCTTCGGGTCCGAATCGCGGCTGACCCGCCCGGTGTGTGAGCACGTGGCGGAGGGTGGTCCGCTCCTTGCCCCGGCTCCCGTACGCGTTCCAGTACCCGGCGATCGGCTCGTCCAGCGTCAGCGCACCGTCGCGAACCGCTACCAGGGCGGCGAGCGTGACGAACGACTTCGACAGCGAGTAAGGCTGGACCAGCGTGTCGCCACGCCAGGGACGGCTCCGTCCGGCATCAGCCCACCCCGCGTTCAGCCGGACGACCTCGCGACCCTCCCGCCACACTGATACGCCCGCACCTGTTTCCAGGCCGTTGTCCACCAACCGCTGGAAGGCTTGACGCACCCCGTCATACCCGTCCTCGGCGAAACCCTCAACGTTCATCGCACCTGCCTCTACGCCCGCTCCGTCAGGGGTGCACTTCTGCCACCAAGTTACCCCGGAGGGGTATCTGGCTCGTTGGGGTGCGTCGGCGGGGTTGCGGATACTGGGGCGTATGCGTATCGACGAACCCCTTCTACAAGCTGCTGACCTCGGTCGTCGTGCCTCGGCCCATCGCCTGGGTGTCCACCATCAACCCGGACACCGGGACGGCGAACCTCGCCCCTGCGAAGTTCTGCGGAAAGCGGTATCGGTGAGCTGGACGTTGGCCCAGGCCAGACCGACGGGCAACCGTCCTCGGGGCGGGGTGGGGCGGCTGCGCACGGCGACGAGCGCCCGGGGGGAATCCGGCCGTCGCCGGATGACCGGGCGCGGGTGCGTAGCCAGCGGCAGCGGACTCGGGCTGGCGTCTTCCGTATGGGCGTCGGCCAAGGCCTCGCCATGGCCCTGGAACGACGATGTGGAACCCGAAAACTGATGTGGGCGGCGCGGAGGAGACACTCCACGGTCCCGCGCTTCAGTCCTCACGGGGCAGCACGCCGCGTCCCGTCGCGGAGTGAAGGTGGTCGCGGGCCGGCTCCTGGCAGTGTCGGCAGACGACGACCGGTTCGAGAACCTCACCGCAGCTGTGGTGCAGCACCACTGGCGGATGGTCCGCGTTGAGGTGCCTGTCACCCCATCGCATGAGCGTGAGAAGGACGTCACCGAGTTCTGATCCCGCCGGCGTCAGGTGGTATTCGCAGCGCTGCGGGCGCTCGCTGTACCGTTCCCCCTTGATGACGCCCACTGTCTCCAGCTTGCGCAGTCGGGTGGCCAGGATGTCTCGTGACATGCCTGTGTTGCGGATGATTTGGTCGAAGCGGTGCACTCCGTGCATCAACTCGCGCACCACAAGCAGTGACCAGCGTTCTCCCACCATCTCGAGCGCATCGGCGATGGAGCACTCGCGGGGAGCCCTCGACTTGGGCATGCCCACCATTCTAGATGAACAGCCGACGTCTTGGGGCCGGCCGCAACCATGGCGGAGGGGGCATTTATCGGCCTTGGCGTGACTTTTCGCCACGCCGCTGCCGTGTGCCGCCTCCTGTGAGACCGCCAAGCGGTTCGGGCCGGTCGAGTATGCCGGATACGGCCACTTCCGCCGGGCGGATCTTCTGGGCGAGCGGAACGTGGTGATCGCGTTACTCGAACGCGATCACCATATCCGGGTACCGGTCAGGCGGCTCTGGTCGGCAAGGGCCTCGCCAGGGCGGGTTTGGGACGTTGCTCACCGTGCCCCGGTGTCCAGCAGAGCGCCGGATCTCAGATGCGTTCGACGATCAGCGCGTTGGCCATGCCGCCGGCCTCGCACATGGTCTGCAGTCCGTACCGGGCGTCATGGTCCTCCAGGTTGTGCAGGAGCGTGGTCAGGATGCGCGCACCGCTGCCACCCAGCGGATGACCGACGGAGATGCCACCACCGCGCACGTTGAGCCTGTCGATGTCCACACCGGTCTCCCGCTGCCAGGCCAGCACCACTGAGGCGAACGCCTCGTTGACTTCGAACAGGTCAATGTCCGTTGCCGCGAGTCCTGCCTTGGCCAGCACCTTCTCCGTGGCTGGCATGATGGCCGTGAGCATGAAGAGGGGGTCGCCTCCGGCCACAGCGAAGGAATGGAACCGAGCGCGGGGCTGTAGCCCGAGACGCCGGGCGACATCCGCTTCCACGATCAGAACAGCGGCGGCGCCGTCGGTGAGGGGCGAGGAGTTGCCCGCGGAGACCGTCCAGCCGATCTCCGGGAATCGCTCCTCCATCCGCGGATCGTAGTAGGCGGGCTTCAGCCCAGCCAGTGCCTCAGTGGTAGTGCTGGGGCGCACGGTCTCGTCACGCTGTCCGCTCCACGCCACTTCCCGGCCGAAGTGACCACTGTCCCAGGCATTCGTGGCACGCTCGTGGGACAACAAGGCGAAGGCATCCTGCTCGCTGCGGGTGATCTTCCAGCGGGCCGCGATCAGCTCTGCGCTGATGCCCTGGCCGACCAGCCCGTCGGGATAGCGCGCAGCTACCGCCGGCCCCCACGGATCGGTGCCGGGCAGCACGCTCGAGCCCATCATTACGCGGGACATCGACTCCACACCGCAGGCGATGGCGATGTCGTACGCTCCGCTCATCACTCCCTGAGCCGCGATGTGGGCGGCCTGCTGGGAGGAGCCGCACTGCCGGTCCACGGTCATCGCAGGCACACTTTCGGGGAATCCGGCGGCCAGCACGGCGTTGCGCGTGGTGTTGAGCGATTGGTCACCTACCTGGGTCACGCATCCGCCGATGACATCGTCGATCAGCCCCGGATCAATCCCGGCACGATCCACCAGGGTTTGCAGCGTCCGGGCGAGCAGGTTCACCGGGTGCTCCCCGCTCAGGGCCCCGCCAGGTTTGCCCTTGCCGGTAGGCGTACGAACCGCTTCGATGATGACTGCGTCACGCACAACGACTCCTATGCGATCGAGATGGGAGGTAACTCGGTAAGGCTGGTGGAACGGGGCCGCTGCCATCGCGGGGGCTATGGGACCGGTACCCCGCGCGCCGGCGGAACGGCCCTCGGCTTCGCGATGTGTGTCAGGGCGTCTGAGGGGCGGCCTTCGGTGCTCGTCCGGCCGCGCCGGTCAGGAGGCCGACGCCCCCGGCGGCAACCGCGACGACGAGGGTCATGAGCCAGCCGTCCTTGAAGGCATCCACGTTCCCGGGCGCGCCGTTCGCGGACGTGCCCATGACAGCCACGAGGAGTGCGATGCCGAGCACTGTGCCAATCTGACGGGCCATGGTCACAACTCCCGAGCCGGTCGAGAACCCATGGGGCGGTAGCGCAGTGATGGCGGCGGTGACGATGGTCGGGAGCGCGAGCCCGACACCGACCCCCGTGAGCAGCATGCCCGGCAGCATGGCCGACGCGTAGTCGGCTGAGGGCGTCATCTGCGCGTACCACCACCAGATGCCGACGGCGAACACCAGGCAGCCGACCGCGGAGACCGGGCCCGCACCCACCTTGCGGATCACTGGGCCGATACTGATGGCCAGGACAGGGGGGAGTAGCGTGCCGGGAAAGAGCGCCAGCCCGGTCCGGAGCGCCGACCAGTGCCAGACGTTCTGGCACCAGAGCACGGCCGACAGGAGCATGGCGGCGAAGGCCACCGCGAAGACAACATTGGCGAAGGACGCCGGGCTGAAAGCGCGCAGCCGGAAGAGCGGAAGCGGAAGGACCGGCGACTGGTGCGTCGCCGAGCGCCTGATGAACCACAGCAGCAGTACGGCCGCGACGCCCAGCGAGCAGAGGAACGCGGCCGAGCCCCAGCCCCACTCGTCGCCCTTCACCAGTCCGAGGGCCACGGCTGCGATGGCGATGGTGAGCACACTGGCACCGAGCAGGTCCGGCCGGGGGACCTGCCGCGGCGGGGACTGCGGCAGGATGCGTCGGCCGATCAGTAGTGTCGCGATCCCGACCGGTACGTTCACCAGGAACACGCAGCGCCAGTCCAACTCGGTGAGCAGGCCGCCGAGGACCGGGCCCAGCGCGCTGGCCACGCCACTGATGGCCGTCCAGGCGCGGACCGAAGCAGCCCGGCGCTCAGGCGGCGCGGTCGCCAGCAGCAGGCCGAGGGACGAGGGGATGAGAAGCGCGGCGCCGACTGCCTGTAGCACCCGGGCAGCGACCAGGACCCACACTCCGGGCGAGATGGCGCACAGCGCGGACGCCGCGGTGAACGTCGCGATGCCGCCGAGGTAGACACGTCGCGGGCTGGTGCGGTCGGCCAGGTTTCCTCCGGGGACCAATAAGGCGGCGAAGACCACGGCGTATGCGTTGAGTACCCAGGACAGCGAGGTCAGTGAGGCACCGGAGTAGTCGCGGCCCATGTCCGGCAGGGCCACGTTGACGATGAAGACGTCCAGATTGGCCATGGCCACACCAGCGGCGATGACGGCGAAGAGCAGGCCGAATGGTGCCTGCGATGCCTGACGGTCGGGGGTTTCCTGTGTTTGTTCCCCAGAGGCACCCATACCGCTTCCCTCCTTGATTGGGTTTGATTTTCCAACTCACCTCGGGCAGCGAAAGTAGCAGTGGGCGGTTGGTGCTGCAACCATGAGTGAGCGAGGGGAGTTTGCTGGTGCAACGGGGGTCGGGGGTGTGTGTCGCAACAACTGATTGTTGGTCGGGGTAACCGGTTGCCCATTTCCGTGGGCGGTTGCTACTGTTCGGTATTCACTGATCGGGTTGAGTCGTTCCACCACCAACTCGGTGCGGAAGCACTTTCTGCCGTTCGGGCACCGCCCTGAAGGCGTTGCGGAGCGTAGGCGCCGCTTGTACCACCTCGCATGGATGAACCGGTACCACCTAGCAACCGGAGTGAGCGTGAGTCCTGGCAGTGCTCTGGCGGATCCCCTCGACGTGATGGGTCGTCTCCTCTCCTACGAGGGCAAGCAAAATCCGTATCCGCTCTATGAGGAGATGCGCGCCCACGGGCCGGTGGTGGCGGTGGGCGGTACCCATGTATTCGTCACCGGATACGAGGAGTGCGCGCGGGCCCTGCGCACCCCTGACCTGCTTTCCACGGACGCCGTCGTGCAGGACGCGAAGCTGCCGGGATGGCGCGAGCACTCGTCGTGGTTATGGCTGACCAGGAACATGCTGTTCTCCAACGACCCGAACCACGAGAGGTACCGGCGTTTCTTCTCCAGCGCCTTTTCGGCCCGCAGTGTGGCTGCCTTCCGGCCCATGGTGGAACGCAGGGCGCACGACGTGGTGCGGCACGTCCAGGATCTTGGCGCCGACGGCCGAACCGTGGACCTCGTGCCCGAGTTCTCGTTCCGCCTGGCCACCGGAGTGATCGGGGAACTGCTGGGCATACCCGATGAGGACCAGCCGGGCCTGCGCGAGCTGGTCGGTGACATCACCCTCGCGCTCGAGCCCATCGGTGACATGCGCCAGCTGCTACCGGGCGACGCCGCCATGGACCGGTTGGCAGAGTACTTCCACGCCTTGGTCGCCCGCCGCCGTGTTGCCCCCGGAACGGACCTGACCAGCGAGTTCGTTCGAATCCGTGATGCGGGCGAGGAGCTGACGGAGCAGGAGCTCGTGGGTAACCTGATGCTTCTGCTCGTGGCGGCGGCCGAAGCGCCCCAGGACCTGCTCAGCAATATGGTGCGCCTTGCCCTGGAGCGCGCAGAGGAGGCCGAGCGGCTGCGTAAGGACCCGGAGGCGGCAGCAGGCTTTGTGGACGAGGCCTTGCGTTTCGACCCGGCGGTGCAGGCGCTCAACCGGGTTGCCGCCCGGGACCTGGACTACTTCGGTGTCCAGGTTGCAGAAGGGACTGCCCTGACCCTGTTGATCGCGGCCGGCAACCGGGATCCCCGCCGGTTCGATGCCCCTGGCGTGTTCGACCCGCGGCGGCCCGACAACCAGCCCTTGACCTTCAGCGGCGGGGCGCACTACTGCCTGGGCGCCGCACTCGCCCGGATGTCGGCCGAGACCGTCGTGTCGAGGTTGCTGACGGAACTTCCCGGCATGTCTCTGGCCGGCCGACCGACGTTCCGGGACCAGATCGTGCAGCGTGGCCACGACCGGCTCCTCGTCACGACGGTCTGACCGGCGTTCCCCCACGAGGTCGCCCGTGCCCGCGGGCCTGGTGGCGCCTCGCGCACTCTCCGGCGCGGCGCGGCCCTCTCGCATGGGGCCGCGCCACCGTTCCATCCAGCGACAGCGAAGCACAGATGAAAGGACGTTACGTGTCGACGAACGCGGTGGCCACTGACGCCGAACTGGCGGCGTCCCTCGACGGGGACTTCACGAGCGCCCATGCTGAGGTCAATGGGGTCCGGTTGCACTACGTGAGCGGCGGTGAGGGTGAGCCGCTGATCCTCCTTCCCGGATGGCCTGAGACATGGTGGGAGTACCGAAAGGTGATGCCCGCTTTGGCGGAGCGCTACCGCGTGATAGCCGTCGACATTCGCGGAATGGGGGGTTCAGGAAAGCCGGCATCGGGTTACGACAAGAAGTCGATGGCGGCTGATATCCGGGGACTGGGTCGTCAACTGGGGTATGAACGGGTCAACATAGCGGGCCACGGGATCGGTTCCATGGTGGCATTCAGTCACGCGGCGAATCATCCCTCGGCCACTGGGCGGCTGGCGCTGCTGAACACCACACACATTGATGAGAGCTACTACGGTTTCCGGATCATGCCGCGCCCGGAAGATACACCTCCGCATCGCTGGTGGCTCGCCTTCAATCTGGTGCCGGAATTCCCGGAGAAGCTGCTGGCGGGCCGGTATCGGCACATGGTGGACTACATGTTCGGCCTCAGCCTCCGGAACGCGGACGCCATCACATCCTTCGATCGCGACGTATACGCCGCCGCCTACTCCGCTCCCGAGGCGATCCGCGCCAGCCAGGCGTGGTTCCAGGCGTACCAGCAGGACATCGAGGACTTCAACCGGTACGGCAAGCTGACCGTGCCGACTCTGGGCCTGGCGTACGGGGGGTTCTTCGAGTACATGCAGAAGGTGCTCCCGGAACAAGCGGAGCAGGCAGAGGTGGTGGAGGTGGCAGACACCAGGAACTACCTGGTCGAGGAGCAGCCGGAAGCCGTCATATCGGCGTTCGTCGATTTCTTCGGCTGACCGGAGCGCCAGGCACCGCCCGAAGCGGCCATGGCGCGGCCGCCGGTGGGCGGATGCCCGGCACCGATCTCGCGAACCAGCTGCCCATCGCAGTGAATGGGCGGGGTATTTTCTTTGTTCGCCGAATTTTTCCCCAGGTTGTCGCGGGCTTCAAATATGCCGTTGTGTCATGCGTATGGGGCCGGTAGTATCAATGGTATGCCTCGTATTCCAAGTGCTCGTGATTCGGGCGAACCAGGAATGCTGTTAAGGAAACCGGTGAGTGGTTGGGTCACCGCGGACAGTAGGCTCAATGGCTTCGGTGGATTTCACGGCGGGCTTGCTCTGGCATTGCTTGCCTCTGCCGCCCGTGAGCAGGTACCGGGATTGCAGTTGCAGAGCATCACCGGACGGTTCGACAGGGCGATCGGAACAGGTTTCGACGTCAAGGCGTCGCTGATCCGTTCCGGACGGAGCACGGCGGTGGTGTCCGCTCGTGCTGAGAGCGACAAGGGCGTGCACATCGAGGCGTCGGCGGTCTACGGGGTTCCCACGGAGCCCGTGTGGGACGCCGTGGCGCCGACCGCGCCACAGGCGCCGCCGCCTGAGGACTGCGACGTGCTGACGATCCCGCCCGAGTTCGTCCCCGTGGCGGCCAGCATGGAGATCCGCCCGGTTGGTGCGGCGCGCCCGTACGGAGGAGGAACCGAACCGGAGCTGATCGCCTGGGTGCGTCTGCTGGAAGACGACGACCCGCCGGACGTGCTGCGCCTGATCTTCCTCATGGACGCCCTGGCGCCCTCGTACACGGCGACGCTCTCCACTCTCGCGCTGGCGCCCACCATCGAGTTGACCGTTCGGCCCGCCGACGGACTCCTCGGTGCGGCGTCACCGTGGATCCTCGTGCGCGCGAGGACGTCGGCCTCGAGCGTTGGCGGCTGGATCGATGAGCACATGGAGGTCTGGGGGCGTGACGGTGCGCTCCTGGGCACCGGTCACCAACTGCGCATCCTGCGCACCTGATGACCCTGCTGGTACGACACCTCTTCTTCGGCACACTACTGACTCGGGGGCCCTGTCTGTGGAAGCACTGGATCAGCACGCCTTACCCTCCCTGCTGCACCTTCTGTACGAACGGGCGCGGACGCAGCCCGATCGGCTCGCCTACCGCTTCCTGAAGGACGGGACGAGCGAGCACGCGGTCGACTGGACGTACGGCGAACTGGCCGCACGAGCCGACTCGGTCGCCGCCGACCTGGAGAGCCGGGGACTCAGCGGCGGACGGATCATCCTGGCCCTCGCTCCCGGACTCGACTACGTGGCGGGCCTGTTCGGCATTCTCAGGGCGGGCTGCACCGCCGTCCCGTCCTTTCCGCCCTTCGGGCGCCGCGCCACCAGCCGGTTCCTCGCCATCGTGGAGGACTGCGCCCCGGTGGCCGTGCTGACCGACGCCGGATTCGCGGGCCAGGTCACGGAGTATCGGCAGCGATTACCGGAATCCGCCCGGTCACTGGAATGGATCCTTCCGGACGAGCAGTTCGTCCAGGGGGACGCCAAGCCTTCGGGCCGGCTCCGGGCGGCGGATCCGGCCCTGCTCCAGTACACCTCGGGGTCGACAGGGGAGCCGAAGGGCATCATCCTGACCCACGCCAATCTCGTGGCCAACTGCCGGGTCTTGGACGTCCACATGGGCTTCGACGCGGACCGGGTGGGTTGTTCCTGGCTGCCCCCGTACCACGACATGGGCCTCATGGGCACCATCATGCTGTCGCTGTACGGCGGCTGGCCGCTGGTCATGCTGTCCCCGATGCACTTCGTGCAGGATCCCTACCGGTGGCTGAAGGCGATCACCGACAATCGCGTGACGATCAGCGTCGGACCGAATTTCGCCTTCGATCTGTGTGCCACGATGGTCAGCGACGACGAGTTGGCGACGCTGGACCTCAGTACCCTGCGGCAGGTCTTCTGCGGCAGTGAGCCGGTGTCGATCGCGACCCTGGAGAGGTTCGCGGAGCGGTTCGGGCCCGCCTGCGGATTCGACCTGTCGTCGCTCATCCCGTGCTACGGACTGGCCGAGGCGACCCTGTTCGTGTCCGGCAAGCCGGAGCGAAGCACCGGCATCCGTACCGAGTGGCTGGACAAGAAGGCCTTGGAGGCGGGCGCCGTCCGCCGGACCGACACCCAGGACCCGGCCGACGCGACAGCCGTGGTGAGCTGCGGGGTGATCGCGGACGGCCACCAAGTGATCATCGTCGATCCCGATTCGTCGGAGCCCCTTGCCGCCGGCCGCGTGGGTGAGATCTGGGTGACCGGCCCCAACATCGCAGCCGGTTACCTCCATCGCCCGGATCTGACCGATCGGACCTTCCGTGCCCGTCCGCAGGGCCGCACCGGCGGCCCCGTCCATCTGCGCACGGGCGACCTCGGTTTCCTGCTCGACGGGGAGCTGTTCGTGACCGGACGGATCAAGGACCTGATCATCGTCAGTGGCCGCAACCTCCATCCGCAGGACATCGAGCGGTCGGTGCTCCAGGCGGACGCGTTGGTCCGCCGGACGGCGGCCTTCTCCGTGCACAATCCGGCGCGGGACGAGGAGGACGTGGTCGTGGTCGCCGAGTACCGAGGGACACCCCGGGACTTCACGGCGCAGGAGAGCGACCTCAGGGAGCGGGTGACCTCGGCGGTGGCGGGCGACCACGGGGTGCGCCTCGCGGCGCTCCACTTCGGCCCGCCGGGCACGGTCCTGATGACGACCAGCGGCAAGGTCCGGCGCCGTGCGACCCGTGACGCCTACCTGGCCGGCACTCTGAGTGCGTTTCCGCCCGTCGCGGCGGGGGATCGGGCGGTGGTGTCATGACAACGGCTGATGTCAACGCCGGTCTGCCGGATCCCGGGGCGGAGATCGCCGGGAAGGCGGATGCCGCGGCCCGCCGACTGGCCTGGATCACGGTCGGGGTGCCGACCCTTGGCATGATCGCGGCCATCGTGTTCGCCGTGCGGTATGGGTTCACCCTGCTGGACGGCGCGCGTCACGGTCATCCACGTCTCGTCCACCGCGGAACTGCGGGACGCCATGACCGTCGCGGCCCGGGGGAGCGGGGAAACCGGCGAGCCTGCGGACGCCGTGGTGATGGCGGCCGCGGTCGCCGACTTCCGGCCGGACTACCAGGAGCTGAAGATCAAGAAATCCGCTGGTATGCCGCCGCCGGTCAATCTCCACCTCAACCCCGATGTCCTTGCCGAGCTGGGCGCGCAACGCACGCCCGGACAGGTGATCGTGGGCTTCGCCGCGGAAACGCACGACCTGCTCGCCGGTGCGGAGGCGAAGCTCAAGCGCAAGGGCTGCGACTTCCTGGTCGCCAACCGGGTGGGCCCAAACCTCACCTACGGGGCCCCTGACAACCAGGGCTTCGTACTGTCGCAGGACGGCGGCCGGGTGGACATACCCCTGAGCAGCAAAGAGGATTTCTCGGATGTCATCTGGGACCTCGTGGTCAAGAAGCTGGCCGAAAATCCGGCCGGCACCGCCCAGTAGCCGGAAGCCAGCTGTCTTGGACACGGACATCCATCCCCCTGCGGGACGGGACGAGCGGGCCCCGCATGAGGACCCCGTCAAGGAAGCCAACGCGGCGCAGTTCGACCGCGGCGGCTATGTCAGCGGCTACCAGCGGGCCGATGCGCGCCACATGGTGCGCATCAGGGAGTGCGCCGACCTGCTGGCAGCCCACCTCAGCCGCCAGGCCCCGGTGACGGGCTCCGTCCCGCGCCTTCTGGATCTGGGCAACGGTGGCGGCATCACGGCCTCGGCGATGCTGGACCGGGGCTTCGAGGTCGTGGCCGGTGACATCGTGACCAGCGGGCTACGGGAGCTGGACCCGCGGGCACACAGAGTCCAGTTCGACGCGGCTCGGCCGTTCCCGCTCGCGGCCGGTTCCTGTGACGCGGTGCTGGCCGGTGACATCATCCACATGATCTTCGATCCGGTGACGTTCCTGCGGCAATGCCGCAGGGTGCTGACGCCGAACGGGATCGTGGTGGTCACCACGTTGAACATGGCGACCGTGCAGGACCGGCTGCGGTTCCTGGCGGGGCGGCCGCCGTACCACATCGATCCGATGAACGAAGTGTTGCGGCTTCACATTCGCCCCTTCACCTTCCCCACGCTGGAGGCATCGCTACGGGCGGCCGGCCTCCGGCCCGTGGCACGCAGGTCCAACCATGTGGTGCTGCGTTGGGGCGAACGGAAGACTTTCGTGCGCTGGCCCGCGAGGCTTCTCCCGGGCCTGGGCAACGCACTGATCGTCGCTGCCGTGCCCGAGCGGCCCGGCAACGGCGATACGTGAGGGAAGAACCGTTTCCACGAGGTCGGCACCTGCCCGCGGTACCGGTATTTCTCCGGATGCCCCGCATGCTCGGGTCCGGAATTCCACGGGCAGGTTGCCGCCGCTGGAGGAGATCATGTCGTTTGGGAACGCAACAGTCAATCCTCAAGGATTCCTGCACACCACCAAGGATTTGCTTGGGTGCTTTGGTAGGTTCAGGCAGTGACGCTTGATGATCTGAAGGTGTTCGCGGCGGTGTACCGGGCGCGCAACCTCAGCGCTGTGGCGCGGGAGATGAATTGCAGTCAGTCGGCTGTGAGTCAGCACGTACGCCGCCTGGAGAAGGAGATCGGTCTTGCGCTGATGGAACGTCGGCCGCGTGGCGTGGTGCCCACGGCGGCCGGAGAGATCCTTTATCAGGCCACTTCGGACGGGCTCACGGCGCTCAACGATGGACTGCGCCTGCTCGCCGAGCTGCGCACCGGCCGGCAGGGTAAAGTGGCCATCGCCACAGGAGCCACCACCATTCGCCATTTCATGGGAGCGGCTGTCGCGGAATTCCGCCGCAGCCATCCCGACGTACAACTCGAGTTCCACACGGAGCGTTCCAGCGAACGCTGTCTCCGGGCGCTCCGGGAAGGTCTGGTGGACCTGGCGTGGGTCACGATCACCCCTGACGTCGCGGGGGTGGAACAACGCCCGGTGACGGATCTCGAGTGGGTCCTCGCGGTCCATCACGAAGACCCACTCGCACGCGCATCGGAGCTTTGCACCGATGACTTTCACCACACACAACTGATCCGCCCGCCATCGAGTACCAGTTCCGGCAGGCAGGTCGATCAGCGGCTCGGGGCCGCTCCCACGGGCGCCACGGATTGGGACACGGCCCTGCTTCTCGCCGAACTGGGGCTGGGACACGCCCTGGTGCCGGCGGTCCCCGGGCTGCGCGCGCATCCCGGGGACGATCTGCTGCTCATACCGGTCAAGGGCCTCGAACCGCTGAGTGTGGGATGGGCGGCCCGTCAGTGGTCGGCGCTGTCCCCGGTGTCACAGGTCTTCGCGGCGATGGTGAGTGATCACCTGTTGTGCAGATGAGGGAGAGGATCGTCACCACTGGCGGATTCAGGTCACCCGGCGCCGAGGCCCAACGTGGCGCTCAGGCGTGCGGTGATGGGCACGGGAATGTCGTGCCGGTCCCCGGCCCGAAGGACCGCGCCCGCGATCGCGTCGAGTTCCAGCGGGCGGCCGGCCTCCGCGTCGCGTTGCATGGAGGATTTGCTGTCCGCGGGGAACGCGTCGTACAGCGCCAGCGCCTTGCCCGGAGAGGTCGTGGCCCCACAGGCCCCGGCCACGGTTGCCACCTCGGTGACAAGGGCTTCCAACTCGGCGCGGTGGTCGGTCCGCAGAGCGCCTATCGGCACGCGATGGTGAGTGGACAACAGTGCCCAGGGTGCCAGGAAGGCGAGCTTGGCCCACAGGGAGGCCTGCTCGCCCTCGACCAAACGGGTCTGTACGCCTGCCCCATCCAGCACCGCCGCCAGCGCGTCAGCTCTCGCGGGCTTCGCCGGGAGGTCGATCTCCATGAACGGGCTGCCGTGCTCGATGACGCCCGGTGCGGTGCGCGTGGATTCCACACGGATCACGCCCCCCGCCACCCGGTGCGCACCGTACCGGGACCGCAACGCGTCGGGGTGTTCGGTGCCGTTGAGCAAGGGAACGATCAGAGTGTCGTCCGCGAAGGCGGGAGGAAAGCGCTCCAGGGCCGCCCGGAGAGAGGTGTGCTTCACCGCGATGAAACAGGCGTCCACCGGCTCGCGTAATTCCACGTCGGCTTGAACCCGCGCGGTGAAGTGCCCGAACTGGCCGCTGCGCACCTCGATGCCGTTGTGTCGCAACGTCTGTACGGTGTCGTCACCGGCGAGGACGATCACCCGGTGCCCAGCGCGCGAGAGAAGCGCGGCAAGGAGTCCACCGACACCCCCCGGGCCCAGTACCGCGATGGTCCACGGGGAGTCAGGAACTGGTGATGCGGACGGGCCTTTCACAGTGGTCGACGTCCTTTCGTATCGGCCGGCGGACAATTCCGTATTTCCGCCGACCAAGATCCTGTGCCAGGAGTGCGTCGAGGTCAATCGTCGAAAACACTTATGTTGCTGAAAGTTGTTGCTACGTGGCGTTGCCGGGTGCTTGCCCGGTGCCGTGGCAGGCCGCGTGACGCGGGTGCGATCAGCGGGGCGGTCCGGCAGAACCACCACCAGTACGCCGATAGTTTCTGCCCTTGGGCAGCAAGCTGGTCACCCGGGAAGCCGACGATGAACGTGTAGGAGCCCAGGATGCCCGCGTCGGCGATCTCGGGCGCCACGTCGAGGATCTCGGGCCGGGTGATCTCCTTCTCGACCACGTCCGCAAGGACCCGGTCACTGCCCGACTCGACGCCCTCGCTCCGCCAGCAGCCCCGGCACGTCCCGCCTGCGTACGCGACCCAGGAGGGATCGCACGTAGTCGAGCATGGAGTTCTGCCCAGGACCTTGGAGGACAGCGTCCACGAGCGGGTGAGCGGCGGTCTGCTCGGGCTGGACCTTGACGTGCGGCCCGCCGAAGACCACGGGAGGGCCCCAGATGCTCGTCCAGGAAACGTTCCCAGGCTGCCTCGTCGCGCTGGTTGCCGTCGAAGAGCACCACGTCCACCAGGCCTCCACTCTGCGGCGGTGATCGCATCGCGGAGTCGTGAGATCTTCTTGTTGAGGCCGGACAACATGGTGAAGAAGTCCTCCTCTGTCAGCCCTGCTTCCTCCAGGGTGCCTTCACTCCAGCGGCGTAGGAGATTCTGCTTACGAGCTGATTCGTGTTCGAGGTTTGCGCACCACTTCCCGCACTTGAGGATGCCTGAGAGGAGGTATCGGCCCGTGACAGGCGGACAGCTGGTGCCCTTCGAGATGCCATTGTTCTGCCGCCGCAGTTGGAGTTCGAACTTGATCCGGGACCACAGGTTTGGTTCGACGATGCGTTCCCAGGTGCCGAGCAACGGGTGGCCGTCCTCGTCGAACAGCACCCGGCAGTCGTCGAAGATGCCGAACGACGACACCCGACTCCTCGGGGATGAGCGTGCCCTTGTCCGGTCCCTTGCGGACCCAGCCGTAGGCGATGCGGCCCTGGACCCTGCCCCGGTCGCTGTCGTTGATCAGGTTCATCCGGCCGCCGGTCGCGCCTACGGCCGGTCGCTGGACGTACTCGACGATGTCGATCAGGTCTTGTAGGTCCCTGGGCTGGCGGACCAGGCGGTCCAGGTCGTAGAAGATCACTCCGTCGATGACCCCGCTGGCCAGATCGGCCAGGAGCTCGCGGAACTTCGGGCGGATGACCACCCAGTCGATCGAGCCGTCGTCCCGGACCACCGTGCGCTTCTTGAAGGCGGAGGTGTCGTTCTCCTTGTAGATCTTGGCGCAGGGGCCCCATTGCAGTCGGCTGCGGGTGTCTTCGGCATCCTCGTGCTGGCGGTCGACGCCGGCTTCGAGGTCGAAGCGGCCGGAAGAGATCCGCAGGTAGGCGCCGGGGCGCTTGGGGATGTACGCGGTGAGCTGGTCGTACGGGTTGAGGGTGGCGCGGCCGCGGCGGGCCTGGGGCGGGATCTCGAAGTCGTCCCGCAGTGGTGCGGCGGACATGGTGGTGCTCAGCTCCGGATGCTCGTGCCTTCCGGTACCGGCACCTTCCATGGGACTCAGGGGGCTGCGGGGCGTTGTTGGGGTGGGCTGCCGGGTTGCGGATACTGGGGCGTATGCGTATCGACTTTGATCCTGAGAACCCCTTCTACAAGCTGCTGACCTCGGTCGTCGTGCCTCGGCCCATCGCCTGGGTGTCCACCATCAACCCGGACACCGGGACGGCGAACCTCGCCCCGCATTCCTTCTTCACCGTCTCCTGCGTGTCCCCGCCCGTCGTGCAGTTCACCTCCGTCGGGCGGAAGGACTCGCTGCGGAATGTGGAGGAGACCGGGGAGTTCGTGGTGAACCTCGCGCCGGAGCGGATGTTCGAGACGATCAATGGGACGGCTACGGACTTTCCGCGCGGGGTGAGCGAGTTCGAGGCGGTGGGGGTGGCGCGGGAGGACAGTGTGCGGGTGAGGCCGCCGCGGGTGGCGGAGTCGCCGGTGGCGTTGGAGTGCGAGCTGCACAGCACCGTGCTGTTGGGGGACTCGACCGTGGTGTTCGGGCGGGTGGTGCATGCCGCGGTCGATGACGGGGTCATGGTCGACGGGCACCCGGAGGTGGGCAGGCTGCGGCCGCTGGCGCGGCTGGGGAAGAACGAGTGGGGAACGGTCGGCGAGGTGCTGGAGATCGAGCGGGTCCGGTACGCGGACTGGGCGGGGGAGAACGGGGAGGCGGGGAAGAGGTAGTGCGTTGATCGACGTGGTGGCGTTCGACGTCGGGTCCACGCTGGTGCGGGAGGACCGCTACTGGGCCGCGTGGGCCGACTGGCTCGGCGTGCCCGCGCATACGCTGTCCGCCCTGGTGGGGGCCGTGGTCGCGCAGGGGCGGGACGACGGGGAGGCGATCCGGCTGGTCAAGCCGGGGGTCGAGGTCGCCGCGGAGCGGCGGGCGTGGGACGCGGCGGGGCGCGGGGAGTGGCTGGGGGAGGGCGATCTGTATCCGGACGCGCGGCCCGCGCTCGGGGAGCTGCGTGCGCTGGGGGTAGGGATCGTGGTGGCCGGGAACCAGCCGGTGCGCACGGGGGAGCTGCTGCGTGCGCTGGAGCTTCCGGTGGATGCCGTCGCGACGTCCGGGGAGTGGGGCGTGGCCAAGCCCGATCCGGGGTTCTTCGAGCGGGTCGTCGCGCTGGGCGGGGCCGCGCCGCACCGGACGCTGTACGTGGGCGACCATCCGGCGTTCGACATCCGGGCGGCGCAGGCCGCCGGGCTGCGGGCCGCGCACATCCGCCGGGGGCCCTGGGGACACCTGTGGGCTGCCGGGGACGATGCGGCGCGGGCGGACTGGCGGATCGCCGGGTTGGGGGAGCTGGTCGAGCTGGTGAGGGAACGGATGAGGGAAGGCTGAGCCGCAGCTCAGGGGAGAGGTCGTACGGAGTGTGATGCTTTCACACCCCGTGTGATCAGAGTGCTTGCATATATCTATCGCACACCCTCCCGCCGCGCGCCGCGTGGCGGTTGACTCGACGCATACCGCTCAGGGGGCGCCAGACCTGAGCGAAGGGGCCGCCGGACCTCCTCCCTCCTCGGCCGGCGGCCCATCCCCCCACATGACGCTGAAGGTCAGCCCGCCGACTCGGCCGCGTGGGCGCTCAGCACGTCGAAGGCGACCAGGGCGAAGAGTGCCAGGCCCAGCAGGACCCGGTAGATCACGAACGGCATGAAGCTCTTGCTGGAGATGAACTTCATGAACGAAACGATGTCGACGTGTCCTGAGCGGCTTTGACCTGCTGTTTTCCATCACTTTTCAAGATCGAATGGTAGAGCAGCGGGAGATGGCGCCTTCCAGTGCTCTCCCTCGCCGACCACGAACGGCGCAGCCACCTGCTTTGCAGCGAATCGGCAATCTCCTGTTCCATGGCCAGGGCAACGGCGAGTAGAGACCTTCCACGCCGGCGACCTCGCGGCCCATGCGGTCTCCACGGCGATGCGACTGTGTCGATCTTCATCCAGCCACTCCTTGCCGCCGTGACGAAGCAGGTACAGCCGCTTTCCGGCGTTTGTGGTCGCGGGGAACCGGCCCCTGACCCGCGGCCAAACTGTCCAACAAGGCGCTGGCCGCAGTGCGCGCCCCGGTCGCTCACCAGCCCGGATGAGATTTTCGGCAAGGGCAGGATGTATGAGGCCGACTGGGACGACGACGGTGCCCCGGATGAGCTGACCGGCACGTGAAGAGCTGTGCCGCGGTGACCTGCGTGCCCTGGCGGTCGCCGGAGGCGCTCCAGTGGTCACCGCACCCCAGCGGGCGCTGGCCGCGTTTCTGCGTCTGTCCGCCGGGTGATCCTGTACCGGGGCGCCGCTGCTGTGGCACTCGTGTCTGTACGGGGCGGTGTAGCCGGTGGTCGGGTGCACGGTCGCCTCATGTTGTCGGTGCCGTCGGCTAGCGTGCGAGGTATGCGCTACTTCAATACGGCCGGGCCGTGCGTCCCCACGCGTCACTACATGGTGCCGGCCCAGGAGCGGCTGCCCAGGGCCCGCGGGTACATCGAGCAGGGCCAGTACTTCGTGGTGCACGCGCCACGGCAGACCGGGAAGACGACTGCGCTGGCGGCGATGGCCCGGGAACTGACGGCCTCGGGCCGGTACGCGGCGCTGCACTTCTCGTGCGAGAACGCGGAGCCCGCCGGAGAGGACTACGGCCAGGCCGAGCTGCTGGTACTGGAAGCGATCCGGCAGTCCGCGGAGTCCGCCGGGCTTCCCGATGAGCTCGCGCCCCCCGCCTCCTGGCCCGACGCGGTGCCCGGGGCTCGGCTCCAGCGGGGGCTGACGCATTGGGTGCGGGGCTGTCCGCGTCCGCTGGTGCTGTTCTTCGACGAGATCGACGCGCTGCGGGGGGAGAGCCTGCGCAGTGTGCTGCGCCAGTTGCGCAACGGCTTCACTGTCAGCCGTGGCGGCTTCCCGCATGCGGTGGTGCTGTGCGGGCTGCGGGATGTGCGTGACTACAAGGCGGCCTCGGGCGGGGATCCGGGGCGGCTTGGTACGTCGAGTCCGTTCAACATCAAGGTGGCGTCGCTGCGGTTGGGCGACTTCACCGAGGCCGAGGTCGCCGAGCTGTACGGGCAGCACACCACGCAGACGGGCCAGGATTTCACGGTGGATGCGCTGGAGCGTGCCTTCAGCTTTACCCAGGGACAACCGTGGCTGGTCAACGCGCTGGCCCGGGAGGTCGTCGAGGAGATGGGGGTGCCGTCGGACACGCCGATCACGGCCGAGCACATGGAGGAGGCGAAGGAGCGGCTGATCCTGGCGCGTGCGACGCATCTGGACTCGCTGGCCGCCAGGTTGGGCGAGGACCGGGTGCGGCGGGTGATCCAGCCGGTGATCGCGGGCGAGCTGCTCCTGCCGACGGACACGTACGACGACGATCTGGCGTACGTGCGCGACCTGGGGCTGGTCGCTCCGGACGCGCCGGTGCGGGTGGCCAATCCGATCTACCAGGAGGTCATTGTCCGGGTCCTGGGAAACAACACGGAAGGCCAGGTCGTCGCCGCCCCGAGCAGCTTCCGGCTGCCGGACGGCCGGATCGACATGGACAAGCTGCTGTGCTCCTTCGCCGAGTTCTGGCGGGAGAACGGCGAGATCCTGGCCACCGCCTCGACCTACCCGGAGGCCGCAGCACAGCTGGTGATGATGGCCTACCTGCACCGGATCGTGAACGGGGCGGGTTTCATCGACCGGGAGTACGGGGTCGGCCGGCGGCGTGTGGACCTGCTGATTCGCCAGCCGTACACCGCTGCCGACGGTTCGCGGGCGGTGCAGCGCGAGGCGCTGGAGCTGAAGGTGTGGCGCCAGGGCCGCACCGACCCCCTCGCCGAGGGGCTGGCACAGTTGGACGACTACCTGGACCGCATGGAGCTGTCCACGGGCACCCTCGTCGTCTTCGACACCCGCCCGAAGGCAGCCCCGGTCCACGAGCGCACCGCCTTCTCGCAGCAGACCACGCCCTCCGGGCGCACCGTCACCCTGCTGCGCGCCTGACGGCCGGGAGACCTCAGCCAGGAGCGCCCCCGGATCTTCCTCCCGTGGCCGTGTTCCCGGAGCGGCACGGGTTCGGTGCGGGAGCTGGAGGGGCTCGGCAGCCAGGAATCACGGCAGTTCGGTGCTGACACGTCCGCACCGTGTCAGCAAATGAAACCCTGGGGCGGGCCGCGGCACGTTCTTCGACAAGCGCGCCGACGGCACCTTCGGTCCCGTGGAGGACATCAAGATCGATGTTCTGGTCACCCCCGAGCAGTGGGACGCCCTGGGCCGCATCGGCGCCCCAGGTAGCCTCGCCTCCGGTGCCCAGAAGGCCATGGCAGCCGGGGTCGCGTCTCTCGACCAGCGATGAGGCGGCAGAGCGCCCGTTACCTCGTCCCCGGAACCACGGTCAGGCGTACGCCAACCCTCGTCAGTGTTCCGAACCGTCGTGCGGGGACGGTGGTGACGCGGGCCCTGGAGGATGCTGCGGGGGCTCTTGGTGCTGCGCTGCTCGAGTGAAACGGGTGGCGCGCTGTCGCTCCAGACGGGGTACGCGCAGTGACCGGCGGTCTTCGGCGCGCGTTGGGAAGGTTGCGCCGAAGACCGCATCCGGCCACTGCCTTACCTACTGACGAGTCAACAAGGTGAGGCGGCGCGCACGCTGTTGAGCTACATGGCCTCACTGGAACGTGTGCCGTTCAGAAATGCGTCGCTGCAGGTCGTAGGCGGTATGACGGGATCAGCTGGCGTGTTGGGACCATGTTCAGGTGATCGTTTCACTGGTTTATCGGGTCACGCGGAAGCTTCTGTCGGTACCAGCGGTGCTGCTGCGTCGGCGGGTGGCCAGAGACGCTGAGTTGCTCGTGCTCCGGCACGAGAACGCGGTGCTGCGCAGGCAATTTGTGAGTCCGGTGCGCTACCAATGGGCGGACCGGTTGTGGTTCGCGGCATTGTCCTCGCTGATACCCCGGTGTCGCTGGGCGCAAGTGTTCCCTGTGACACCAGGGACGTTGCTCGGCTGACATCGACGTCTTGTTGCACGCAGATGGGACTACAGCGAGTGCCGGATCAAGCCGGGCCGGCCAGCGACAGCGAAAGCCGTGAAGGAGTTGGTGCTGCGGTTGGCGCGGGAGAACCCGCGCTGGGGCTGCCGCAGGATCCAGGGAGAGCTCGACCGGCTGGGCCACAGGATCGGCGCGTCCACGGTGTGGAAGATCTTGACGGCAGCCGGTGTCGACCCGGCTCCCCGCCGCGCCGGGCCGACATGGCGCGAGTTCCTGACATCCCAGGCCGAGACCATCATCGCCTGCGACTTCTTGCACATAGACCTGGTGGATCTTCGCCGCGTCTACGCGCTGGTCTTCCTTGAGCACGGCACGCGCCGCCTCCACGTTGCTGGAGTGACTGCGCATCCGACCGCACAGTGGACGGTTCAGCAGGCACGCAACCTCGCCGTCGAATTGGGCGTGCGTTTCGAGTCGCTGCGTTTTGTGATCCGCGACCGGGACGGCAAATACACAGAGTCCTTCGACGCGGTCTTCGCGGCCGAGGGCATCGAAACCGTGAAGAGCGCCCCGCGGTCCCCGCGGATGAACGCGCACTGCGAGAGGGTCATCGGGACGGTACGGCGCGAGGCCCTCGACCACGTGTTGCTCTGGAACGAGGCCCACGCTCGACACGTTGTCGAAACCTATGCTCAGCACTACAACGGGCATCGCCCGCATCAGGCTCGAGGGCAGCTGCCTCCACTCGCCGGCGACCAGACCGCGCCGTTGACCGACCTGAAGAACAGACGATGGCTACTCCGCACGCGTGTCCTTGGCGGCCTGATCAACGAGTACAGATACGCGGCCTGACAAGCCGCAACGGGTTTCTGAACGGCACAGGATGGGACACGGTGGACGAGCGGCTGCGTTTCCTCGTGGCGAGGGTCGCGGCCTAGGCCGGACATGAACCTCAGCTGACTCGCTCCACCCTCTGTATGGAAGGGCCCGCACGGCCGTGCGGGCCCTTCCGCGTCATCCCCTACTTTGCGGACGCACACGTCCTAGTGGGGCGTATCCCGCCTCCCCGATGGGAGATAAGTGGGAGACAAGTGGGAGATGATCATGGCGTGGTGCTGCAATCAGGCGCTAGGAAATGCTAGATAGCGCTACCTGTGTGGCCCGGTTTCAGCCCGCCGACTCGGCCGCGTGGGCGCTCAGCACACCGAGGCCGACCAGGGCGAACAGTGCCAGGCCCAGCAGGACCCGGTAGATCACGAACGGCATGAAGCTCTTGCTGGAGATGAACTTCATGAACCAGGCGATGACGGCATAGCCGACGACGAAGGCGATGACGGTCGCGAAGAGGGTCGGGCCCCACGCGGTGTGTCCCTGGGACGCGTCCTTGAGCTCGAAGATCCCGGAGGCCAGTACGGCCGGGACGGCGAGGAGGAAGGAGTAGCGGGCCGCGGCCTCGCGGGTGTAGCCCATCAGCAGACCACCGCTGATGGTCGCGCCGGACCGGGAGACACCGGGAACGAGCGCCATCGCCTGGCATATACCGAAGATCAGTCCGTCCCGGACGCTCAGCTCCTGGAGCGACTTGCGCTGCTTGGCGACGCGGTGCTTGCCGCCGGTCTCGTCGCGTGCGGCCCGACGGTCCGCGTAGCCGAGGACGACGCCCATCACGACGAGGGTGGTGGCGATGAGCCGCAGATCGCGGAACGGGCCCTCGATCGCGTCCTGAAGTGTGAGACCGAGCACACCGATCGGGATCGAGCCGACGATCACCAGCCAGCCCATCTGGGCATCGTGGTCGCCGCGCCACTCCTTGTTGAACAAGGAGCGGAACCAGGCGCTCACGATCCGGGCTATGTCCTTGCGGAAGTAGATGAGCACCGCCAGTTCGGTGCCTATCTGGGTAATGGCCGTGAAGGCGGGACCAGGGTCGTTCCAGCCCGCGAAGGCGGCAGTGAGGCGCAGATGGGCGCTGGAGGAGATCGGAAGAAACTCGGTCAGCCCCTGGACCAGCCCGAGGATGAATGATTCAAACCACGACATTGCGTCTACGCTATCCAAAGGCTGATCATGCGCTGCTCCGGGGCATGCCGGAACAGGCGGGGCGGCCGAGGGGAGGCCGATGGCCGGGGACCGGCAACCGGTTGTGGTGGCAGCGTAGCGTCCCCGGGTGGACGGCCCGCCAACGGCCCGGTCCGAGGACCTCTTCAGCCGTGTGGGCCATCAACTCACGCGCCCCGCAGGCGGCCGCGCTTGCGCCAGGCCACGATGAGCCCGCCGAGGGCCGGTACGGCGATGCAGGCCAGCGCGATGAGGAAGACGGGCGAGGCGGGCGAGGCCGCGTGGCCGCCCGCCACCACGTACGCCGCCGTGTTCGGCACACAGCCCAGCCCGGTCGCCAGCAGGAACGCGGGCCAGCCCATCCGTGAGATCGCGGCGCAGTAGTTCGCGGCGGCGAACGGGATGCCCGGGAGGAGCCGGATCGCCAGCATCGAGCGAAAGCCGTGCCGACTCAGCTGCCGGTCCGCCGCGCCCAGCCAGCGCCCCCGCAGCAGCGGACGCAGCGCGTCCTGCCCGAGCACTCGGCCCAGGCCGAACGAGATCCCGGCGCCGAGCACCGTCCCGGCGACGGCCGCCGCGAGGCCGACCTGGGCGCCGAGGAGCACACCCGCCGCCAGGTTCAGCAGCGGCCTGGGCACCAGGGCGGCGGTGCACAGCCCGTACGCGGCCGCGAACAGCACCACGGCCGCCGCCCCCGACATCTGCGGCGGCCAGCCGTCGGCCAGCAGCCGGTGCGGCCGCCACACCCACACCGCGGTCGCGGCACCGGCCAGCAGTGCGGCGAGCAGCCCCAGCCGTGACCACGGCGAGAACAGCACGGCGCGGGCGCGGCGCACGGCCGGTTTCGGGGCGGGTACGGCGACATCGAGCATCGGGGGAGCGTAACCGACCGGGCCGCGGGCACGCTGTGATGTCGTCCGCTCGTCGGCTGGTTGTCGACGGACCGATACACGGGACGGCCGGACAACAACCTCCCGGACATCAGGGGTTCGCCTGCGCCGCACCGGCCCCGTGCGCCGCGAAAACCATTCGACGGGGACCGAACGGTGCGCAATGATCACGGCATGTTCCGGTATGCCTTCCTCGTGACGACGTCCGCGGTCGCGGACGCGCCGAAGGCTGCCATCACCTCTTCCGGCGCCGCCGCAGCGGTATTCGCTGCCGCCGCGGCCGTGACAGCCGACCACCTCGACGGCGCTCGAAGCTGACCCTCCTCGGACGACTCCGACGGACCCCACCGGGGGAGGGTCGGCCAGACCCCGGGGTCCGCGTTTCCCCTGTCGTTCCGAGGAGGAACACCCCATGTCCGCCCTGCCCAAGACGGTCAAGCAGACCTACGTGCGCACCAAGCCGCATCTGAACATCGGCACCATGGGCCACGTCGACCACGGCAAGACCACCCTCACCGCCGCCATCACCAGGGTGCTCAGCGAGCGCGGCACCGGCGGCACCTATGTGCCGTTCGACCGCATCGACCGGGCGCCGGAGGAGGCCGCGCGCGGCATCACCATCAACATCGCGCACGTCGAGTACGAGACCGACACCCGGCACTACGCGCACGTCGACATGCCCGGCCACGCCGACTTCATCAAGAACATGGTGACGGGTGCGGCCCAGCTCGACGGCGCCATCCTCGTCGTCTCGGCGCTCGACGGCGTCATGCCGCAGACCGCCGAACACGTGCTGCTCGCCCGCCAGGTGGGGGTCGACCACATCGTCGTCGCCCTCAACAAGGCCGACGCGGGCGACCCCGAGCTGACCGACCTGGTCGAACTGGAGGTGCGCGAGCTGCTGTCCGCGCACGGCTACCCCGGCGCGACCACGCCCGTCGTACGGGTCTCCGGGCTGCGCGCGCTGGACGGCGACCCGCGGTGGACCGGCGCGATCGAGGCGCTGCTCGACGCCGTCGACATCTACGTGCCGACGCCGGTGCGCTACACCGACGCCCCGTTCCTGCTGCCGGTGGAGAACGTGCTGACCATCACCGGCCGCGGCACGGTGGTCACCGGCGCCGTCGAGCGCGGCACGGTGCGTGTCGGCGACCGCGTCGAGGTGCCCGGCGCGGACGTGACGACGGTCGTCACGGGCGTCGAGACGTTCGGCAAACCCATGGAGTCCGCCGAGGCCGGGGACAACGTGGCGCTGCTGCTGCGCGGGGTGCCGCGGGACGCGGTGCGCCGCGGCCAGGTGGTCGCCGCGCCCGGCAGCGTCGTACCCCGGCGGCGTTTCACCGCGAGCGTGTACGTGCTGTCGGCGGCCGAGGGCGGCCGCCGCACCCCGGTGGTCACCGGCTACCGGCCGCAGTTCTACCTGCGCACGGCCGATGTGGTCGGCGAGGTGGACCTCGGGGCCGCCGGGGTGGCCCGCCCCGGTGACACCGTCACCCTGACGGTAGAGCTGGGCCGCGCGGTGCCGCTGGAGCCGGGGCTCGGCTTCGCGATCCGCGAGGGCGGCCGCACGGTGGGCGCGGGCACGGTGCTCACCGTCGAGCCGTAGGGGGTGTCTTGTCGATCAGGCCGGATCAGCGAGCGGCGTCAGGGGGCACCGCCCAGCGGTAGCTGGGGGAGGCGCGAGGGGGCATCTCCCAGCGGTAGCTGGGGGAGCGACGAGCGCGGGGCCGCGAGATGCCGTGCCAGGCGTCGCGAGCCCGGCATGATCGGCACGACACCCCCTGGCGACCGGCTCCCGCTCGCCCCGTGGGTGAGCGGGAGCCGTGGTCCGCCCGGGACGGCACAATGGGACGGTGAACGAGCCGATACCCGTGACCCGGACCGTGGACCACGGCACCGCCAAGCTGATGCCCGACCTGGACCGGCCGCGCGCCTGGCTGCTCACGGTGGACGGCGCGCCGCAGTCGTACGTCGACCTGGACGACCCCGGCCACCTGGAGTTCGAGTACGCGCGCAGGCTCGCCCACGTCCTCGACGCGACCGGCGAGCCCGGCGCGCCCCTCGACGCCCTGCATCTGGGCGGCGGGGCGCTGACCCTGCCCCGCTATCTGGCCGCCACCCGGCCCGGCTCCCGGCAGCAGGTGATCGAGGCGGACGGCGGGCTGCTGGAGCTGGTCGCCGAGCAGCTGCCGCTGCCGCCGGACGGCGCGGGCATCACGGTGCGCCGGGCGGACGCCCGCGCGGCGCTGGAGGCCGCGCCCGACGCGTCGGCCGATGTCATCGTGGCCGATGTGTTCGGCGGGTCGCGGGTGCCCGCGCACCTCACCTCGGTCGCGTACGCGCGCGCCGCGGCCCGGGTGCTGCGCCCCGGGGGCGCTTACGCGGCGAACCTCGCCGACAGCGCTCCGTTCACCTTCCTCCGCTCCCAAGTGGCCACGTTCCGCAGCGTGTTCGTGGAGGTGTGCCTGATCGCGGAGCCCGCGGTGCTGCGCGGCCGCCGGTTCGGGAACGCGGTGCTGGTGGCCTCGCAGAGCGAGCTGCCGGTCGGGGCGCTGGCTCGGCGTACCGCGGCCGACGCGTTTCCGGCGCGGGTGGAGTACGGGGCGGCGCTGGAGCGGTTCACCGGCGACGCTGCGCCGGTGCGGGACGAGGACGCGGTGCCGTCGCCGGAGCCACCGGGCGGCGCGTTCAGCGTCGGCTGACGGTCCGCCGTACGCCCCGTCGCGTACGGGGCGGGCTCAGCGGTCCGGCGCCGCCGTCAGCTCGGTGGCGGCCGTCCCCTCGGCGACCGGCTTCGATGCGCGGCGCCGCAGCCTTCGTACGTCCGGTACGCACAGCACCGCCAGGGTCAGCAGCAGGATCAGCGCCGAGCAGCCCCACAGCGCGGTGGTCCGCCCGAAGGCGCTCTCGGCCGGGCCCGCGAGGGCGGTGGCGACGGGGACCATGGCGATGGAGCCCAGCCAGTCGTACGCCGCCACCCGGGACAGCTTGTTCTCGGGGATCTCCTGGTGCAGCGCGCTCATCCAGGACACCCCGAACACCTCGACCGACGCCCCGGCGACGAACATCACCGCGCACAGCGCGGGCGCGGACAGCGGGACGGCGAGCGCGGCCGACGGCAGCGCGAACGGCAGCACGCACAGGGTGCCCGCGAGCAGCAGCCGCCGCGGCCTCCAGCGCATCATCGTCAGCCCGCCGACGACGGTGCCCGCGCCGAACGCCGCGAGCGCGAACCCCCAGGGCCGCGCGCCGCCCAGGTGTTCCTCGGCGACCAGCGGCCCGTACACCGCCTCGGCCGCTGCCACCACGGCGTTGACGACCGAGAACTGCACCACGATGGACCACAGCCAGGGCCGGCCGATGAACTCCCGCCAGCCCTCGCGCAGATCGCGCAGCATGCCGCCGCCGGGTTCGCGTGGCGCGATGTGGCCGACGTCGAGCAGCGCGCGCAGCGCCCCGGCGACGGCGAAGGCGGCGGCGTCGACGGCCAGCACCCAGCCCGGGCCGACGATCGCCACCAGCGCGCCGCCGAGCGCGGCGCCGCCGATCTGCGAGCCGTTGAGGCCCATCCGGAACAACGCGAAGGCGCGGGCGGACTGTTCGGAGGTGACGCTGGAGAACAGCATGCCCTCGGCGGCGGGGCCGAAGAACGCCTGGCCGATGCCGCCGAGCGCGGCGAGCGCGGCCATCTGCCACAGCCGCGCCTCGCCGGAGAGCACGAGCACCGCGAAGAGGCCCTGCGAGGCGCAGTTGAGGGCGTTGGCCGCGACCATCACCCGGTGCCGCGGCAGCCGGTCCGCCAACGCGCCGCCGATCAGCAGGAAGGCGACGAGCGGCAGGGTACGGGCCGCGGCCACGAGCCCGATGTCGCCGCCGTCCCCGCCCGCGTCCAGCACCGCGAACGCCGCCGCGATGAGGGCCCCGGAGTTTCCGAGGCCCGTCACCACCGCGGCGGCGGTCAGCAGGGTGTAGTTGCGACCCGCCCAGGCGGGCCGGTGCGGTCGGGGATGCGGGGCCGGGGGAGTGGTCACGCAGCGGAACTATCCCCGGGGGCGGGCCCCGGCGTCCAACCCCATTCCGGCCGCGTCGATCAGCCCTCGGACTTCACCGGGCGCAGCGTGCTCATGATCTTCTTGATGGTGGCGTCCGAGACCTCGTCCTTGACGCCCTTGGCGGAGTAGAGCACCCAGGTCGCGAAGTCGCCGTTGACGTCGGTGTAGGTGACGGTGACCGCCTTGCCGTCCGTGACGCACTTGTCGGTCTTCTTGACGCCGGTGACCGTCGCCGTGGCGGTTTGGCCCTTCAGGCCGTGGTCGCTCTTGAACGGCTTGGCCTTGGTGACCTTGCGGGTGCCGGTCTCCTTCTGGTCGAAGGCGGCGAAGACCCAGTTCTTGGCCTCGGTCTCGGCGGCCTCGGCCTCGGTCTTGGCGCCCTGTGCGCCCTTGGTGCCGACCCCGGCGATGCCGCTGGTGTCCTTCTCGCCGTCCTCGTCCGTGACCGTGCAGGCCTCTTCCTTGAACTTGGCCGGTGCGGACATGATGACGAGCGGGTTGCCCTTGTCGTCCTCGAAGCCGATGCTCAGGTCCGGCTTCTTCACCGTCCAGTTGGCGGGCACGTCGAAGGCGTCGTGGCGCTTGGGGTTGACGACCGTCTTCCAGCCCGGGATCACCGGCTTCACCTCGGCCGCGTCGCCACCGGCGCGCGGGTTGTCCTCCTCGCCGGCGGAGGGGGCCTCGGCCGGGCCGGAGGAGGCGGCGGACGAGGAGCCGGCGGGCTTCTGGCCGTCCTTGGCCTGGTCGTCCCCGCCGTCGTCCTGGTTCAGGAAGACGACGCCGGTGATCACGGCCGCCGCGACGACCGCCACCGCGGCGACGATGGCGATGGTCGCCGTGCGCTTCTTCTTGTCCTGTGGCGGCTGCGGCGCCCCGGCCGGACCGGAGGACGTGTTCCAGCCGTGTGCGGGCTGGTGCTGCTGCGGTCCGTAACCCGGCTGCTGCCCCGGCTGGCCGGGGTAGCCCGGCTGTGGCTGCTGATACGGATTCGGCTGTTGGTAACCCGGCTGCTGGTATGGGTTGGGCTGTTGATACCCCGGTTGCTGATAGGGATTCTGATCCTGCGGGTTCTGCTCGCCCCCGGGCGGCTGCTGTCCTGGCCACATGGCCGATAACGATAGATGGGGGCGCGGGCGGCGGCTACGGCCGCCCCTTTCCCCAGTTTTCTACTCGATGGTAACTTCCAGGTCATGTCAGAGACCCTGCCGTCCATCGGCGACATGCTCGCGGCCACCGTGCCCATGGTCCGCACCCTGAACCTGGAGTTCACCGAGGCGTCGGCCGAACGTGCCGTGGTGCGCCTGCCCGACCAGCCCGACTTCCACAACCACGTCGGCGGCCCGCACGCGGGGGCGATGTTCACCCTGGCCGAATCCGCGTCCGGCGCGGTCGTGCTCGCCGCCTTCGGCGACCAGCTCCAGCGCGCCGTGCCGCTGGCCGTGCGCGCCGAGATCGACTACAAGAAGCTCGCCAAGGGCCCGGTCACCGCGACCGCCCGGCTCGGCCGGCCGGTGGCCGAGGTGGTGGCGGGACTCGACGCGGGCGAGCGCCCCGAATTCCCCGTACGGATCGAGATCACGCGCGAGGACGGAGCGGTCACCGGGGAGATGTCCGTCACCTGGACGCTGCGGCCGCAGGGCTGAGGACCGGCCTCCGTCCCCCTCGTACGGGGGTACGTCCCCTCGTACGGCGCCGTCCGGCGAGCCGATGTGGCCGGGACCACCCATCGTGGAATGTGGCGGACGCGCCGATTGAGTACGCTTCCCGAGTGCGCTCGATCGGGCGTGCGCCGACCATGGATCGGCATACGGGAGGGATCCGGCGTTGCACATCGAGGAATGGCTTGAAACCGTACCCGCGATCAGTGTGTATCTGCTCGTCGGTCTGGTCATCGGCCTCGAAAGCCTGGGCATCCCGCTCCCCGGAGAGATCATCCTGGTCACCGCCTCGCTGCTGGCGGCCTCGCAGGACCACATCAACCCCTACATCCTCGGTAGCTGCGCCATCGCGGGTGCGGTGATCGGCGACTCCATCGGGTATGTGATCGGCCGCAAGGGCGGTCAGCCCCTGCTCGCCTGGCTGGGCCGCAAATTCCCCAAGCACTTCAGCGCCGAGCACGTGGCGAGCGCCGAGCGGTCCTTCCAGAAGTGGGGCATGTGGGCGGTCTTCGTGGGCCGCTTCATCGCGCTGCTGCGCATCTTCGCGGGCCCGCTCGCGGGCGTGCTGCGCATGCCGTACTGGAAGTTCGCCATCGCCAACGTGCTCGGCGGCATCGTCTGGGCGGGCGGCACCACCGCGGTCATCTACTCGGTCGGCAAGGTCGCCGAGGACTGGCTCAAGCGCTTCTCCTACCTCGGGCTCGTGGCTGCCCTGTGCTTCGGCCTCGGCTCGATGCTGCTGATGAAGTGGCGTACGAAGAAGGCGCAGCAGAAGGCGGCGGCGCAGCCGGTGGCGGCCACCGCCGGGACCGGCGCCGAGGCGGCCGAGCCGGAGCCCGTCCCGGCCGCCGAGTAGCACCTTTCCGTCACTCCTGGTCCGTCACTCCCGACCGGCCCGCTCCTCCGTCGCCGCACGGTGGTGGCGGGCCAGTTCGACATAGCCCTCGGCGTTGAGCCGCACGTGCTCCCGCTCCTCCTCGGTCAGCTCGCGCCGGACCTTCGCCGGAACCCCCGCGACCAGCGAGCCCGGCGGTACCCGCATCCCCTGCGGTACCAGCGCCTGGGCGGCGATCAGCGAGCCCGCGCCGATGTGCGCGCCGTTCAGGACCGTGGCGCCCATGCCGACCAGGACGTCGTCCTCGACGGTGCAGCCGTGCAGCACCGCGTTGTGGCCCACCGTCACCCGCTCGCCGACGGTGGCGGGGAAGCCGGGGTCGGCGTGGACGGTGCAGTTGTCCTGGATGTTGCTGTGCGCGCCCACGCTGATCGACTCGGCGTCCCCGCGCAGCACGGCGTGGTACCAGACGCTCGCTCCCGCGGCCACCGACACATCGCCGATCACCACGGAGGTCGGGGCGGTGAACGCCTCCGGATCGACCTTCGGCTCCTTGCCGCCCACTCCCGCGATCAGCGCCCGCTCCGCCACTGCCGTCTCCTTCGGTCCGCAACTCCCGTCCCCGGCACGTTAACCCGTCGTCAGCAGTACGGTGCCCACCAGGGCGAGCCCGGCGCCGGTCGCCTGCACCGCGCGCAGCCGCTCGCCCAGCAGCCCGCGGGCGGCGAGCGCGGTCACCACCGGGTACAGCGAGGCGAGGACGGCGGCGATGGTGACCGGTCCGGAGTGGGCGGCCAGGTTGTAGGTGCCGTTGGCGGCGACGTCGGCCAGCCCCACGAAGGCCAGCGCGGGCAGGGACGCCGCGACGACGCGCAGGCCGCCCTCGGGCAGTGCGGGGGTGCCGCGCCGTACGGAGACCAGCAGCGCGGTGCCGCCGACCACCACGTTGCACACCCGCTGCACGAACAGTGCGAGGAAGAGCCCGGTCACGGTGGTGGACGCCTCGGCGATCAGCGCCATCACCGAGCCGAAGCCCAGCGCCGCGACCAGGGTGAGCAGCAGGGTCTGCCGCTGGACGGGGGCTCCGCCGGTCTGCGGCCCGCCGGCCAGGACCACCCCGGCCACCGCCACCACGACCCCGGCCAGCTGGAGCAGCCCGGGCCGCTCGCCGAGCACGATCGCGACCCCGAGCGGCACCATGACCCCGCCCAGGGCGCCGAGCGGGGAGACGACGCCCATCGGGCCGAGCGCGAGCGCCCGGTAGAAGCAGAGCATGGCGGCGGGACCCACGACACCCGCCGCCGCGGCGAACCACAGCTGCGGCCCGGCCTCGGACCAGCCGCCGGTGGCCACCACGATCGCGCCGAGTACGGTCACCGCGATGACCTGCGAGACGACGACCACCGTGAGCGCGGGGGTGCGCCGGGTGAGCAGCCCTCCGCCGAAGTCGGCCAGCCCCCACATCAGGCTGGTGGCAAGAGCGAAGAGTGCGGACATGGAGAGACCTCGCCGTACAGTGTGATGGACGCTGGAGTACACCCCACCGTAGTTCACTTTGTTCGACTATGCCATTCACGATAGTGGACGGCCTCGATGATGGACGGGATGCCCGTGACGGACCTCGATCAGCTCACGCAATCGCTCGCCCGCAACCTCAAGCGCTGGCGCAACGATCGCGGCTACACCCTCGACGCCCTCGCCGCCCGTGCCGGGGTCAGCCGGGGCATGATCATCCAGATCGAGCAGGCCCGTACGAACCCCAGCGTCGGCACCACCGTGAAGCTCGCCGACGCCCTCGGCGTGAGCATCACGACGCTGCTCGACTACGAGCAGGGACCCCAGGTGACCTTCGTCCCCGCCGACCAGGCCGTGCGGATGTGGTCCACCGAGGCGGGCAGCTACACCGCGCTGCTGGTGGGCACCGAGGCGAACGGGCCGCTGGAGATGTGGGAGTGGCGGCTGATGCCCGGCGACGGCAGCAGCTCCGATCCGCACCCGCCCGGCACCTTCGAGCTGCTGCGGGTGACCGCGGGCGAGCTGACCCTGGTCGTCGGGGACCGGACGCACACCGTGCCGACGGGCACCTCGGCCGCCTTCGAGGCCAACACCCCGCACACGTACCGCAACGACGGGGACGTACCGGTGGAGATGACCATGGCGGTGTCCGTGCCGCCCGCCCGCTGATACGCGGACCTGCGCACCCCCTCCGGCCTGCTAGCTTGAGCCGCATGCCTACCCCGATGGATGCCTTCGACGAGGTCCGTCCCGCCGTGGAGTGCCTGGACCTGCTGACCGCCCCGGTGGCCGCCGCGCTGCGCGACTGGCGCGGCACCGACCCGGTGGAGCAGGTGCTGTACGTGGACACCGACCCGGACAAGGCCGACACCGCCGTGCTCGTGGAGAACTACGGCTCCTGGCTGCTGGAACAGTCGGCCAACTGCGTGGTGGTGGCCGGGAAGCGGGGCGGCGAGGTCACGCTCGCCGCCTGCCTGGTCCTGGCCCACACCCGCGCGGACGTCAACGGGGTCGTACGCCGCCATCTGGGCGCCCGCAAGGCGTCGTTCGCGCCTACGAATACGGCGACCGGCGAGAGCGCGATGGAGTTCGGCGGCATCACCCCGATCGGGCTGCCCGCCGACTGGCCGCTCCTGCTGGACGCCGCCGTCGCCGACATCCCGTACGCGCTCATCGGCAGCGGCAGCCGCCGGGGCAAGCTCATCGTGCCGGGCAAGGTCCTCGCCGGGCTGCCGGGCGCGGTGGTGCTGGAGGGGCTCGGCGCGTAGCGGTCGAGCGGCGGTCAGCCCCGGCGCCGGGATCATGGAACGACGCCAGCCGCCGGGCCGCGCCGCCCCAACCCCTTTACCGGCCCAGCCGTGGGATCTCGATGGCGGGGCAGCGATCCATCACCATCTCAAGACCCGCCGCCCGGGTCCGCTCGTACGCCGCCGGATCGACGACGCCGAGCTGGAACCACACCGCCTTGGCGCCGATCTCCACCGCCTGGTCGGCGATCGGCCCGGCCAGCTCGGAGTTGACGAACACATCGACCACGTCGACGGGGAACGGGATGTCGGCGAGCGTGGCGTACCCCGGCTCGCCGAGTACGGTCTCGGCCTTCGGGTGCACGGGCACCACGCGCTTGCCGTGGCGCTGGAGCACCCCGGCGACGCCGTACGCCGCGCGGGCCTGGTTGGACGACAGGCCGACGACCGCCCAGGTCTCTCCCAGCTCGTCCAGGATGGTGCGGATCGTCGCTGCGTCGCCGTCCATGCCATCCATGCCGTCCATGGGTTCCTCCTGCGGGGTGCGGTGTCCGGCCTGCTCATGGGCGGAAACGGACACCGCGCCCCGGAGATTCCCCGGCGGGGTGCCGGGGTTCGTTCAGGAGGCCATGCGCTCGCGCAGGCTGCGCGGCCTCATGTCGGTCCACACCTCGTCGACGTAGGCGGAGCACTCGTCCTTGGTGCCCTCCTTGCCGACGGTCTGCCAGCCGTCGGGGACGTCGAGGTCGGCGGGCCACAGGGAGTACTGGTCCTCGTCGTTGCGGAGCACCTGGAAGCGGGCGTTGTCGTCCATGAGCTGTTTCTCCTGTCGTTCGGTACTGATCTTTTATGGATGTGGTTCCGGGTGGATACGGGACAGCCCGCGCAGGGTCGGGCTGGCGGTGGCGAGGACGGCCGCGGCCGCCATCCCGGCCGCGCACACCAGGATCGCCCGGTCGCCCGGCAGGGCCTGGGCGAGCAGGCCGCCCAGCGCGGGGCCCGCCGCGCCCGCGGCCCCGCAGGCGAGGGCGAGGACGCTGGTGAGCCTGCCGCGCAGCCGGTCGGGGGTGCGCAGCAGCTGCTCCGTCATGATCGCGGTGTTCGCGGTGGGCGGGAACAGCGCCATCAGGGCGAACAGCGCGCCGGTCAGATAGCCGCTGTGCACGACGGCGGCGACCGGGGTGAGCACGGTCAGCGCCCAGAACACCGCCACGATGGCGCGGTAGGCGCCGAGACGGCCGTGGAGTACGGGTGCGGCGAGCGCCCCGGCGACCCCGCCCACCCCGAGCATGGCCGCCATCACCCCGACCTCCCCGGAGGGCACCCCTTGGGTTCCGGCGAGCACGATGACGACGAGGTAGAAGGCGCTGAAGAACAGGTTCAGCACGACCGCGCACAGGATCGTGACCCGGATCCGGCGCTCCTGCCACACCCACCGCAGGCCGGTCAGCATGGCGTGGCCGAGCCTGCCCGGCGCCGCGGCGGGCCGCTCCGGCTCCGGCAGCCGGAGGAAGAGCAGCGCGACGAACGAGAGGGTGTGCATGACGGCGTCGGCCAGGAAGGGGACGAAGCGCCCCACGGCGAACAGGAACCCGCCGGTCGCGGTGCCCGAGAGCTGTCCCATCGACGCCCGCGCCGTGTTCATCGAGACCGCCGCGGACAGCTGGGCGTCGTCCACCAGCAGCGGCAGCGCCGCGTTCTCCGCCGGTTCGAAGAGCGCGGCGGCGGCCCCGAACACCGCGGCGACGGCGACCATGTGCGGCACGGTGGCCGCGTCGCTCCACACCGCCACCACGAGGCTGATGGCGGACACCGCCTGGGCCGCCTCGCAGCCGAGCATCAGCGCCTTGCGGTCGTAGCGGTCCACCAGGACCCCGGCGGGCAGCCCGGCCAGCATCTGCGCGGCGGCGATCGTGCCCATCACCAGCCCGGAGGCGGCGCCCGAACCGGTGAGCGCCAGGACCAGCAGCGGAAACGCGATCATCGACGCGTGGAAGCCGAACTCCGAGAGCGCCTGGCTGCCCCACAGCAGCCGGTAGCCGCGGTTGCGCGCCAGCGGCACCGGCGGGGGCGCGGACGGGGGCGCCTCCACCGGGCCCGACGGCACGGCGTGGTCCCCGGTCATACGGCACCCCGGCAGTCCTGGGCGATGCGGCGCAGCGCGTCCGCGAAGTCCGCGGCCACCGCCGCCACGGTCGACTCCTCGTGGACACCGGGTCGGTAGTACCAGGTGAAGCCGAGCCGTCCGTTCTGCACGGCGCCCACGACCTCCAGCAGATGCGAACCGCCCTCACGCGGGTCGTGGTCCTGGCCGAAGGAGCCGTGCTCGGCGTGGACGAGACCGTCCTTGGCCTCGGCGGACCGGGCGTCCCACTGGCCGAGGTAGTTGAACACGACCTGGGGCCCGGCGCCGGTGCCGGTCAGCCGCTCCCGTACGGCGTCCGTGCCGAAGGTCCGCAGCGCCCCGAAGCCGAAACCGTTGCCGGGGACGGCCCGCAGATGGCGCCTGACCGACTTGACCAGGCCGCGCCAGTCGACGGACGCGGAATCCCGGGCGGCGGGCACGTCGAAGGAGACCGGGTACATCGTGGTGAACCAGCCCACCGTACGGGAGAGATCGGCGCCCTCGACGACGTCCTCCCGCCCGTGGCCCTCCAGTTCGACGGAGACCCGGTCCCGGCCGGTCCAGCGCGCCAGCGCCAGCGCAAGGGCGGCCAGCAGCACGTCGTTGATGCGGGTGCGGTACGCGGTGGGGGCGGCCCGCAGCAGCGCCTCGGTGTCCGCCTCGTCGATCTCCACCGGCACCGCCCGGGGCTCCGTCCCCGGCTCCGGCGGCTCGTGGTCGACCGGCAGCGGCCGCGCGTCCAGCGCCGCGGCCCAGTGGTCGGCCTCGTGGTCCAGGGCGCCGTCGGCGACCTGCTCGGCGAGTTGCCGGGCCCAGTCCCGGAACGAGGTCGACTTGGTGCCGAGGTCGACCGGCTCGCCCCGCACACCCTGCTGGTACGCGGTGTCCAGGTCGTCCAGCACGATCCGCCAGGACACCCCGTCGATGACCAGATGGTGGGCGGTCAGGAAGAGGAACGGCCGCCGGTCGTCGCCGAACCGGAACAGCGCGGCCTTCAGCAGCGGGCCGCTGCCCAGGTCGAAGCCCGCGTGCAGGGCGTCGGCGGTCTTCTCCATCGCCGCGTCCGCCTCGTCCGCGGGCAGCCCCGACAGGTCGTACCGGGCGAGGACGGCTCCCGGTTCGGGCTCCGGGTCGAACTGCCGCCACTCGCCGTCCTCGTGCGTGAACCGCATCCGCAGCGCGTCATGGTGGACGAGCAGGGCGGCCAGCGCCGCTTCCAGCGCCGCCTCGTCCACCTCCCGTTCCAGCTCCAGCAGGGTGGACTGGTTGAAGTGGTGCGGGTTGACGGTGTGGGTGGCGAAGAACCACCGCTGGATCGGGGTGAGCGGAAGGTCTCCGGTGACCGGCTCCGCACCGCCCTCCTCCCGTTCCGTCGTCGCCACGGCGGCCAGGGCGGCCACCGACTGGTGGCTGAACAGATCCTTGGTGGTCAGCCCGAGCCCCGACTGGCGGGCGCGGGACACGACCTGGATGCTCAGGATGGAATCCCCGCCGAGGTCGAAGAAGTTGTCGTGCACGCCGACCCGGTCAAGGCCGAGGACATCCGCCCAGATCGCCGCGATCCGGCTCTCCATCGGAGTGCGCGGCGCGACATGGTCCGCGCCCGGGGCCGGAGCGGGATCCGGATCGGGCAGGGCGCGGCGGTCGACCTTTCCGTTCGGGGTGAGCGGCAGCTCCTCCAGGGTGGCGAACGCCGACGGCACCATGTGGGGCGGCAGGATCCGGCCCAGGAAATCCCGCAGCGAGGCGGCGGTCGGGGCGGTGCCCTCCGCCGGGACCACATAGCCGACCAGGCGCTTCAGCCCGGACGGATGCTCGGCCGTGGGCCCGGTGTCCCGCACGGCCACCACCGCCTCGCGTACGTCCGGGCTGCGCCGCAGCGCGCTCTCCACCTCGCCCGGCTCGATCCGGAAGCCGCGCACCTTGACCTGGTCGTCGGCCCGGCCGACGAACCGCAGCTCGCCGTCGGCGGTCCAGCGCACCACATCGCCCGTGCGGTACATCCGGCTCCCCGCGGGGCCGAACGGGTCGGCCAGGAAGCGGGAGGCGGTCAGCCCCGGGCGGCCCAGATAGCCGCGGGCCAGTCCCGCCCCGGCCACGTACAGCTCCCCGGCCACGCCCACCGGAACCGGGCGCAGCGCGGAGTCCAGCACATAGGCCCGGGTGTTACGGATCGGCCCGCCGATCGGCGGCACCCCCGAACCGGCGGTCAGCGGCCCGGACCAGGTGCTCACCACGGTCGCCTCGGTCGGACCGTACGAGTTGACCATCCGGCGCCCCGGCGCCCAGCGGTCCACCAGTTCGGCGGAGCACGCGTCACCGCCGACGATCAGGGTGCGCAGGTCTGGGGTCCCCGCCTCCGGCACGGTGGCCAGCGCCGCCGGGGGAATCAGCGCGTGGGTGACCCGGTGCCCCGTCAGCACCTGGGCCAGCCGCTCGCCCAGCAGCGGCCCCTCCTCCGCGACCACGAGCGCCGCGCCCCTCGGCAGGGAGATGCACAGCTCCAGTACGGAGGCGTCGAAGCTGGGGGAGGCGAACTGGAGGACCCGGTCCCCGGCCCGGACGTCGTAGTGTTCGGCGGCGGCGGCCGAGAAGCTCGCCAGCCCCGCGTGGGTGACCACGACCGCCTTGGGCACCCCGGTGGACCCGGAGGTGTAGATGACGTACGCCGGATGGTCCGGCGTCAGCGCGCGGACGGTCGGCGGATCGGCGGGGCCGTCCCCGGCCCACACCGACGCCACGTCGTCGAGGACGACCAGGGGCTCGGCGTCCCGCAGCATGAACGCCACCCGCTCCGCCGGGTAGTGGGGGTCGACCGGCAGGAACGCACCGCCCGCCTTCACCACCGCCAGCTGCGCCACCACCATCTCCACCGACCGCGGCAGCACCAGCGCCACCAGCTTCTCCGGCCCCACACCGCGCCCGATGAGCCGGTGCGCCAGCCGGTTCGCCGCCGTCTCCAGCTCGGCGAAGGTGAGCCCGCCCGCCCCGGACGCCACGGCCGGGGCGTCCGGGGACGTAGCCGCCTGCCGCTCGAACAGCTCGGCCAGCGTGGCCGGAGGCACGGGGTGTCCGGTGGCGTTCCACTCCACGACGGTGCGCCGCAGCTCGGCCGGGGTGGCGAGCGGCAGCGCGCCCACCGCCCGGTCCGGGTCGTCGGCGATGCCGGTGAGGAGCGTGACGAGGGCCGCGCCCATCCGCTCGGCCGTCGGCGCGTCGAACAGATCGGTGCTGTAGCTGATCAGCCCGCGCAGGACGCCCCCGTCGGCCTCGGCGAACTCCAGCGTGAGGTCGAAGCTCGCGGTGCCGGTCTCGGGGGCGATGTCCTCCAGCGTGAGACCGGGCAGATCCAGCTGCCCGCCGGGTATGTTCTGGAGCACCACCATCGCCTGGAACAGCGGTGTCCGGCTGGTGTCCCGGGTGGGCTGCACCTCGTCCACCACCCGCTCGAACGGCACGTTCTGGTGGGCGAAGGCGTCCAGGACGGTGCCGCGCACCTCGGACAGGAAGTCGGTGAAGCCGCGCTCGGGGTCGACCGAGGAGCGCAGCACCAGCGTGTTCACGAAGAAGCCGATCAGATGCTCCGCCTCGGCGCGCTCCCGCCCCGAGGTGACCGTCCCCACCGTGATGTCCTCCTGGCCGGACAGCCGGGACAGCAGCACCTGGGCCGCCGCCACCAGCGTCATGAACAGGGTGGTGCCACGGGTCTGTCCGTACTCCTTGAGGCGCCGGTTCACCGCCGCGGGCACCTCGAACTCCACCGTGGCGCCATGTCCGCTGCGCACCGCGGGACGGGGCCGGTCGGTGGGCAGCTCCAGCGGCTCCACCTGGCGCAACTGCCGCTTCCAGTACGTCAGTTCCTCATCGGCCCGCGGGCCGGACAGTTCGGCCCGCTGCCAGGCCGCGACGTCGGCGTACTGCACCGGAAGCGGTGGCAGCGCCGCCGCGTCGCCGGTCAGCGCCGCCCGGTACAGCTCGCGCAGATCGCGGATGAGCACTCCGGTGGACCAGCCGTCGGTGATGATGTGGTGCAGCGTCAGCGTGAGGGCGTGGTCCTCGGCGCCCAGCCGGATCAGCCCGGCCCGCAGCAGCGGGCCCCGCCGCAGGTCGAACGGGCGCTCCCGCTCCCGGGCCAGCAGCTCCGTCAGCTCCGCCTCCCGCCGGCCGGCGGGAACGTCCGACAGATCGTGGCGGGCGAGCCGCACCGCGGAGGGCTCGTGCACGACCTGCACCCCGCGCCCGTCCACCGCGTCGAACGTGGTGCGCAGCGACTCGTGCCGGGCCACCAGTGCGGTCAGCGCGTCCTCCAGCGCCGGGACGTCGAGGGTGCCGCGCATCCGCAGCGCCAGCGGGGTGATGTATTCGGTGCTGTCCGGTGCGAAGGAGTCCAGGAACCACAGGCGCTGCTGGGGATACGACAGCGGCAGCTCCGCGTCCCGGGGCACCGGGGTGATCGGCGCGGACACGGGGTGGCCGCTCGCCTCGGTGAGGGCCGCGGCCAGGGCGGACACCGTCGAGTGGGTGAACACCAGCCGGGGCGAGACCTCCGCGGCGAACGCCTCCCGCAGCCGCGAGGTCAGCCGGATGCTGAGGATGGAGTCCCCGCCGAGTACGAAGAAGTCGTCCTCGGCGCCGACCCGTTCGACCCCCAGCACCTCGGCCAGGACCGCCGCCGTGCGCCGCTCGGCCTCGCCACGCGGGGCGACATACGCCGCCCGGTCCGGGTCCTCGCCGGGGGCGGGCAGCGCCGCGCGGTCCAGCTTGCCGTTGCGGCTCAGCGGCAGCGCGTCCAGCAGGACGACCGCGGACGGCACCATGTACTCCGGAAGCCCGGCCGCCACATGGGTACGCAACTCCGCGCCGTCCACGGCCCGGTCGCCGCCCGGCACCACATAGGCCACCAGCCGCTTCACCCCGGGCCGGTCCTCCCGGGCCACCACCGCCGCGTCCGCCACCCCGGGGTGCGCGGTCAGCACGCTCTCCACCTCGCCCGGCTCGATCCGGAAGCCCCGGACCTTCACCTGGTGGTCGGCGCGGCCGACGAACTCCACCGTGCCGTCCGGCCGCCGCCGCGCCAGGTCGCCGGTGCGGTACATCCGCTCCCCGGCGGGCCCGTACGGATCGGCGAGGAAGGCCGCCGCCGTCGCGCCGGGCCGCCCCAGGTAGCCGCGGGCCACGCCCTCACCGGCGACGAAGAGCTCACCGACGACACCGGGCGGGACGATCCGCAGCCGCGCGTCCAGGACGTACACCCGCATGTTGTCCAGCGGCCCGCCGATCGGCACCACCTCGGGCACCTCGTCGGCCGCGGCCATCGGGAAGGCGGTCGCGAAGGTCGTGGTCTCGGTCGGCCCGTAGCCGTCCACCACGGTCAGCCCGGGGCAGGCCGCCAGCACCCGGCGCACGGCCGCGGCGGGCACCACATCGCCGCCGGTCCACACCTCGCGCAGCCCCGCGAAGCAGTCCGGGGCGTCCTGCGCCAGCAGCCGGAACAGCCCGGCGGTCAGCCACAGGCCCGTCACCCCGTGCCCGGCCACGAGCCGTCGCAGCGCCGCCGCGTCCAGCTCGCCCGGCGGGGCCACCACCACCCGGCCGCCGCGCAGCAGCGGCACCCACACCTCGTAGGTGGCGGCGTCGAACGCCACCGGGGAGTGCAGCGGCACCCGTTCGTGCCCGCCGCTCGCGAAGGCCCGGTGGAGGGCGAGCGCCGCCACATCGCGGTGGCGCACCCCCACGGCCTTCGGCACCCCGGTCGACCCGGAGGTGAACATCACGTACGCCAGGTTGTCCCGGTCCACCGGCACGGCGGGCGGGGTGCGCTCGCCGTCGCGCGCGGCGGCCACGTCGTCCGCCGTCAGCACGACCTTCGCGCCCGCCTGGTCCAGCAGCTCCCGCTGCCGTGCGCGCGGCGCGCGGGCGTCCACCGGGACGTACACCCCGCCCGCCCTGACCACCGCGAGCTGCGCCACCACGAGTGCGGCCGAACGGTCCATGAGCAGCGCCACCCGGTCCTCGGTGCGCACCCCCGACGCGGCCAGGACCGCCGCCAGTTGCCCGGACCACGCGTCGAGGTCGCGGTAGCCGAGTGCGGTGGCGCCGTCGGTGACGGCGACGGCGTCCGGGGTCCGCGCGGCCTGCTCGGCGAACAGCTCGGCGAGCGAGCCCGCGGGCAGCGGGCGGGCGGTGTCGTTGCCCTCCCGCACCGCCCGGCGCTCCTCGGCGTCGGTCAGCAGCCGCAGATCGTCCAGGGTGCGCCCGGCGCCGTCGGCCATGCCCTCCAGCAGGGTCCCCAGATGGCGCGCGGCCCGCTCCGCCGTCGCCGCGTCGAACAGCGCGGGATCGTAGGCGATGTCGAACCCGAGCCGGTCGCCGAGATAGGCGCGGCAGCACAGCGGGAAGTTGGTGGCGTCCTCGGCCCGCACCTCCCGGATGGCGATCCCGGCACCGGACGCCGACTCCTCGTCGAAGGGGTAGTTCTCGAAGACCACCATGGAGTCGAACAGGGCCTCGGCGGCGGGCAGTTCGCTCAACGCCTGGATGCGGGCGAGCGAGACGAAGTCGAAGCGGCGGGACTCGCTCTGCTGGTCCTGGAGTTCCCGCAGCCACCGCATCACGTCGCGGCCGCCGTCGGCCACGGCCCGGGTGGGGACCGTGTTGATGAACATGCCGACCATCGTCTCCACCCCCGGCAGCCCGTCCGGGCGGCCCGAGGCGGTGGTGCCGAACACCACGTCCGGCTCGCCGCCGTACCGGGACAGCAGCAGCGCCCAGGCGCCCTGCACCACCGTGTTGACGGTCAGCCCGTGGCTCCGGGCCGTCTCGCGCAGCCGCGCGGACACCTCCCGGGGCAGCTCCAGCCGGGTCAGCGCGCCCGACGCCGCCCGGTGGGCCTCCCGGGGCGGCCGGTCGTACGGCAGCGGGGTCCGGGCGCCGAAGCCCGTCAGCACGTCCCGCCAGTGGCGCTCGGCCCGCTCCTGGTCCTGCTCCCGCAGCCAGCGCAGGAAGTCCCGGAACGGACGGCGCGCTGGCGGGGCCACGGTGCGGCCCTCGGCGAGCGCGGCGTAGTTCTCGCACACCTCGGCGAAGAGCTGCCCGGTGGACCAGCCGTCGAGCATCAGATGGTGCGAGGTCCACACCAGCATGATCTCGTCGTCGGCCAGCCGCGCCACCGCGATCCGGGTCAGCGGCGCCAGGGTCAGCTCCATCCCGGCCGCCCGGTCCTCGGCGAGCAGCCGCTCCAGCGCGGCCCGTTGGCCGTCCGGGGAGAGGCGGCGCCAGTCGTGCCGGGCGGTGGGCAGCGCGACATGGCGGCGTACCACCTGGACGGGCTCCTCGAGACCCTCCCAGCGCACCTCGCTGCGTAAGACCGGCGTCCGGTCCACGACCCGCTGCCAGGCGGCGGCGAACGCGTCCGGATCGGCGATGCCGCCGATGCGCAGCGCGATCTGGTCGAAGTAGGCGCCCTGGGTGTCGACCAGGCCGTGGAAGAGCATGCCCGCCTGCAACGGGGTCAGCGGATAGATGTCCTCGACATCCCTGCCGTCGCCCGCGATCAGGTCCACCTGACGCTGGTCGAGCCGGGCGAGCGGGAAGTCGGACGGGCTGCGGCCGCCCGCGCCGGGCTCCGCGCAGTGCGCGACGATCTCCCGCAGCGCGGCGACCACGTCCTCGGCGAGGCGGCGCACGGTCGCCTCGTCGTACATCAGCGTCGGATAGGTCCAGCCCAGCTCCAGACGGCCGCCCTGGACGGCCCCGGTGACCTCCAGCAGATACGTACGCGTCTCGGTCTCCGGCGCGTCCCGGCCCGTCGAGGGCAGGGCGGCCCGGTAGAGCCCGGAGGCATCACCCGACGCGGCATCCCACTGGCCGTGGTAGTTGAACCCGATCTGCGGGGCGGGGCCGCCCCGCAACCGCTCGCCCGCGGTGGGGGAGAGGTGGCGCAGCGCGCCGTAACTCAGCCCGCGGTGCGGGACGGCGTGCAGCTGCTCCTTGACGGAACGGAGCGTCTCCCGCCAGTCCGCGTCGGGCGCGACGGTCAGCGCGAGCGGGAACTCGGCGGTGAACCAGCCGACCGTACGGGAGAGATCCAGCTCCTCGAAGAGGTCCTCGCGGCCGTGTCCCTCCACCCCGATCAGCACGGTGTCGCCGCCGGTCCAGCGGGCCAGGCTCCGGCCGAGCGCGCTGAGCAGCACATCGTTGATCTGGGTGCGGTACACGTCCGGGACGTCGCGCAGCAGCGCCTCGGTCTCGTCGCGGCCGAGACCCACGGTCACCGTGGCGGCCGTCTCCTGGGTGTTGGCGCCCCGGCGGTCGACGGGCAGCGGCGCGGGCGCGGTGTCCGCGGTGCGCGTCCAGTACGCCAGGTCGCCGTCGAGCCCGCCGGACCGCACGTGCTCCGCCAGCCGGGCCGCCCAGTGGCCATAGGCGCTGCTCGCCGGGGGCAGCGCGGGCGTGGCCCCGGCGACGGCCTGGTGGTACGCGCTCTCCAGGTCGCCGAGGAGGACGCGCCAGGACACGCCGTCGACCACCAGATGGTGGATGGTGATCAGCAACTCCGGCGGCTGCCCCGGGCCGTGGGCGAACAGCAGGGCCCGCAGCACCGCGCCCTGGGCGATGTCCAGCCCGGTCTGCGCCGCGACCGTGGCCTCCCGCACGGCGCGCGACCGCGCCTCCCCGCCGAGGCCGGACAGATCGTGCCGCTCCAGCAGCGGGCCGGGCGCGGTGGCCAGGACCTCCTGCCGCCACTGGCCGTCGAGGACGACGAACCGGGTGCGCAGCGCCGCGTGGTGCGCCACAACTGCGTCCACCGCCCGCCGCAGCGCGGCCTCGTCGAGGTCGTCGGCGAGCCGCAGCCGGTGGGTCATGGTGAAGTGGTGCGGATCGCCGGGCCGCCGCCCGTCGAGGTACCAGTGCTGGATCGGGGTCAGCGGCGCCGGGCCCGTCGGCGCGGCCGCCGGAGCGTGGTACGGCGCCTGGGTGGACCCGATGGTCACCGCGAGTTCCGCGATGGTCTGGTGGCGGAAGATGTCCTTGGAGGTGATCCGCAGCCCGGCCTGGCGGGCGCGGGAGACGATCTGGATGCTGAGGATCGAATCGCCGCCCAGGGCGAAGAAGTTGTCCTCCACCCCGATCCGCGGGGTGCCGAACACCTCGGACCACACGCGCGCGAGCACGGTCTCCGCCTCGGTGCGCGGCGCCACGTACGCGGTCTCCGCCTCCGGCTGCGCGGGCGGCGCGGGCAGCGCCCGCCGGTCGACCTTTCCGGCGTCGTTACGGGGCATCCGGTCCAGCGTCACGAACGCCGCCGGAACCATGTAGTCGGGCAGGGACCGCTTGAGCAGGGTACGCAGCTCCAGCGCGCCGGGCGCGGCGTCCGCCCCCGTGGCCACGAGGTAGCACACCAGCCGCCGGTGGCCGGAGTCCTCGCGGGCCACCACCACGGCGTCCTCGACCGCCGGATGGTCCAGCACGGCGGCCTCGATCTCACCGGGCTCGATGCGGAAGCCACGGATCTTGACCTGGTCGTCGGAGCGGCCGAGGAATTCGAGCACCCCGTCCGCCGTCCAGCGGGCCCGGTCGCCGGTGCGGTACATCCGGGAGCCGGGCGGGCCGTACGGGTCGGGGACGAAGTGGAGCGCGGTCAGCCCCGGACGGCCGCGATAGCCGCGCACCACCTGGGCGCCGGCCAGATGCAGTTCGCCCGGCACCCCGGCGGGCACGGGGCGCAGCGCCCCGTCCAGGACGTACGCCCGCAGGTTGTGGCCGGGGCGCCCGATCAGCGGACGGTCCCCGAGGTCGGCGAGGCGCCCGTACACCGCGTCGACGGCGCACTCGGTGGGCCCGTAGAAGTTGTACGCCGCCACGCCGGGCACCGCGCGCAGCTCCCGCCACAGCGCCGCCCCGAGCGCCTCGCCGCCCACCATGACGATCCGCGGCCGGTGGCGGCCGTCGAACAGCCCGGCGGCCATCAGCTCATGGAGATACGAGGGGGTGAGGTCGAGGAAGTCCAGCTGCCGGGCGCCGATCAGCTCGACCAGGGCGGCCGGGTCGAACCGCACCGCGTCGTCGATCAGATGCACCTCCTGGCCCGCGGCCAGGAACACCGCGCCCTCCCACGAGGTGTCGAAGGAGAACGCGGCGGTCAGCGCCGCGCGCAGCGGACGGCCCGCCTCGGCCGCGTGCGGCCCGATGAGCCCGGCCACGTGGTCGTGGCAGAGGTTGACCAGCTGGCGGTGTTCGACGGCGACGCCCTTGGGGCGGCCGGTGGAGCCGGAGGTGTAGTTGAGGTACGCGGTGTTCTCCGGGCGCAGCGGGGAGCGCCGGTCCCTGTCCGTGGGGTCGGTGGCGGGAAGGCCGTCGAGGGGCGCGTCGCGCAGCGCCTCGGGGGTGAGGACGACCTCGGGGCGTGAGTCCTCCAGCAGGAACCGGACGCGCTCGGCGGGCAGTTCCGGGTCCACGTACAGATACGCGCCGCCCGACTTGAGGACCGCGAGCTGGGCCACCATCAGGTCGGCGGTGCGCGGCAGCCTGACCGCGACCACCTTCTCGGGACCGGCCCCGAGGCCGATCAGATGGTGGGCCAGCCGGTTGGCGCGGGCGTTCAGCTCCGCGAAGTCGTAGGTGGCGTCGGGTGCCACCAGCGCGGTGGCGGCCGGGGTGCGGGCCGCCTGCTCCTCGAAGTGGCGCGGGAAGGTGGTGTCCGCCACCGGGAGCGCGGTGGCGTTCCACTCCTCCAGTACGGTGTGCCGCTCCCGCGCGGTCAGCAGCGGGAGTTCGCCCACCGGGCGGCCGGGGTCGTCCGCCACCGTCTCCAGCAGCAGCCGCAGCTGCCGGATCATCCGCCGCACGGTGGCCGCGTCGAACAGATCGGTGTTGTACTCCACGTACCCGGTCAGGGCGCCCCGGTGTTCGACGAAGTCGAAGCCGAGGTCGAAGGCGGCGGTCCGGCTCGGGATCCGTACGGCCTCCACGGCGAGCCCCGGCAGGCTCGGCACCTCACCGCCCAGGTTGTGCAGCGCCACCATCACCTGGAACAGCGGGGTGCGGCTGGTGTCCCGCTCCGGCTGGAGCGCGTCCACGATCCGCTCGAACGGCACGTCCTGGTGGGCGAAGGCGTCCAGGACGGTGTCGCGCGCCTCCTGGAGCAGTTCGCCGAACGGCCGGTCCGCGCGCACCCGGCCGCGCAGCACGAGGGTGTTCACGAACATCCCGACCAGGCGCTCCAGCTCGGGCCGCTCCCGGCCGGAGGTCACGGTGCCCACCGCGATGTCCTCCTGCCCCGACCAGCGCGCCAGCAGCACCTGGCAGGTGGCGAGCAGGGTCATGAAGAGGGTGGCGTCGCCGTGCCGCCCGGTCTCGCGGAGCCGGTCCACCAGCTCCGCGTCCAGCGTGAAGTCCAGCAGCGCCCCGTTCCTGGTCTGCACGGCCGGGCGCGGCCGGTCGGTCGGCAGCTCCAGCGGCGCCAGGTCGGCCAGGGTCTTCCGCCAGTGGTCCAGCTGCGGTTCCGCCGCGGCGGCCCCGCCGTCCGGATCGCGCTGCCAGGCCGCGTAGTCGGCGTACCCCAGCGGCAGCGGGGCGAGTTCTGGGGCCCGGCCTCCGAGCGCCGCGGCGTACAGCTCGCCCAGATCGTCGCTGATGACGGCGGTGGACCAGCCGTCCGTGACGATGTGGTGCATCGTCAGCGTGAGGACGTGTTCCTCGTCGTCCAGCCCGATCAGGGACGCCCGCAGCAGCGGGCCACGGCTCAGATCGAAGGCGGTGGCGCCCTCCCGCTCCAGCAGCCGCTCCAGCTCGCGTTCGCGCTCGGTGGCGGGGAGCGCGGTGAGGTCGTGCCGCGGCAGCTCGACCCGGTACGGGTCGTGGATCCGCTGCACACCGCGGCCGTCCACCTCGGCGAACGTGGTGCGCAGCGGCTCGTGCCGGGCCACCAGGGCGTCGAGCGCGGCGCGCAGGGCGCCGGTGTCGAGCGGGCCGCGCAGCCGCAGCGCGAACGGGGTCACATACTCGGTGTCACGGTCGTCGAAGCCGTCCAGGAACCACAGGCGCTGCTGCGCGTACGACAGCGGCAGGTCCCCTCCGCGCGCCACGGCCGGTATCACCGCGCCCGGCGCGGCGTTATCCGGTGCGCTCAGGGCGGCGGCGAGGGCGGCGACGGTGGCATGGGTGAACAGCGACCGCGGCGAGACATCGGTGCCGAAGGCGGTGCGCAGCCGGGAGGCCACGCGGATGGCGAGGATGGAATCGCCGCCCAGGGCGAAGAAGTTGTCCTCGGCCCCCGCCTCCTCGACCCCCAGCACCTCGGCCCACACCCGGGCCACCGTGGCCTCCGCCTCGGTGCGCGGGGCGATCCGCTCGGCGCCCGTGGCGAAGCCGTCCGCGCCCGGGGCGGGCAGCGCCGCCCGGTCCAGCTTGCCGTTGACGGTCAGCGGCAGGGTGTCCAGCGGGACGTAGGCGGCCGGAATCATGTGCTCGGGCAGGCTGCGCCCGAGGAGTTCCCGCAGCTCGGCAGCGGGCGGCGGAGTGCCCTGACCGGTGGACACCGTGCGAGCGGCCACGGTGTAGGCCACCAGCCGCCGCACCCCCGGCCGGTCCTCGCGCGCGATCACCACGGCGTGGGCCACCGCCGGATGCGCGGTCAGGGCGGCCTCGATCTCACCGGGCTCGATCCGGAAACCACGGATCTTCACCTGGTCGTCGGCGCGGCCCAGGTACTCCAGCTCCCCGTCCGCGCTCCACCGGGCCCGGTCGCCGGTGCGGTACATCCGGCTCCCGGGCGGGCCGAACGGGTCGGCGACGAAACGGGACGCGGTCAGCCCCGGGCGGCGCAGATAGCCACGGGCCAGCCCCGCGCCCGCCACGTACAGCTCGCCCACCGCGCCCGGCGGCACCGGTTCGAGAGCCGCGTCGAGGACGTAGATCCGCAGGTCGGGGATGCCGGTACCGATGCCGCTGCCGGTGGCGCGGGCCGCGCTGGCGCGGTCGAGGGCGGTGTGGGTGACGTGCACGGTGGTCTCGGTGATCCCGTACATGTTGACCAGCACGGGCGCGGTGTCGGTGTTCGCGTGTTGCGCGTACCAGCTCTCCAGACGGCGCGGGTCGAGCGCCTCACCGCCGAAGATCACCCGGCGCAGGGCAAGCTCGGTCCCAGGGTTTTCCTCGTCTGCGCGCATCAGCGCGTAGAACGCCGACGGCGTCTGGTTGAGCACCGTCACCCGCTCGTCCGCCAGCAGCCGCAGGAACTCCTCCGGGGAGCGCGAGACGGCGTACGGGACGACCACGAGCCGACCGCCGTGCAGCAGCGGCCCCCAGATCTCCCAGACGGAGAAGTCGAAGGCGTAGGAGTGGAACAGCGTCCACACATCGCTCTCGTCGAACGAGAACCACTGCCGGGTCTGCGAGAACAGCCGCACCACATTGGCGTGCGGGATGACCACGCCCTTGGGGCTACCGGTCGACCCCGAGGTGTAGATGGCGTAGGCGGGGCTGTCCGGCAGCGGCCGGGCGGCGGCCGGGACGGTGGCGGGGCGGTCCCGCAGATCGGCGTCCACCGCCGGGTCGTCCAGGCACAGCCGGGGCACGGCGGTGTCCGCCGCGATCCGCTCGGCCAGGTCGCCGGTGGTCAGCAGCAGCACGGGTTCGGTGTCGGCGAGCATATGGGCGATCCGCCCGGACGGCTGGTCCGGATCGATCGGCAGATAGGCCGCGCCGGTCTTCAGGACGGCCACGATCGCCACGATCATGTCGAGCGAGCGGGGCAGGGCCAGCGCCACATACCGCTCCCGCGCCGCGCCCTCGGCGGCGAGCCGGTGGGCCAACCGGCCCGCCCTCGCGTCGAGTTCCGCGTACGACACCGACTCGGCGCCACAGGTGACGGCCATCGCATCCGGGGTACGGGCGGCCTGCTCCTCGAACAGGTCCACCACGGTCCGCTCCGGCGCGCCCCCTATTTGGGGCTCGGTTCGCCTCCGGGGCGCCTCAGCCGGTGTCGACGGTCGACCGTGCTCGGTCCCTCGTTCCTCGGGACCTCCGCGCGCTCTCCCTTTCGACACCGGCGCGCCCCTTCGGCTCACTCGCCCCTCCGCCGTGCCGTTCCACTCCACCAGGATCCGCCGCCGCTCCTCGGCGGTCAGCCACGGCAGGGCCCGCAGCGGGCGGTCCGGGTCCGCCGCGATCCCGGTCAGCAGGCGGCACAGCCGGTCGGCGAGGGCTTCCGCGGTCCCGGCGTCGAACAGCTCCGGGTCGTAGCCGAGGTCGAAGCCGAGCCGGTCGGAGAGATGGGCGCGCAGGCTCAGCGGGAAGTTCGTGGCATCGGTCGACTCCACGTCGAGGATCCGCAGCCCTGCCTCGCGCGCCGAGGAGTCGTCGAAGGGGTAGTTCTCGAACGCCACCATGCTGTCGAAGAGCGGCGTACCGGCCGGCACCTCGCTCCAGGCCGACAGCTGGGCCAGCGACACGGATTCGAAGCCCCGTGCGCCCGCCTGTGCCACCTGGAGTTCCCGCAGCCACTCGGCGGTGTTCCGGGCGCCGTCGACCCGTACCCGGGTGGGCAGGGTGTTGATGAACATGCCCACCATGGACTCGACCCCGGCCAGCTCCGCCGGGCGGCCCGAGACGGTGGTGCCGAAGACCACGTCGTCCTCGCCGCTGTACCGGGACAGCAGCAGCGCCCAGGCGCCCTGCACGATCGTGTTGACGGTGAGCCCGCGGCGCCGGGCCGCCTCGCGCAGCTCCGCCGAGACCCCGGCCCCGAGCGCCACCGCCACGGTCGCCGAGGACCCGGCCCGGTGGGACTCCAGGGGCTTGCGGTCGTACGGCAGCGGCGTGGGCGCGGTGACCCCCGCGAGCAGCGCCCGCCAGTGCTCCTCGGCCTCCCGGCCGTCCTGGCGGTCCAGCCAGTGCAGATAGTCGCGGAAGGGCCGCCGCGCGGTCAGCGCCGGGCGGTCGCCCCGGGCGGCCGCGGCGTACCGCTCGCACACCTCGGTGAAGACCTGGGCCAGGCTCCAGCCGTCCAGGATCAGATGGTGCGAGGTCCAGATCAGCGCCACCTGGTCGTCGGGGAGTCGCACCAGGGTCAGCCGCATCAGCGGCGGCGCCGTCAGATCCAGGCCCAGCGCCAGATCCGCCTCCCGCAGCCGGTCCAGCTCGGCCGCGCGCCGCTCCTCCGGCAGCTCCCGGCAGTCGACATGGGTGACGGGCACGGCGGCCCGGTGGCGTACGAACTGCACGGGCCGCTCGACGTCCTCCCACACCACACCACTGCGCAGCACGGGCGTGCGGTCGACCGTCTGCTGCCAGGCGAGGGCGAACGCCTGCGGGTCGCCCACTCCGGCCAGGGTCAGCGTGGCCTGGTCGAGATACACGTCCTTCCCGTCGCCCACCAGGCGGTGGAAGAGCATGCCTTCCTGAAGCGGGGTCAGCGGGTAGACGTCCTCGGTCCCGCGCCCGTCACCGACCAGCCGGTCCACGCCCGCCTGGTCCAGCCGGGCGAGCGGGAAGTCCGACGGCGTACGGCCACCGGCGCCCGGTTCCGCGCAGTGACCGACGATCTCCCGCAGCGCCGCCAGCATGGCGTCCGCGAGCCGCCGCACCGTGGACTCGTCGTGGACCCGGTCGGAGTAGAGCCAGGTCAGCTCCAGTTCCCCGGCCGCCACTACGCCCGACACATCGAGCAGATAGGTCGAGGGCTCGTCGGCGGCGAGATCCTGCCCCAGGGTCTGGCCGGTGAGGGTGAACGCGTCGTCGCCCGGTGCGGAGTCCCACTGGCCGTGGTAGTTGAAGCAGATGCCCGGCAGCGGGGCGTCGCGCAGCGCACGGGCGGGGGAGCCGGGCGCGCTCAGGTGGGCCAGCGCCTCGTAGCTCAGGCCCCGGCGGGGCAGCGCCCGCAGCTGCTCCTTCACGGACTTCAGGACCGGACCCCAGCCGCCGCCGGGCAGGGTGAGCGCCACCGGGTACTGCGTGGTGAACCAGCCGACGGTCCGGGACAGTTCGACGGACTCGTCGAGCTCCTCCCGGCCGTGGCCCTCCATCGCCACCAGCACCCGGTCGGAGCGCGTCCAGTCGGCGAGCACCCGGCCGAGCGCGCTCATCAGCACGTCGTTGATCTGCGTCCGGTACACCCCGGGCACCCGGCGCAGCAGTGCGTCGGTCGTGTCGTGGTCGAGCCGCACCCGGACCGTGCGGGTGGTTCCGGCGGTGGCGCGGCCCGGGCGGTCCACCGGCAGGTCGGCGCCGCCCGCCCGCGCCACGCCCTCCCAGTACGGCAGGTCGCCGTCCAGCTCCCCGGCCAGCACGTGGTCGCTCAGCCGGTGCGCCCACCCGGTGAAGGGGGTGCCGACCGGGTCGAGCCGCACCGGGTCCCCGGCCGCGGCCTGCCGGTACGCGCTCTCCAGATCACCGAGCAGGATCCGCCAGGAGACACTGTCCACGGCCAGGTGGTGGGCGGTCAGGAACAGCCGCGGCCGGGTACCCGCGCCGCGCAGGATCAGCGCGGCACGCAGCAACGCGCCCGTGGCGAGGTCGAGTTCGGCGCGGGCGGCCTCGGCGGCCGCCTCGGCCGCGGTGCGCAGCGCGTCGCCGTCCAACTCCGACAGATCGTGGCGGCGGATCAGCGGCCCCGCCACCGGAGCGTCGGCGTGCTGGCGCCACTCACCGCCCTCCCGCACGAACCGGGTCCGCAGCGCCGGGTGGTGGGCGGCCACCGCCTCCAGAGCGGTGTGCAGCGCGGTCTCGTCCACGTCGTACGGCAGGTCCACGACCATCGACATGGTGAAGTGGCGCAGCGGGCCGTGGGTGGCGAAGAACCAGTGCTGGATCGGGGTCAGCGGCGCCGGTCCCGTCGGCTCGGCGGCGGCGTCGGTGTCGTCCGCACCGGGCGCGGTGCGCGGGGCGATGGCGGCGGCCAGGTCGGCGATGGTCTGGTGCAGGAACACGTCCCGGGAGCTGAGCCGCAGCCCGGCCTGGCGCGCCCGGGAGACGGCCTGGATGCTGAGGATCGAGTCGCCGCCGAGTTCGAAGAAGTTGTCCGACACCCCGACCTGCTCGGCGCCCAGCACCTCGGCCCAGATCCGGGCCAATTCCTCCTCCACCGGGGTGCGCGGCGCCTCGTAGGCGCATCCCCGCCGGGAGGCATCGGGCCCCGGCGCGGGCAGCGCCCGCCGGTCGAGCTTGCCGCTCGTGGTGAGCGGCATGGCGTCGAGGGCGAGGAAGGCGCTGGGCACCATGTGGCCCGGCAGCGTGCGCCCGAGGGCCGCCCGCAGCTCCTGCGCGCCGGGCGGCACGGCGGAGGCGGCCGGTACGTAGTAGGCGGCCAGCCGCGCGTGGTCGCCGTCGTCGGTCACGGCGATCACGGCCGCCTCGGCGACGGACGGCAGATCGAGCAACGCGGCCTCGATCTCGCCCGGTTCGACCCGGTGGCCGCGGATCTTCACCTGGTCGTCGGCGCGGCCGAGGTAGTCCAGCTCCCCGGCGGCGGTCCAGCGGGCCACATCGCCGGTGCGGTACATCCGCGCCCCCGCGGGCCCGAACGGATCGGCCACGAACCGCGCGGCGGTGAGCCCCGGGCGGTGCGCATAGCCGCGCGCGAGCTGATCACCGGCCAGATACAGTTCGCCCGCGACCCCGGCGGGCACCGGCTGGAGCCGGGCGTCGAGCACATGGGCGCGCAGATTGCCCAGCGGCCGCCCCACCACCGGACGTCCGGCGCCGCCGATCCGGGCGGCGAGCGCGTCGACGGTGCACTCGGTCGGACCGTAGAAGTTGTACGCCGTGGTGCCGGGCGCGTCCGCCAGCTGCCGCCACAGCGTCTGGCCGATGGCCTCGCCGCCCAGCATCAGCACCCGGGGGCGGTGCCGGGCGTCGGTGAGCAGCCCGGCCGGGAGGAGCTGCCGCAGATACGACGGGGTGAGGTCGAGGAAGTCGATCCGGTGCCCGGCGATGTGGTCCACGAGCGCGGCCGGATCGAGCCGGGTGGTCTCGTCGATGAGGTGCAGCTCATGGCCGTCCGCCAGGAGCAGCAGCCCCTCCAGCGAGGTGTCGAAGGAGAACGACGCGGTCAGGGCGGCGCGCAGCGGACCGCCGCCCGCCTCGGCCACGAAGCCGTGGCGGTGGCCCACCAGCAGGTTCACCATGGCCCGGTGGGTCACGGCCACCCCCTTGGGGCGGCCCGTGGAACCGGAGGTGTAGATGATGTAGGCCGCGCCGTCCGGGTGCAGCGCGCCGGTCCGGTCGGCATCGGTGGGGTCGGTCGCGGGCAGCGTGGCGGGGACCGTACGCAGCGCCGCCTCGTCCAGCACCAGCATCGGCCCAGCGTCGTCCATGAGGAACCCGACGCGTTCTTCCGGGAGTTCGGGGTCGATCGGCAGATAGACGCCGCCGGCCTTGAGGACGGCGAGGATCGCCACGACCATGTCGGCGGTGCGCGGCAGCCGCACCCCGACGATCCGCTCGGGGCCGACGCCCCGCCCGATCAGCTGGTGCGCCAGCCGGTTGGCGGCCGCGTTGAGCGCCGCGAAGTCGTACACCGCGTCCCCGGCGACCAGGGCCGTCGCCGCCGGGGTGCGGGCCGCCTGCGCCTGGAACACGGCGGGGAACGTGGTCGGCTCGATGTCCAGGGCGGGACCGTGGCCCCAGGCCGCCACCTGCCGCCGCTCCGCCTCCGTCAGCAGCGGGAGTTCCCGCACCGGCCGGTCCGGCTCGGCGCTCGCCGCGTCGAGCAGCACCAGCAGATGCCCCGCCATCCGCTCGGCGGTCTCCGCGTCGAACAGTTCGGTGCTGTACTCCAGCAGCCCCCGCAACTCCCCTTCGTCCTCGACGAACTCCACGCTGAGGTCGAAGGTCGAGGACTGCCGCGGCACATCGACGGCCGACGCCGTCAGCCCGGCCGGGCGGGGCGCCGACCGCGGGGTGCTGTGGAGCAGCACCATCACGTCGAACAGCGGGTTGCGCCCGGCGTCCCGGCGCGCCCCCACGGCCTCCACCAGCCGCTCGAACGGCGTCTCGTCGTGCGCGAAGGCGTCGAGGACCGTCGTACCGGCGGTGTCGATCAGCTCGCGGAACGACCGCGCGACGTCGACCCCGGAGCGCAGCACCACGGTGTTCACGAAGAACCCGACGGCGCGCTCCAGCTCGGTGCGGCCACGGCCGGAGGTGACGGTGCCCAGCGCGATGTCGTCCTGCCCCGACCAGCGGGCGAACAGCCCCTGGCACGCGGCGACCAGCACGGAGAACAGGGTGGTGCGCCGGTCCGCCGCCAGCCCCTTCAGCCGCGCCGCGACGTTCCGGTCCACGATGAACTCGTACACCGCGCCCGCCGAGGTGCGCGACCTGGGCCGGGGCCGGTCGGTGGGCAGCTCCAGCGGCACGGTGCCCGCGAGCCGCCCCTTCCAGTAGTCGAGCTGCTTGTCCAGGGTGGCTCCGGAGAGCCGCTCCCGCTGCCACACCGCGAAGTCCGGGTACTGCACCGGCACCGGTGGCAGCGGGCCCTTCTCGCCGGTGTCCGGCCCGGCGTCGTACAGCGTGCACAGCTCGTCCAGCAGGATGCCCATGGACCAGCCGTCGGTGACGATGTGATGGGCCGTGAGCAGCAGGACGTGGTCCTCGTCGGCCAGCCGGACCAGCAGCGCCCGCAGCAGGGGACCGGTCCGCAGGTCGAACGGGCGGGAGTACGCGGCGAGCAGCGTGGCGTCCAGCGCCCCGGGATCGCCGGTGAGGTCGGCCACCGGCAGCGGAACCGCGGTGGCCGCGCGCACCACCTGCGACGGCTGTCCGTCACCCTCCTCGAAGACGGTCCGCAGCGCCTCGTGGCGCTCCACCAGGGCATCGAGCGCCCGGGAGAGCGCGGCCACGTCCAGGGCGCCGGTCAGCCGCAGGGCGACCGCGCTGTTGTAGCCCGCCTCGTCCGGCTGGAGGGTGTGCAGGAACCACAGCCGCGCTTGCGCGAACGACAGCGGAAGCGGCCGCGTGCGGTCCGCGCGGGGGATCGCCGCGGTGCGTCCGGCCTTGCCCGCGAGACGGCGGCGCAGAGCTTCCCGCATTTCCTCGGGCAGGGCGGAGGCGCGGCTGTTCCTCGAAGACGTCATGTTCTCGTTCCTCACCGTTCGTCGTGGTCGCTGCCGCCCGAAGCGGCGTCTTCGAGTTCGCGCAGGATGTACTCCTCGACCAGGTCGGCGAGGGTGGAGACGGTGTGCGCGGTCATGATGTCCCGCGGGGTCAGGTCGAGGCCGAACGCCTCACCCGCCCGGGAGGCGATCAGCAGGCTGCGGACGGAGTCACCGCCCAGGGCGAAGAAGTCGTCCTCGGCGCCGACCGGATCCACCCCCAGCACCTCGGACCAGATCTCCGCGATGACCTCCTCGGTGAGGGTGCGCGGCTCGACATGGCCGGCGGCCGGGGCCGCGGTGGCGGGGCCGGGGGCGGGCAGCGCCGCACGGTCCGTCTTGCCGTTCTCGGTGAGCGGCAGGCGGTCCAGGACGGCGAACGCCGACGGCACCATGTAGCCGGGCAGGGTACGGCCCAGCTCGGCGCGCAGCTCGGCGTCGGCCGGGACGGCGGCGCCGGGGGTGAGGACGAGATGGGCCACCAGCCTGCGGACGCCGGGCTCGTCCTCCCGGACCGTCACCACGGCCTCCGCGACCGAGGGGTGGCCGACCAGGGCGGTCTCCACCTCACCGGCCTCGATGCGATAGCCGTGCAGCTTGATCTGGTGGTCGGTGCGGCCCAGGTGGTGGATCCGGCCCTCGGCGTCGTAGCGGGCGAGGTCGCCCGTGCGGTACATCCTGCTGCCCGCCGGCCCGAAGGGGTCCGCGAGGAAGCGGGACGCGGTCAGCCCGGGGCGGTTCAGATAGCCGCGGGCCAGCGACGGGCCGCTGATCCACAGCTCACCGGGCACCCCGGGCGGCACCGGGCGCAGCCGCGCATCCAGCAGATAGGTCCGGGTGTTGGGGACGGGCCGTCCGATGGGCGGCGGGGCGCCGTCCGCGACGAGCGGATCGGACCAGGTGGCGACCACGGTGGCCTCGGTGGGCCCATAGGAGTTGATCATGCGGTGGTGCGGGGCCCACCGGGTCGTCAGCTCCGTACCGCAGGCGTCCCCGCCCACGATCAGCGTGCGCAGCTCGGGCAGCTCCTTCTCGGTTCCGACGGGCAGCGTGGCCAGCGCGGCGGGCGGGATGAGGGTGTGGGTGACGCGCCGCTCGCGCAGGACCCGCGCGAGGTGCTCCCCCAGCAGCGGCCCGGGTTCGGGCACCACGAGCGCGGCCCCGGTGGGCAGCGCCATGCACAGCTCCAGGACGGAGGCGTCGAAGCTGGGCGAGGCGAACTGGAGGACGCGGTCGCCCTCCCGCACCTGGTAGTGCTCGGCCTCGGCGGCGGCGAAGTTGCCGATCCCGCGATGGGTGACCACCACCCCCTTGGGGGTGCCGGTGGACCCGGAGGTGTAGATCACGTAGGCCGGGTCGTCGGGGTCGACGGGGCGCAGCCGGTCCCGGTCGGTGGGCCGGTGCGCGGGCTCCCCGGAAGCCCCGGCCCCGTCGATGCCGTCGAGGGTGAGGTGCGGTGCGGCGTCCTCCAGCATCAGGGCGATGCGCCCGGCGGGATAGCCGGGGTCGACGGGCAGATGGGCGCCGCCCGCCTTGGCCACCGCGAGCTGGGCGACGACGATCTCCACCGACCGGGGCAGCACGAGGGCCACGATCCGCCCGGGGCCCACGCCCTGCGCGATGAGCCGGTGGGCGAGGCGGTTGGCCCGGGCGTCCAGCTCGGCGTAGGACAGCTCGACGTCGGGGGCGAGGACCGCGGGCGCGTCGGGGTGACGGTCCGCGGCGGCCTCGAAGAGTTCCGCCAGGGTCGTCAGCGGGGCCGGGCGGGCGGTGTCGTTCCAGTCCACCAGCAGCCGTGTGCGCAGCGCGGACGGCAGGATGTCGATCCGGTCCAGCGACTGGTCGTCGGGGGCCGCGGCGAGGGCGCCGAGGACGTGGGTCAGCTGCGCGGCCAACCCCTGCGCGGTGGTCTCCTCGAAGAGCCGGGGGTCGTAGCCGAGTTCGACGGACAGCTCGGAGCCGGGCGAGACGACCACGGTCAGCGCGTAGTTGGTGCTCTCCAGGGCCTGGAGTTCACGCACCCGCAGCCCGTGTTCGGCGGCGGCGGAGCTGTTGATCGGGTAGTTCTCGAACACCACCAGGCTCTCGAACAGGTCCGCCCCGCCCGGCACGTCGCTCCAGCCCTGGAGCTGGGCGAGCGGTACGTGGCCGAAGCCGCGCGCGTCCGCCTGGTCGGCCTGGAGCCCGCGCAGCCAGTCGACGGTGGCGGAGGTGCCGTCCACGGCACACCGCACCGGCAGGGTGTTGATGAAGATGCCGGTGATGCTGTCGGCGCCGGGCAGTTCGGTCGGCCGTCCGGAGACGGTCGCCCCGAAGCAGACGTCCGACTCTCCGCTCAAGCGAGATACGAGCAAACCCCAAGCGCCCTGGACGATCGTATTGAGAGTGAGCCGGTGCCGCCGGGCGAAGTCCTCCAGGGCTGCGGTCTCCTGTTCACCGAGCCGCTGTGAGAGCCACTGCGAGGACCGGGTGGGGGCCTCCGCCGTCGGCTTGCGGTCGTAGGGGAGGGGAGTGGGTGCGGTGAACCCCGCAAGCGTCTTGCGCCAGTGCGCTTCGGCCTGCGCGCGGTCCTGCCGTCCGAGCCAGGCGACATAGTCGGCGAACGGCCTGCGGGCCTGGAGCCGCGGCTGTTCCCCGGCGGCCAGGGCGGCGTGGGCCGCGAAGACGTCCGTCAGGACCTGGAAGACGCTCCAGCCGTCGAGCAGCACATGGTGGAAGGTCCACAGCACCTGCACCTCGGTCGGCGACAACCGGGCCAGGGTGACGCGGAGCAGTGGCGCCGCGCCGAGATCGAGCCCCCGGGCGCGGTCCTGGTCGAGCAGCCGCTCCAGCGCGGACCGGCGCTCGTCCTCCGTCAGGTCGCTCCAGTCCAGCTCCTCGACCGGTACGACCGCGCCGCGGCGCACGATCTGTACGGGCTCGGGCACCCCCTGCATCACCACCTCGCTGCGCAGCACCGGGGTGCGGTCGACGACGTGCTGCCAGGCGGCGGCGAGGACCCGGGAGTCCCGGACCCCGTCCAGGATGAAGGTCGCCTGCTCCACATAGAGCCCCTGGCCGCGCTGGGCCAGCCCGTGGAAGACCAGCCCGCTCTGGGTGGGCGTCAGCGGATAGATGTCCGCCACGTCCCGGCCGTCGCCCGCCAGCCGGTCGACCGTCTCCTGGTCCAGGGCGGCCAGCGGGAAGTCCGAGGGCGTGCGTCCGCCCGCCCCCTCACCCGTGCACAGCCGCATGATCGCGCGCAGCTCGTCCAGGGTCTCCTCGGCGAGCCGGGAGACCGTGCTGCGATGGTGCCGGTCCCGGGAGTAGGACCAGGCGAGTTCCAGCTTCCTGCCCTCCACCCGGCCGACCACGTCGAGCAGATGCGGCCGGGGCGCCTCCGGGCTCATATCGCCCTCCAGGCCGCTGCGCAGGGTGTGCAGCAGACCGCCGTCGGGCAGGTCCCAGTCGAGCTGGCCGAGGTAGTTGAAGCTGATCTGCGGGTCCGCCGCACCGGCGAGCGGGGCGTCCGGGGCCAGATGGCGCAGCGCCCCGTAGCCCAGCCCGTTCCCGGGCATCGCCCGCAGCCGCTCCTTGACGGTCTTCAGCGCCTCCTCGAGACCGGTTCCGGCGCCGCCGTCCAGGGCGACGGGGAACATGCTGGTGAACCAGCCGACCGTACGGGACAGATCGGTGCCCTCGAAGATCTCCTCGCGGCCGTGCCCCTCCAGCGCGACCAGCACCCGGTCCCGGCCGGTCCAGCGGCCCAGCACCCGGCCCAGCGCGCACAGCAGGACGTCGTTGATCCGGGTCAGATAGGCGCCCGGCACCTCCTGGAGCAGGACCCGGGTCTCCTCACGGTCCAGCCGGACCGTCACCGTCTCCTCGCTCGCGGCGGTGTTGGGCCCCTCGCCGTCCGTGGGGAGGTCCGGGGAGCCGTGCGCGGCGGTCCAGTGGGGGAGTTCGGCGTCGAAGCCCCCGGCGACGGTGTGCTCGCTCACCTGCCGCGACCACGCGCGGAACGAGGTGGTCTTCCGGCCGAGGCTCCCCGGCCGCCCGGCGTCGAGCAGCCGGTACGCGGTGTCCAGGTCCTCCAGCAGGATCCGCCAGGAGACCGCGTCCACCACCAGGTGATGGGCGATCAGGCTGAGGACCGGGCGCTCCCCGCCGCCCCGCAGGAACAGCACGGCCTTGAACAACGGCCCCCGGTCCAGCTGGAATCCGGACCGGATCCTCAGCTCCGCCTCCCGCATCGCCGACTCCCGCAGCCCGGGGTCGGTGGCGGACAGGTCATGCACGTCGAGCACCCGGTCGCCGCCCGGCGGGACGCTGTGCTGGCGCCAGTGGCCGTTCCCGGTGCGTTCGAAGCGCAGCCGCAGCGCGTCGTGGTGGTCGAGCAATGTGTCCAGGGCGGCGCGCAGCGTGTCCTCGTCCACCGGCCCGGTCAGCTCGGCGGACACCGCCTGGGTGAAGTGGCCGGGGCTCTCGGTGAGGGTGTCGAACAGCCAGTGCTGGACGGGGGTCAGCGGCACCTCGCCGACGACCGGCCCCTGTTCGGCCGTGACCGCCGTGGCCGGGACGTCCCCCGCGGCGGCGGCCAGGTCCGCGACGGTCTGGTGGACGAACAGATGGCGCGGGGTCAGCTCGATGCCCGCCCGGCGGGCCGAGGAGACGATCTGGATGCTGAGGATGGAGTCGCCGCCGAGGGTGAAGTAGTTGTCGTCGACGCCGACCCGCTCCACCCCCAGCACCTCGGCCCAGATCCCGGCGAGCGCCTTCTCGGTCTCGGTACGGGGCGGCACATGGCCGGTGGCGGGGGCGGCCCAGTCCGGGGCGGGCAGCGCCCGCCGGTCGAGCTTGCCGCTGGGGTTGAGCGGGAGCCGCTCCAGGGTGACGACGGCCGCGGGCACCATGTGGTCCGGCAGGCTCGTCGCGAGGAACGCGCGCATCGCGGCTGGATCGACCGCCGTGGCCCCGGCGGCCGGGACGGTGTAGCCGACCAGCCGCTTGTGGCCGTCCGTTTCGACGACCGCCGCGGCCGCCTCGGCGACCTCGGGGTGGCGCGCGAGCGCGGCCTCGACCTCGCCCAGCTCGATCCGGAAGCCCCGCACCTTGACCTGGTCGTCGGTCCTGCCGAGGTACTCCAGCTGCCCGTCCGCGTCCCACCGCACCAGGTCGCCGGTGCGGTACATCCGGCTGCCCGCGGGGCCGAACGGGTCGGCCGTGAAGCGGTCCGCGGTCAGCCCGGGGCGGCCGAAGTACCCCCGGGCCAGGCCCGGACCGGCCAGATACAGTTCGCCGGGCACCCCGATGGGCACCGGCCGCAGCCGCGCGTCCAGCGCGTACGCCCGAGTGGCGGCGACCGGGGAGCCGATCGGCGGGGTGCGGCCGGGGTCGGCGGGATCGCACGTCCAGGCGGTGGCGTAGACGGTGGCCTCGGTGGGGCCGTAGATATTGGCCACCCGGCAGCCCGGGATGGCCGTACGGACCTCCTGCACCGTACGGGCCGCGAGCCCCTCACCGGCCAGCACCACCGTGTCGGCCGTGACGGAGACGCCGCCCTTGCCGAGCACCTGCCCGAGGGCCGAGGGCACCGCGCTGATCAGGGACGCCGTCCACGGCTCCGGCCGCTCGGCCAGGGCCAGGAGGTCTGCCACGATCTCCAGGGAACCGCCCGCCAGCAGCGTGCAGATGATCTCGAAGACCGACACATCGAAGTTGAGCGAGGTGGACGCCACGACGTGGGAGAGCCCCGCCGCGCCGAACTCCTCCGCCGCCCAGGCGGCCAGGGCGGCGACACCCTGGTGGGTGGCCACGACGCCCTTGGGCGTACCGGTCGATCCGGAGGTGTGGATGACGTACGCCGGGTGGCCGGGGACCAGCGGGGCGGTGCGCTCGGCGTCGCCGACGGCATGGGCACTCAGCCCGGCCAGGGCACGGCCGGTCTCCGCGTCGTCCAGCAGGATCCGGTGGCCCGGCCCGTCCGGGATCCGGGGAGCGGTCTCCCCGGTGGTCAGGACGATGTCCGGGGCGATGTCACCGATCATGAACTCGATGCGCTCCGCCGGGTACGCGGGGTCGACCGGCAGATAACCGGCGCCGCTCTTGACCACCGCCAGCAGCGCCACCACCAGCTCCGGCGTACGCGGCAGCGACAGCGCCACGAAGCGTTCCGGACCGGCGCCCGCGCCGATCAGCAGCCGGGCGAGTCGGTTGGCGCGCTCGTTCAGCTCCCGGTACGTCAGCGTCAGGTCCCCGCCCCGCACGGCCACCGCGTCCGGCGTACGGGACGCCTGCGCCTCGAACAGCTCCGGCAGGACCGCGCGAGGCCCCGGGGCGACGGGACCGCTGAACGCGTCCAGGATCCGGCGGGTTTCCGCCGCGCCGATCAGCGGCAGATCCTCCAGCCGCCGTTCCGGATCGGCCGCCATCTCGGCCAGCAGCCCGTGCAGGCATCCGCCCAGCCGCTCGACCGTGGCGGCGTCGAAGGCGGCGGGGTCGTAGTCCAGCGAGATCGACAGCCGCTCCTCGGGCGCCACGACGACGCTGAGCGCGTAGTTCGTCGGCTCCAGATCCCGTTCCTGATGGATGCGCAGGCCGTGTGCCGCGATGGCCTCGCTGTCGAAGGGGTAGTTCTCGAAGACCACGATGCTGTCGAAGAGGCCGACCCCGCCGGGCACCTCGCTCCAGCTCTGGAGCTGCGCCAGGGACGCGAACTCGAAGCGCCGGGCCTCCGACTGCGCGGTCTGGAGGTCCCGCAGCCAGCTCATCAGCGGGCTCCGGCCGTCCACCCGGACCCGGGTCGGGATGGTGTTGATGAACACCCCGACCATCGACTCCACACCCGGCAGCGCGGCGGGGCGGCCGGAGACCGTGGTCCCGAACGCCACGTCGTCCGTCCCGCTGTAGCGGGACAGCAGCAGCCCCCAGGCGCCCTGCACCACCGTGTTCATCGTCAGCCCGCCCAGCTGGGCGACGGTACGGAGCCGGGCGGACTCCTCCGCGCCGAGGGCGACCCGGTGGGTGCCCGAGGACGCCGTGCGGTGCGCCTCCGCCGCGGGCCGGTCGCGGGGCAGTTCGGTCGGGGCGGTGAAGCCCTCCAGCGCCCCGCGCCAGAACTGCTCGGCCTCCGCGCTGTCCTGCTCGCCGAGCCAGCCCAGGTACTCCCGGAAGGGCCGCCGGGCGGGTACGACGGCGCCGCGCCCGGCGGTGAGCGCCGCGTACCGCTCGCAGACCTCGTCGAAGACCTGCGCCGCGCTCCAGCCGTCGAGCAGCACATGGTGGAACGTCCAGATCAGCCGTACTTCGTCGGCCGACAGCCGGATCAGGGCCAGCCGGGTCAGCGGCGCGCTGCCCAGGTCGATCCCCTCGGCCCGGTCGTCGGCGAGCAGCCTGCTCAGTTCGGCCTCGCGCCACGCCTCGGACCGTCCGGTCCAGTCGTGGTGGGCGATCCGCAGCGTGGCCCGCCGCCGTACCACCTGGAGGGGCTCCGGGGTGTCCGCCCAGACCAGCTGGGTGCGCAGGATCGGGTTGGCGTCCGTGGTGCGCTGCCACGCCGTGGCCAGCGCCTGCGGGTCCGTCACCCCCGTGAGCCGCAGCTGCACCTGGTTGAAGTAGGCGTCGGACGCCGGGTCCACGAGGCTGTGGAACAGCATCCCGGCCTGCATCGGGGTCAGCGGATAGATGTCCTCCACCGACCGCCCGTCGGCGGCCACCCGGTCCACCGCGGCCTGGTCCAGCCGGGCCAGCGGGAAGTCCGATGGGGTACGGCCGCCCGCGCCGGGCCCGGCGCAGTGGGCGACGATGCCCTCCAAGGCGCGGAGCATCTCCCCGGCCAGCCGGGACACCGTCTCCTCGGAGTGGGTCCCGGAGCCGTAGTACCAGGTGATCTCCAGGCAGCGCCGCTCGACCCGGCCCACGATGTCGAGGAGGTGCGCCCGGGGCGACTCCGGTGCCGCGTCACCGCCCAGTCCGCCCCGCACGGTGCGGACCAGGGCATCGTCGCCGGTGGTCCCGCCCGTGTCCGACCAGTCGAACTGGCCCAGGTAGTTGAAGCTGATCCGGGGCTCCGCCGCGTCCGCCAGCGGCGCGTCCGGGGCCAGATGGCGCAGCGCGCCGTAGCCGATGCCCTGGGCGGGCACTGCCCGCAGTTGCTCCTTGACGGACTTCAGCGTCTCGCCCCAGCCGCCGCCCGGGGCGTCCGGGACGTCCAGGACGACCGGGAACATGGTGGTGAACCAGCCGACGGTACGGGACAGGTCCACGCCGTCCAGCAGGTGTTCCTCCCGGCCGTGCCCCTCCAGGTCGACGGCGACCCGCCGCCGCCCGGTCCACTCGGCCAGCACCCGGCCCAGCGCCGAGAGCAGCACATCGTCCACGCGGGTGCGGTAGACCTCGGGCACCTGCTGGAGCAGGGCGGTGGTCCGCTCCCGGTCCAGCGTCACGGTGACCGACTCCATGGCCGCGACGGTGTTGTTGCCCTCGCCGTCGCCCTCGTCCAGGGGGATCGGGGCCGCGCAGTCCTCGGCCACCGCCGTCCAGTGGGGGAGTTCGGCGTCGAAGCCGCCCGCTGCGGTGTGCTCGGCGAGCCGCCGGGACCAGTCCCGCACGGAGGTGGTGCGCGCCCCGAGGTCGGCGGGGGAGCCGTCGAGCGCCTGGCGGTAGGCGGCCTCCAGGTCCTCCAGCAGCACGCGCCAGGAGACGCCGTCGACCACCAGGTGGTGCACGGTCAGGAAGAGCGATGGCCGCGAGCCCTGGCCCGGGTGCAGCAGCCGGGCGGCCAGCAGTGGCCCCCGCTCCAGCACGAACCCGGCGTTCGCCTCGGCCATGGCCGCCTCCTCGGCGGCCCGCCGCTCCGGCTCCCCGAGCCCCGACAGGTCCACCTCCCGCAGCGGGTCGCCGATCTCGTCCGGCGGCGGGCAGTACTGCCGTACGGTGCCGTCCGCGCCGCGCGTGAAGCGCGTCCGCAGCGCGTCGTGGTGGACCAGCAGCGCCCGCAGGGCCTGACGGAGCGCCCGGGGGTCGGGGTCCCGGTCGAGTTCGACCAGGACGGACTGGTTGAAGTACTCGGGCCGGGGGCTGTCCGTGCCGAGGAACCAGTGCTGGATCGGGGTCAGCGGCAGCTCGCCGCTCACCGGGCCCGCGTCGGCGGCGGGCCGGGCGGTGGCGGTGGCCACGGTGGCGAGCGAGGCGATGGTGGGGTGCCGGAAGAGTTCCCTGGGCGTCACCGTCAGGCCCGCCTGCCGGGCGCGCGAGGCGACCTGGATGCTGAGGATCGAATCCCCGCCGAGCATGAAGAAGTTGTCCTCGACGCCGATCCGCTCTCTGCCCAGCAGCGGCCCCATGATCTCCGCCAGGATCCGTTCGGCGTCGGTGCGGGGCGCCACGTACTCCGTGCCTGCCGTGGCCGCCGCCCAGTCGGGCTCGGGCAGCCGGCGGCGGTCCACCTTGCCGTTGGCGGTGAGGGGCAGCTCGTCCAGAGCGATGAAGACCGCGGGCACCATGTAGTCGGGCAGCTCCCGGCCCACCAGGGACCGCAGCTCGGTGGGTTCGGGCACCGCGGCGCCGCGCACCGGGACCAGATAGGCGGCCAGCAGCTTCCGCTCCCCGTCCCGCGCGAGCGCCACGACCGCCTCGGCGACGGCCGGGTGGCGGGTCAGCGCGGCCTCGATCTCGCCCGGTTCGATGCGGAAGCCCCGGATCTTCATCTGGTCGTCCGAGCGGCCCACGAAGGCGAGTTCGCCGTCGGCGGTCCAGGACACCAGGTCCCCGGTGCGGTACATGCGGGAGCCGGGAGGCCCGAACGGGTCGGCGACATAGCGCTCGGCCGTGGGACCGGGCCGGTTCCGGTAGCCCCGGGCGAGCCCGGCGCCCGCGATGTACAACTCCCCTGGTATGCCGGGCGGTTGGGGCTGGAGGGCGCCGTCCAGGACGTAGGCGCGGGTGTTGTCCAGCGGCCGTCCGATGGGCAGCGTCCCGGGCAGTTCCTCACCGGCGCGGAAGGGGCGCCGGGTGACGAAGGTCGTGGTCTCGGTGGGTCCGTAGCCGTCGACCACGGTCAGCTCCGGGCAGGCGTCGAGCACCCGGCGCACCGCCGCGGGCGGCACCGCCTCGCCGCCGGTCCACACCTCCCGGGCGCCGCGCAGGCAGTCCGGCGCCTCCTGCGCCAGGAGCCGGAAGAGACCGGCGGTCAGCCACAGGCAGCTCACCCCGTGCCCGGTGATCGCGTGGCGCACCGCGTCCGCGTCCACGTCGCCCACCGGGGCGAGGACGGCCGTACCGCCGCGCAGCAGCGGCACCCACACCTCGTAGGTGGAGGCATCGAATGCCTGCGGGGAGTGCACCAGCACCCGGTCGTGGCGCGCGAAGGCGCGGTCGTGGGCGAGGGCCGTCACATCGCGGTGCCGGACCGCGACGCCCTTGGGCCGCCCGGTGGATCCCGAAGTGAACATCAGGTAGGCGGTGTTGTCGGGGAAGACCTCCACCGCGGGCGGCCCGGACGGACCGTCGCCGCCCTCGGCACCCGGCGCCACCAGCAGCGTCCGCCCGTCGTGCCCGATGTCCGCGGCGGTCCGCTCCCAGGCGCGGTCGGTCAGCAGGACGTCCGCGGTCGCCTCGGCCAGCACCAGCCGCAGCCGGTCCTCGGGCGCGCGGGTGTCCAGCGGTACGTACACCCCGCCCGCCTTGACGACCGCCAGCTGGGCGACCACGAGTTCCACGGACCGGTCCATCAGCACGGCCACCGGCCGTTCCGGACCGACCCCGAGCCCGATGAGCCGGTGGGCCAGCCGGTTGGCGCGCGCGTCCAGCTCCCGGTAGCTCACCGGGCCGCCGTCGCCGTCCAGGGCGGGCGCGTCCGGCGTACGCCGCACCTGGGCGGCGAACAGCTCGGCCACCGAACCCTCGGGCAGCGGGGCCGCGGTGTCGTTCCACTCACGGAGCACCTGGGCGCGCCGGGCGTCGGTGAGCATCGGCAGGCGCGCGGGCGCCCGGTCCGGGCCGGTGGCCATGTTCGTCAGCAGCACCGACAGGTACTCGGCCATGCGCTCCACCGTCGCGGCGTCGAACAGGGCCGGGTCGTAGCCGAGCCGCAGCGCCATCTCCTCGCCGGGGTAGACCACCAGGCTCAGCGGGTAGTTCGTCGTCTCGACGCCGTCGAGGTCCCGCAGGGCCAGCCCGTGCGCCGCGGCGAGGTCCCCGCCGACGGGATAGTTCTCGAACACCACGATGCTGTCGAAGAGGTTCACCCGCTCCTCGAGCCGGGTCATCGACCGCAGCCGGGTGAGCGGTACGAAATCGAAGCGCCGGTCCTCGGTCTGCCGCTCCTGCACCTCCCGCAGCCACGACAGCAGGGTGCCGCCCGTGGGCACCGGCAGTCGGGTCGGCACGGTGGTGATGAACAGGCCGGTCATCGCCTCGACGCCCGGCAGCTCCGGCGGACGGCCCGAGACCGTGGTCCCGAAGACGACGTCCGCGCGGCCGGTGTACCGGGACAGCAGCAGCGTCCAGGCGCCCTGGAGCAGGGTGTTCATGGTGAGCCCCGCGCCCCTGGCCAGCTCAGCGAGGCGACGGGAGGCGTCCGCGGGCAGCGTGACCCGCACGTCGGCGGTGGACTCCGCGTGATGGGTCTCGGTGGGTTCCCGGTCGAACGGCAGCGGGGTGGGCTCCGACAGATCACCGAGCCGGGAGCGCCAGTGCTCCTCGGCCTCCGCCCAGTCGCGGTCCCGCAGCCAGGCCACGTAGTCGCGGAACGGGCGGCGGCTGGGCAGCGCCGCCCCCGCCCCGGACGCATGGCAGGCGAAGACGTCCGACAGCACCTGGAACAGGCTCCAGCCGTCCAGGATCAGATGGTGGAACGTCCACACCACCTGGACCTCGGTGTCGGACAGCCGGGCCAGCGCCAGCCGCATCAGCGGCGCCGCGGCCAGGTCGAGACCCCGTTCCCGGTCCTCGGCGAGGAACCGCCGCGACTCCTCACGGCGCTCCGCCTCGGACAGGCCGCGCCAGTCGAGATGGGTGACCGGCACCCGGACCCCGCGCTCCACCACCTGGAGCGGCTCGGGCACCCCGTCCCACACGGCGCGGCTGCGTAAGCCCGGCGTGCGGTCGGTGACCCGCTGCCAGGCCGCGGCCAGCGCGCCCGGGTCGGACACCCCGTCGAGGACGAACGTGAGCTGCTGGAAGTAGGCGCGCCGGTCCTCCTGGGACAGCCCGTGGAACAGCATGCCCGCCTGGGTGGGGGTCAGCGGGTAGACGTCCTCCACCGCGCTGCCGTCGCCCACCAGCCGGTCCACCGCGGCCTGGTCGAGGGAGGCCAGCGGGAAGTCGGACGGGGTGCGGCCGCCCGCGCCGGGCGCGGCGGCGTGCCGGGCGATGGCGCGCAGCGCCCGCAGGAACTCCCCGGCCAGCCGCCCGACGGTCTCCTCCCGGTGCAGGTTCGCCGAGTAGAACCAGGTGAACGCGAGCCGCTGGTCCTCGACCCGGCCGACCACCTCCAGCGGATGCGGGCGCAGGCCGTCCGGGTCGGCATCCAGGGCCAGTTCGCGGTGGAGGCCGCGGAAGAGCCCGTCGCCGTCGCCCGGCAGCTCGAACTGGCCCAGGTAGTTGAAGCTGATCCCGGCCGTGGGGCCGGTCGGAAGGCCCTCGGGGCGGGCCAGATGGCGCAGCGCCCCGTACCCCAGGCCGCGCTGCGGCACGGCCCGCAGCTGCTCCTTGACGGACTTGAGCACGTCGCCCCAGTCGCCCTCGGGAAGGTCGAGCGCCACCGGGAAGCGGGTGGTGAACCAGCCGACCGTACGGGACAGATCCACCCCCTCGAAGATCTCCTCGCGGCCGTGGCCCTCCAGGTCCACCGGCACGCGGGTGCGCCCGGTCCACTCGCCAAGCACCCGGGCCAGGGCGCTCAGCAGCACATCGTTGACCTGCGTCCGGTAGACCTCGGGCAGCGTCTGGAGCAGGGCGGCGGTCTCGTCGCGGTCGAGGGTGAGGGTGACCGACCGGGCGGAGGCATACGTGTTCGCTCCGGCCCCATCCACGTCTACCGGCAGCGACGGATCGCAGGTCCCGGCCAGCTCCGTCCAGTACGCGGCCTCGGCGTCGAACCCCCCGGCCTTCGCGTGGTCGTTCAGCCGCCGGGCCCAGGTACGCAGCGGGGAGGAGGCGGCGGGAAGCCCGGCCAGCCGGTGGTAGGCGCTGTCCAGGTCCTCCAGCAGGATGCGCCAGGAGACGCCGTCCACGACGGCGTGGTGCACGGTGAGGTGGAGCACCGGCCGCCCTCCGGCCCCGGCGTTCGCCTCCAGCACCGCGCGCAGCAGCGGTCCGGCCGTCAGGTCGAAGCCGCCGAGGTGGGGTTCGCCGTCGCCGGTGTGGCGGCGCAGCAGATCCGTAAGCTCCGCTGCCCCGCCGCCGTCGATCCGCTGGCACCGGCTCCCGCCGCCGTCCTCGGAGGGGAACCGGGAGCGCAGCGCGTCGTGGTGGGCCACGACCGCCTCCAGGGCGCCGCGCAGGGCGTCCTCGTCGACGTCCTCGGGCAGGACGAGGGAGATCGTCTGGTTGAAGTGTCCGGCCCGCTCGGGGTCGTGCTCGAACAGCCAGTGCTGGATGGGCGTCAGCGGCAGGTCCCCGGTGGCCGCCTCCGCACCGGTGGCGTCCGGCCGGGGCTGCGCGGCCGCGGTGTCCAGGTGCAGGGCGAGGGCGGCGATCGTCTGGTGGCGGTAGACGTCGCGGGAGGTGACGGAGAGCCCGGCCTGCCGCGCCTGGGAGACCACCTGGATGCTGAGGATCGAATCCCCGCCGAGGGAGAAGAAGTTGTCCTCCACCCCGATGCGTTCCACGTGGAGGATCCCGGCCCAGACCGCGGCGAGGGTGCGTTCGGTCGCGGTGCGCGGCGCCACATAGCCCGGCGCCGCCGGGGACCAGTCCGGGTCGGGGAGACGGTTCCGGTCCAGCTTGCCGTTGGGGTTGAGCGGCATCCGCTCCATGACCAGCACGGAGGCGGGGACCATGTAGTCGGGCAGGCTGCTCCCCAGGAACGTGCGCAGCGCGGCCGGGTCCGGTGTGCTGCCCGGCGCGGGCACGACGTAGGCGATCAGCCGCTTGTGGCCGCCGGTCTCCTTCGCGACGGCCGCGGCCTCGGCGATGCCGGGGTGGCGCAGCAGCGCCGTCTCGACCTCGCCGAGCTCGATGCGGAAGCCGCGGATCTTCACCTGGTCGTCGGCCCGGCCCATGTACTCCAGCTGGCCGTCGCTGCCCCAGCGCACCAGGTCACCGGTGCGGTACATGCGGTTGCCCGGCGCCCCGAAGGGGTCCGCGAGGAAGCGGTCGGCGGTCAGCCCGGGCCGGTTGAGGTAGCCCCGGGCGAGGCCCTGGCCGCCGAGATACAGCTCGCCGGTCACCCCGGGCGGCACCAGCCGCAGCGTCGGGTCCAGGACGTAGGCGCGGGTGTCGGCGACGGGCCGCCCGATCGGCGGCGCCTGCCGCGGTGCCTCGCCCGAGGAGAACCAGGCGGTGGCGTAGACGGTCGCCTCGGTCGGTCCGTACATGTTGACGATGCGGCAGGAGGGCAGCGCCGCCTTGATGTCCCGTACGGTCTGGGCGGGCAGCGCCTCGCCCGCCAGGACGACGGTTCCGGCGTCGATGCGTCCGGCGTCGATGTACCCGGGGTCGGTCTGTCCGGCGTCCCCGTTCAGCAGCCGGGCGAACACCGACGGGACGCCGCTGATCAGCCCGGTCGCGCGCGGCCGGTTCGCGGGGTCGGCGAGGACCAGCAGATCCTGGACGATCTCGATGCTGCCCCCGGCCAGCAGCGGGCACAGGATCTCGAACACGGACACGTCGAAGTTGAGCGAGGTCGAGGCCACGACCCCGGTCAGCCGCTCCCGTCCCAGCTCGGCCTCGGCCCAGGCGGCCAGGCCCGCCACGCTCTGGTGGGTGACCACCACGCCCTTGGGCGTGCCGGTGGACCCGGAGGTGTAGATGACGTAGGCCGGATGGGACCGGTCCAGCGGGCCGGTCCGCTCGGCGTCGGTGATGTCGCCGTCCGCCCGCCGCGCCAGCTCGGCGCGGACCGCGTCGTCGTCCAGCACCAGCGGTTCGGCACCGGCGGGCAGGCGGCCCGCCGTGTCGGCGGTGGCGAGGACGGTCGAGGGCGCGGCGTCGCCCAGCATGAACGCGATGCGCTCGGCCGGGTACGCGGGATCCACGGGCAGATATCCGGCGCCCGCCTTGAGCACCGCCAGCAGGACGACGACCAGGTCGGCCGAGCGCGGCAGGGCCAGCGCCACCAGCCCCTCGGGGCCGACGCCCCGGTCGATCAGCAGCCGGGCGAGCCGGTTGGCGCGCCGGTTCACCTCGTCGTAGGAGAGCCGGGTCTCCCCGCAGGTCACGGCGGTCGCCCGCGGGCGCGACGCGGCTTGCGCCGCGAAGAGTTCGGGCAGCGTCGCGTCGGTGAGGGCCCGGCCGGTGCCGTTCCAGGAGTCGAGCAGCTTGTGCCACTCGGCGTCGCTCAGCATCTGGAGTTCGACGAGAGTGCTGCCGGGGTCGGCCACCATCCGGGTCAGCAGCCGGTGCAGATGCCCGGCCATCTGCTCCATCGTCCGGGCGTCGAACAGGTCGGAGTTGTACTCGACGGTGAGCCCCAGCGACCCGTCGTCCCGGGGCAGGAACTCCAGCACCAGGTCGAACCGCGCCGCGGGGCGCGGCAGGGAGTGCTCGGCGATCGTCACGCCGCCCGCCTCCCGGGCGGGCACCATGGCGCCCTGCTGGACGACCAGGGCCTGCACCAGCGGATTGCGGCTGGCGTCGCGCTTCGGGGCCAGCTCCTCGACGACGCGCTCGAACGGCAGCCGGTCATGGCTGAAGGCGTCCAGCACCGTCTCGCGCATCGCGTCCACGAACTGCTCGACGGTGCTGTCCCCGTCGACGTCGGCGCGCAGCACGAGGGTATTGACGAAGAACCCGGCGACCGACTCCAGCTCCTTGCGGTGGCGTCCGCTGGTGACCGTGCCGAAGGCGACGTCCCGCTGGCCCGAGTAGCGGGAGAACAGGACCGCGACGGACGCCGCGAGCAGGGTGAACAGCGTGGTGTTCCGCTCCCGGCCGAGCCGCCCGAGCGCGGCCACCAGATCGGCGGGCAGCTCGCGCCGGTGCACCGCCCCGGCGGTGGTGCGCACCGGGGGGCGGGGGCGGTCGGTGGGCAGCTCCAGGGTCTGCATCCCGGCGAGCCGGGTCCGCCAGTACTTCAGATCGGTGTCCTGCCCGCGCGGGACCGGGTGGTCGCGCTCCCAGACGGCGAAGTCCGGGTACTGGAGCGCGGGTCCGGGGAGGCCGGGGTCGGCACCGGTGACCTCCGCCTCGTACAGGGCGGTCAGTTCGCGGACCAGGAGGCCGACCGACCAGCCGTCGGTGACGATGTGGTGCTGGGCCAGCAGCAGCACGTGGTCGTCGTCGGCGAGCCGGATGAGCAGCGCCCTGGTCAGCGGGCCCTCGGCCAGGTCGTACGGGCGGTTCAGCTCGTCGGTCAGCAGCCGGTCGACGGCGGCGTCGCGCTCCGCGGCGGGCCGCCCGCCGAGGTCGGCGTGGTCGAGCGGTACCGTGCCCCGCTCGGCGATCCGCTGCACCCCGTGCCCGTCCACGGTGACGAAGGTGGTGCGCAGCGCGTCGTGCCGGGCGGCCAGGGTGCCGAGCGCGCGGCGCAGGGCGCCGGTGTCGAGCGGGCCGCTCAGCCGCAGCCCGGCCCCGGTGTTGTACTCGGTGCCGCCGGAGGTCAGGTCGTCCAGGAACCACAGCCGCCGCTGGGCGGCGGACAGCGGCAGCGGCCGGTCGCGCGGGGCGGGCGGGATCGGCGCCTCCGGCGCGTCGGCGGCCTCCTCCGGCAGCCGCGCGGCCAGCCGCGCCACGGTCCGGGCGTCGAGCAGCTCCCGGAGCGACAGCTCCACGCCCAGCTCCGCCCGGAGCCGGGACAGCAGCCGCACGCCGAGGATGGAGTCGCCGCCCAGCCCGAGGAAGTCGTCCTCGACGCCCACGGTGTCCACCGGCAGCACCTCGGTCCAGACCTGGACGAGAGCGGCCTCGGCGGGGGTGCGCGGGGCGATGTGGCGGGAGTGCCCCTCCGCGGTGGCGGACGGGGCGGGCAGCGCCTGCCGGTCGATCTTGCGGTGCGGGGTGAGGGGGAACGCGTCCAGCACGACGTACGCGGACGGCACCATGTGCGCGGGCAGCAGCCGGGCCACCGCGGCCCGCAGCTCCGCGGCCCGGGGCGGCGTGGTCCCGCCGGCGGGCACCACATAGCCGACCAGTCGCTTCAGCCCCGGCTCGTCCTCCCGTACGGTAACGACGGCGGCCCGGACGTCCGGGTGGCGGGCCAGCGCGGCCTCCACCTCGCCCAGTTCGATGCGGAAGCCGCGCACCTTGACCTGGTGGTCGGTCCGGCCGAGGAACTCCACCTCGCCGTCGGCGTTCCAGCGGGCCAGGTCACCGGTGCGGTACATCCGGGCGCCGGGCGGCCCGAACGGCACCGCGACGAAGCGCTCCGCGGTCAGCCCCGGGCGGTCGAGGTAGCCCCGCGCCACACCCGCGCCGCTGATGTACAGCTCCCCGACCGAGCCCACCGGCACCGGCCGCATCGCCTCGTCCAGCACGTACACGCGGGTGTTGGGCAGCGGACGGCCGATCGGCGGGTTGCCGGAGCCCGCCTCCAGGGCGTCCGTCCAGGTGGCCACGACGGTGGCCTCGGTCGGGCCGTAGGAGTTGACCATCCGCCGGCCCGGCGCCCACAGGTCCACCAGATCGGCGGGGCACGCCTCCGCCCCCACGATCAGGGTGCGGAACTCCGGCAGCCCCTCGTGGACCTCCTCCGGGGGCACCGTCGCCAGGGCCGCCGGGGGGATCAGGGCGTGGGTCACCCGGTGTTCCCGCAGCACGGCGGCGAGTTCGGCGCCCAGCAGGGGGCCCTCCGGGGGCACCACGAGCGCCGCCCCGGCGAGCAGGGAGGAGCACAGCTCCAGTACGGAGGCGTCGAAACTCGGCGACGAGAACTGGAGCACCCGGTCGCCCGGCCGTACCCGGTAGTGGTCCGCGGTGGCGGCGGCGAAGTTCCCGAGCCCCGCGTGCGGCACCATCACGCCCTTGGGCACACCGGTGGAGCCGGAGGTGTAGATGACGTACGCCGGATGCTCCGGCAGCAGCGGCGCGAGCAGGTCCGCGTCGCCGGGCGTGTGCTCGGGGCCGGTCACGGCCCGGATGTGCTCCGGATCGTCGAGGACCACCACCGGCCGGGCGTCGGCCAGCATCATGGCCCGGCGCTCCTCGGGGTGTGCGGGGTCCACGGGCAGGAACGCGGCCCCGGCCTTGGCGACCGCCAGCTCGGCCACCACCAGTTCGGCCGAGCGCGGCAGGACCAGTGCCACCACGCGCTCGGGGCCCACACCGCGCCCGATGAGGTGGTGGGCCAGCCGGTTCGCCCAGGCGTCGACCTCACCGAACGACCACGTCCGGTCCCCGGCCACCAGCGCCGCGGCTCGCGGGGTTCGGGCCGCCCAGGACGCGAACAGCTCACCCAGCGGTGCGCGGGAGACGGTGCGTGACGTGGCGTTCCACGCCGCGGGAGGCAGACCCGGGGGGTCCTCGGACGAGGACGCCGAACCCGATGCGTTGTCGTAGTGGTCCATCATGTCGGTGCGGCCCTTCAGAGCGGTTGAAAGGGTGGAACTCGGGTGATGAGGCGCCGCGCGCGGCCGTGGCGAGGCGGGGGAGACGGCCGCGGTGGGGAGTGTGCGGTGGGGAACCTCGGACTTCAGACGAGGACGCTCTTGCGGGCCATGCGGCCCGAGAGCTGAATGCGGTCGACCGTGCCGGTGCGCGGATCGCGCACGAAACGGCCACCGGGGATCCGGCGCCCGGAGGACGGGTCCACCAGGTCGCAGGTCAGGTCCTCGTGACAGACCAGTGGCGCGGGGACGTCACCGTCCACGGACAGGGCGAGGGTGCCGCTGTCGCTCATCGTCACCTGGTACTCGACATCGCCGTTGAGATAGATCCCGGTGCACTGCGCGGTCGCGGCCATGGGGGTGGCCGGACGCGAGGGGGACGGTGTCCCGGGGACGGGGATGCCGGTGATCTCCTCCAGCTCGGCGCTCAGTTCGTGCCACATGTCGGCGCCGCTGCCTGCGTTGCTGGTGAAGGCGACCACGGTGCCGGTGTGCGGATCGGCCCGCAGATAGCAGGACGTACCCTGGGCGTTCCCGTCGTGCCCGAACCAGGTCGTCTCTCCCTGCTGGAAGAGAGCGAAGCCCAGCCCCCAGCCATCGGCGAGGACACCGGGGTCGGCACCGGGCACCGGCCGCCGCATCTCCTCCGCCAGCTCAGGCGGCAGCAGCCCGCCCGGTCCGTCAGATGTGTGGGCCAGGGCCAGCGTCACCAGGTCGGGCGCGCTCGCCATCAGGGCACCGGCCGCGGCCTCCGCCGGGGCGAGGTTCTGCCGCACCGGCCGGGTCCGGCCCGACGCCTTGTTGGCCGAGTGGCCGCGCGCCGCCTGCCGCTCGGGCGTACCGGGCGCGCCGATGAACGACGGCACGGTGCCCAGCGGGTCCAGCAGGATGGACCGTACGGCGTCCTGCCAGCTCATCCCGGTGACCGTCTCGATCAGCCGGCCCGCCGCGACATAGCCCGCGTTGGAGTACGAGAAGTCGGTCCCCGGCTCCATCACCAGCGTGCCGTCGGTGCAGTGGGCCTGGAGGTAGCGCGCGGTGGTCAGCGCGGCGACATGGTCGGAGTCGGGCCCGGAGGCGAGCCCGGCGGTGTGGCTGAGCACCTGCCGTACGGTGCACGGCGGCCCGGCCCGCCGCAGCTCCGGCACATGGTCGCCGAGCTGGTCGTCCAGCTCCACGTCGCCGTCCGCGACGAGGAGCATGACGACGGTGGCGGTGTAGCACTTGGTGAGGGAGCCGATGGGCACCGCCGTCCCGGCGGTGAACGGCTCCCCGGTTATGGAGTCCAGCACCCCGGTGTGCACGGCGCGGGTGGTTCCGCCGCTGTGCACGGCGAGTTGGGCTCCGGGCACCTGATGGGCCCGCGCCAGGGCGTGGAGGCGGTCCTTAAGGCCGTGGGGCGCTGTGGGCCGCCGCGTGTCTCCGGACGTATCCAAGGGCCGGTGTAACACTGTGCACTCCTTGCCGCGAATCATGGGGACGGAAGACGGATCGGGGCGGTCACGGCAGCCGACTCGTGGCCGTGACGTCCCGGGGGACGATCCGGAAGCTCTGCCAGTGCGTGGGCATCGGGTCCTGGTCCTCGTCCCGGGGCACGTGGTGGTAGTCGACGCTGACCCAGGCGACCGGGTCGGTGACCTTCTCACTGTTGGTGTACTTGTCCACCGAGGCGGCGCAGCCCTTCGCGGTGTTGCCGTAGGCCAGCCGCTCGCACGCCCGGTACTGCGAGAAGTACACGTCGTGGTGCGTGAACTTCTCGGTGTCGCCCGGGCCCCGGTACTGATCGCTGTCGCCGTTGTCGATCTCCCACGACATGGGGTGGCCGTCGTCGTTCTCGGCCGCCGGGTTCACCACCCGCCAGAAGCGGGCGGGCGCCAGGTCCGCCCCGGTCTCCTTGGACAGCTCGGTGCGCTTCATGGTGCGCTTGGCGGTGCCGCTGCCCTCGAAGTCGTACTGCTCGACGACGTTCTTCGACTGGCCGTTCACATCGAAGTCCAGCCGCCAGAAGATGTTGTGCGAGTGGTTCTCGCTGAACCGCTGGGAGCCCACCCCCGTCGGCCACCCGCTGGTCGCGTCGGAGAACGCGAACGGCGAGAGGGACCCGGTGGCGCCCGCGCGCGGGGTGATGGCACCGTCGTCGGAGAAGTGCCACTCCATGATGTAGTCGTACCAGCCGATCTCGGACACCGAGAACACGGTCAGATCGGTTCCGTGCCGCACGCTCTTCTCCACCGCGCTCTTGTACGCGAACGGCCGCGGCTGCTCCTGACTGCACATCACGGGCGTGTCCTGGTAGTTCCCGAGCTTGCCGGTGGGGCAGTCGTCCTTCGACAGCTTGGTGAGCGTGCCCTGTTCGAGGTCGCCGAGGCCGATGGACGACACGTCGTAGAAGCGCGGCTGGCCGCTGTCGTAGGGCACATGCACCTCGGCGATCGACGCGCTCTTCAGGACGCGGGTCGGGGCACCCCGGTTGGGGGTGTACGTCACATCGCTCAGCTCCATCCCCGTCTGGCGGTCGATGTTCCAGCACATCTGCCAGCGGGCGCCGTTCTTGAGCGTCTGGTCGACGCGGTTGGCCTTGGGACAGTCGGGAGCCGCCGCGGCCTTCCGGGGAGCGGCGGACGCGGGACCCGGCACCCACAGCGTCAGCAGACCCACCACGGCCAGGAGCACACGGGCACGCCGAAACGAACTGAACACGAACTGAGCTCCCCTCACAGGCCGATGACGGCGGTGCGCCCGGCCGAGAGATCGATGACGATCCTGCTGGTGTCGATCCACTTGCCGCCCGGAATGCGCACGAAGAGCTGGACGCACCGGTGGGCGCCGCACCGCGACACCTGCCCGGCGCCCTTCACGCCCTCGGCACGGGACCCGAGGAACGACATGCCCTGGACCAGCAGCTGGGAGGGCGAGGTCAGCCGCTTCTTCGTCTCCGCCCGGTAGGAGGCGCGCATCCCGTCACCGAGACGGCGGTCGGCCAGGATGACCTTCACCGCCTGCCGGACCTCGGCCAGCGTGGGCGGCGGCTGGACCTCCTGCCGGCGGGTCGAGCGGACGACCTTGCCGGAGCGCAGGTCGACGAGCCGGGTGATCAGGCTGTCGGAGGCGTAGTCGTACAGCTGGACCTCGGCCTCGCTGTCGGGCGCGGACGCGGCCTCCGACTTGGCGCGCGGCGGACGCCGGGTGTCCAGCACCTCGGCGCCCGCACCGCCCGCGGCGTTCTTCTCCCCGCCGTCGTTTTTCTTGCCCTGGGTGTCCTTCTTCCCGCCCTGCTGTCCGTCCTCGGCCCCGACGGCGATCCGGGACGCTTCCCGGGCCTCCTTCGACGTCAGCGGCCCGGTGTGCGAGGCGACGTTCGCCGCGGGCGCCGAGCGGTCGCCGGGCGCGGGTGATCCGGTCGTCTGCGACGCCACGATTCCCCCGCCGGTCAGCACCGCCGCCAGGCCCACGGCCGCGGACACGCGCCATCCACGCTTCCGGCGGCCCCTCGCGTCGGCCGTACCGTCCCCAGTGGCGTTGATTGTCATCACCCAGCCGTTCCCGTTGTCGGTCAAGTGAGCCCCGGACAGGGCTCCGTGACAGCACCCGGCAGGCATCAAGGGGGTGTGACCGCTGGGGCGAGGGCCTTCTCAGCCGTCTCATCCGAAGGAATCGAGACGCTTCCTCACGCTTCCTGCGCCCAGCGCGCGCATCCCCCCGGACTCTGCGCTGTCCACTGTCGGCTCACGTTTTCACCCCTCCGGGCGCCGTAACAGTCGCATTTGTAATGAAGGGGCCGTGAGAAACGCATGTGCCGCTGGGCAGCATTTCGCCGAGTACCACGGTTTCAGGGGTGGGACGCGCGAGATCCGGGGAATGCTGTGGAGGGCCGACGCGTCGCAAAGTATCGGTGTGCAAAGCCGGTTGGCGCGGTGTCTGCCATCATGCTCACATGAGTCATTCGATCACCATTCGATGTGACATCTGTGGCGCCACTTGTACATCCGACGCGACCGACACCGTGAGTGCGGCGCGAGCGGCGATGGTCCCGCTGAGCTGGGCCAGGAGCCTCCGTGATGGCCAGGTGATCGATGTGTGCTCCGCGTGCCGCGTACGGGAAAAGGGGCCGGGGACGCCCGACCGGGAGGCCGGTTGTTCATGCGAGGGCGGCGAACTCTTCGACGTACTGGGACACGACAGATTCGGGCATCGGCTGGCCAACACCTTGCTGCGCGCCGGTGTCGACAGTGTCGAACGATTGTCCAGTCTCTCCGCCCGGCAGTTACGCGATCTGGAGGGAATCGGAGCCGCGAGCGCGCGGCGCGCACTCAGCTGCCTCCGCTCCGAACCGGGCGGATAGCGACTCCCTCGAACATTTCATCGGAACTGGAGTTCGGGGAGTGAGAAATCGGCCAAATGATCGATCCGTGCCCATGCCCATGACCTGTACACCGACCACCGAGAGGTGAACGTGAACCCATTCCCCGCCCCCGCGTCCTCCACCACCCCCATGTACACCAGCCGGCGGCACCGCGCGCTGTGGGTCGTGGGCGTGGTGTTCACCGCCGGGCTGCTGGCGCCGCCGCTGTTCCTCGGCGCCGCCAGAAAGGGGATCGTGCGGCACACCGTCCCCGCCGTCTACGCGGCGGCCATCTACCCGGTCGCGCTGGGCAGGGAGTGGCTGCCCAACCCGGGCAACTGGATCTCATGGGCCCTCGCCGCGGCGGTGCTCACCGCGGCGACCCACGCCGCACTCCTGGCCACCGCCGACGAAGGAGCCGCCGCGTAGGCTGGCCGGATGCAGGAGCAGTACCGGACGGTCGCGCGCGAAGACGTGCACGAAGTCGAGATCAACAAGTCCCGCTTCCTCTGCACGCTCGCGCCCGCCGCGACCGAGCAGGAGGCCCAGGAGGTCATCCAGCGCGTCCGCAAGGAACACCCCACCGCCAACCACAACTGCTACGCCTACGTCATCGGCGCCGACGGCGACGTACAGAAGGCGAGCGACGACGGCGAGCCGGGCGGCACCGCGGGCGTACCGATGCTCCAGATGCTGGTCCGCCGGGAGATGCGGTACGTGGTGGCCGTGGTCACCCGCTACTTCGGGGGCGTGAAGCTCGGCGCGGGCGGGCTGATCCGCGCGTACGGCGGAGCGGTCGGCGAGGCGCTGGACGCGCTGGGCACCGTCACCCGCCGCCGCTTCCGGCTGGCGACGGTCACCGTCGACCACCAGCGGGCCGGGAAGCTGGAGAACGACCTGCGTGCCACGGGCCGGGTGGTGCGGGACGTCCGGTACGCGGAGGCGGTGACCATCGAGGTGGGGCTGCCCGAGGCGGACGTGGCGGCCTTCCGCGGCTGGCTCGCGGACGCCACCGCGGGGACGGCCGAACTGGAACTGGGCGGCGAGGCATACGCAGAGGCTCCCTAGGGGGTGCCTTGTCGGTCAGGCCGGATCAGCGAGCGGCGTCTGGTGCGGTAGCTCGCAACCTGCGTGAGGAGAGCGCAGCGGCGCTGCGCGCGACGAGCGCGGGGCCGCGAGGTGCCGTGCCAGGCGTCGCGAGCCCGGCATGATCGGCAAGGCACTCCCTGGGCCGCGACGCGAGGGTGCGGACTCGCCCCCGGGGCTGCCCGGGGCTCAGACCGGGGTCTGGGCGGTGGGTTCCGGGACGGGCTTGCGGCGCAGGTGCATTCTGGCCGGACGTCCCGGGCCACCAGCGGGCCGGGCCGGGGACCGCAGCCGGACCGCGGCGTCCAGCCCGCCGCCGGGTGCCGCGTTCAGCGTGGCCTCGCCGCCGCTGGCGTGGGCCAGCCGCTGGACCAGCGAGAGCCCGAGGCCGGTGCCGCCCTTGGGGGAGTCGGGGGCCCGCCAGAAGCGGTCGAAGGCACGGCGGCGCTGCTCCGCGGTCATGCCGGGGCCCTGGTCGATGACGTGCACCTCGACCCAGGTGGGGCGGCCGTCCCGGTGCAGATGGCGGCGGTCCGGCGCGGGGTGGCGGACGTCGAGGGTGACGGTGCTGCCCAGCGGCGAGGACCGCAGCGCGTTGGAGAGCAGGTTGTCCAGGATCTGTTCCACGGCGCCGGGCACCGCGAGGGCGTAGCCGACGGGGAGGCCGCGCAGGACGAGGTGGGCGTGGTGCTTCTGGAACAGCGGGGTCCAGGTGTGCAGCCGCTCCCGGCACAGCTCGTCCAGGTCGATCGGCTCCGGGGTCACGGCGCCCTCCTCCATCCGGGCCATCGCCAGCAGCCCTTCGACCATGCGGGCCAGCCGGTCCGTCTCGGTCGTCGCGGCGACGAGCTGGGGGCGGGCGTGCTCGGGGACGTCGGGTTCCACGTTGTCCAGGCGCAGCCGCAGCGCCGCGAGCGGCGTCTTGAGCTGGTGGGACGCCTCGGCCGCGAACGCGCGCTGGGCCTCCAGCAGATGGGCCAGCCGGGCCGCGGTCTGGTTGAAGGTGGCCGCCAGGCTGCGTACCTCGGGCGGTCCGGAGGTCGCCGGGGCGGGCGTGGGGGCCTTGCCGTCGGCCAGCCGGTGCGCGAAGCGCTCCAGCTCCACGATGGGACGGCTGGTCCAGCGGGCGAAGACCAGGGACACCGCGGCGGCCCCGGTGAGGATCGCCAGCCCGGCCAGGGCCAGCAGCAGCCACGCCCGGTGCACCTTGGAGTGCACCGCGTCGGTGGGGACGGTGAGCCGGACGGCACCCTGGAGCTGGTTTCCGTGCGAGACGGGCTGGGCGATCGAGAGATAGCTGACCCCGCCGATGGTGGAGGTCCGTACGTCGACCGCGTCACGGCCCCCCAGCGCCGCCGCGATCTCGGGCCGGGATGTGATGTCCCGCCCCTCCTCGGCGGCCAGCTGATGGGAGGTGGCGAGCACTCTGCCGTCGGCGGCCACGATGAGCACCTCGCCGCCGATGCGCTCGGCGCAGTGCTTGACCCGCGTCGGGAGTTCACGGTCCTGCCGGCCCGCCATGATGGACAGCGAGGCGTACGCGGACACCGACTCGGCCTCGTCCTCGGCCGCGGAGATGACCCGCTCCTTCTCGGACCGGCTGTAGATGTAGCCGAGCGGGATCTCGAAACACAGCAGAACCAGGACGGCGAGGCTCAGATAGCCGAGCAGCAGACGACGGGTCACGGCCGGGCGGCCTCCGGAACGCCGGTGTGCACGGCGAGCCGGAAGCCGACACCGCGCAGGGTCTGGATCCAGGCCGGGTCGCCGAGCTTGCGGCGCAGGGTGGCGATGTGCACGTCCAGGGTCTTGGTCGGCCCGTGGAAGTGCGGATCCCACACCCGGTCGAGGATCTGCTGACGCGAATACACGGCGCCGGGATCCTCGGTGAGCAGGGCCAGCAGCTCGAACTCCTTCGGGGTGAGGGCGACCGGGGTGCCACCGACCCAGACCTGCCGGGTCCTGCGGTCCACGATCAGCGGCTCCTGGCCCTCCAGCGTCTGGTGCTGGACGGGTGCCGGGGCCGGGGCGGGGGTGGGTTCCGGTTCGAAGACCGGTGGGGGAGGAGTGGCGGTGGGGGATGCCGCCGTGGGGACGGTGGGTGCGGTCTCGGTGCGCTGGGTGCGACGGGTGACGGCGCGGATGCGGGCGATCAGCTCCCGCATGCTGAATGGTTTCGCCAAATAGTCGTCCGCTCCCAGTTCCAGTCCGAGTACCCGGTCGGCCTCCTCACCGCGCGCGGTGAGCATGATGATGGGTACGTCGGAGACCTGCCGGATGCCGCGGCAGACGTCGATGCCGTCCATGTCCGGCAGTCCCAGGTCGAGCAGAACGATGTCCCCGTACGGCCCTTCCAGCCCGGCGGCACCCGTGCCGACATGACTGGCCGTCAGCCCGTATCGCCGTAACCCCTCCACGAGGGGCTCGGCGATCGTCTCGTCGTCCTCGATCAGCAGTGCTCGTACGGTCATGGGTCCTGTCTACAGCAGCGCCGGATCCGCGTCCCGGTTTTTGTAATGTTGCGAGTGCGGACCGGAATATTGGCGAAGAACTTGCAATGCTCTAGTGTTCGTTTAGTCCTCGCCTGACACATGCCTCCTTACGGTGAATGCCATCTGGTGACAATCACCCGTCAGGGAGGCACGATGCAGACTCTCCTCGAACACGCCCGCTCGTTCCGGAGTCGGGCAGATTTCGACAGCGGCGAATACCGGAAACTGGCCGAGGGGCAATCTCCACAGGCCCTCTTCATTACCTGCGCGGATTCCCGGGTGATTCCGGCGCTCATCACGGGGGCCCGGCCCGGTGAGATATTCGAGCTGCGCAACGCGGGAAACATCGTTCCGCCGCACGGTATGCACCTGGTCTCCGGCGAGGTCGCCACCATCGAATACGCGCTGGAGGTGCTGGGCGTCCAGGACGTCATCGTCTGCGGCCACTCGCACTGCGGCGCCATGGGGGCGCTGGCCTCCGGGGCGGATCTGTCCGGGATGCCCGGGGTCGGCGCCTGGCTCGACGTCGCCCGGCCCGGACTGACCCCGAGGCTCGGCTCCGCCGAAGAGGACCCGTGCCTGAAGGAATTGGCCCAGCTGAATGTCCGTAATCAGCTCGATGCGCTCAGGGAATACCCGGCCGCCCGGCGCCGATTGGAGAACGGTCAACTGCGGCTGCACGGCTGGTTCTACCAAGTCGACAGCGCCGAGTTGTGGGAACTCGAAGCGGACGGCGATTTCCGGGTGCACTCATGACGACAGGACGGCACGCACGAGGCCGGGCCCCCACGGAAGCGGCCGGGCCCCCGATATACGTCGAAGATTGGGCGGCCCAGAGTCCGGCCCCGTCCCATGGTCCGGCCCATGGTCCGGCCCACGGTCCGGCGTACGCCCCGGCCCACACGCCCGACGACAGAAGCGGGCCGGCTACGGAAACGTTCGACGCCGTGAAAGGGATGGTTAAGACACCCGGTGGCGGGGCCGGTGCTGGCCCCGCCACCGGGGCGGAACCCGGCACCCGCGCGGGCGCCGGTACGGAGGACGGGAGCGGAGGGCGCGACGCCAAGGGGCTCTTTCCCAAGGGCGGCAAGACCGCCGGGGTCAACCTCGGCACCGAGATCAGCGCCTCGCTCGTGGTCTTCCTGGTGGCCCTGCCCCTGTGCATCGGCGTCGCCGTCGCCTCGGGCGCCCCCGCCGAACTCGGCATCATCACCGGCGTGATCGGCGGCCTCGTCGTCGGCATGACCCCGGGCAGCACCCTCCAGGTGAGCGGGCCCGCCGCCGGACTCGCCGCGCTCGTCGCCGAGACGGTGGAGGCGCAGGGCATCGCCATGCTCGGCGTGATCGTGCTGGGCGCCGGAATCCTCCAGATCGCGCTGGGGCTGATCCGCCTCGGCCGGATGTTCCAGGCCACCTCCGTCGCCGTCGTCCAGGGCATGCTCGCCGGTATCGGCCTGCCGCTGATGGTCAGCCAGTCGTATCCGCTGGCCGACAACAAGGCCCCGGGCACGCCCATCGAGAACATGCTCGCCTTCCCCGGACTCGTCGCCGACACCCTGGCGAACCCGCAGGCGGCCATCGCCGCCGGGCTCGGCATCGCCACGGTCGTCCTCAGCTTCGTCTGGAAGAAGGTGCCGGGGCCCCTCAACAAGATCCCCGCCGCGCTGGTCGCCGTCGGCCTCGGCATCGGCATCGCCGCGCTCCCCGGCGTCGAGGTGAAGACGCTCCAGGTCGGCAATCTGCTGGCCGCCATCCAGGTCCCGGGCCCCGAGCAGTTCGCCGGGCTCGCCGACCCCGCGATCCTCACCGCCATCGTCACCTTCACCGTCATCGCCTCGGCGGAGAGCCTCTTCACGGCCGCCGCCGTCGACCGGATGCACGACGGCAAGCGCACCCAGTACAACAGCGAGCTGATCGCCCAGGGCGCCGGCAACACGATCTGCGGCATGCTCGGCTCGCTCCCCATGACCGCCGTCGTCGCGCGCAGCTCGGCCAACGTCCAGTCCGGCGCCAAGACCCGGCTCTCCCGCACCCTGCACGGCCTGTGGCTGCTCGCCTTCGCGCTGCTGCTGCCCAGCGTCCTCGCCCTGATCCCGATCTCGGTGCTGGCCGGTGTCCTCGTGCACAGCGGCTGGAAGCTGCTCGCCCCCGAGCAGTTCCCGAAGATGTGGCACCAGGACCGCGGCGAGTTCATCGTGATGACCCTCACCACGCTCGCCATCGTCGCCACCGCGCTGCTCGAAGGGGTGCTGATCGGGCTGGCGGCCGGAATCGTGCTGGCCGCGCTGCGGATGTCGCAGACCTCCGTCGAGCACACCATCGAGGGCGACACGGCCAAGGTCGTCATGAAGGGCAATGCCACCTTCCTGCGGCTGCCGAATCTCATCGACGCGCTCGAAGCCGTCGGCGGCTCCGGGAAGGAGCGGATCCGGCTCGATCTGATGGGCGTCACCCACCTGGATCACGCCTGCCGCAACCAGGTCGAGGAGTTCGTCGCACAGAAGCGGGCCACCCCGGGCGTACGGGTGGAACTGCTGATGCCGAACGAACGACACGCGCCGAAGGCGGCCAAGGAGCCCGCGCGGCAGCCGGAGGCGGCCGCGGCGACCGGCGCGTGGTCCGGCGATCCGTTCGGCGGGTCCCTGTCCGGCGGTACGGAACCGATGGCCGACCCTTCCGCCGGTCCCGGCCCCACGGCCGAGTGGTACTACCTCGACCCCCGCCCGCTGAACGGCCACCACGACGGCTACGGCGACGGCCACGGCGATGGCTACGGCACCGGCTACCCCGAGGGCGTCGACCTCTTCGACGACCACCGGTGGGGCGAGACACGCAGGTAACACAGGCACACACGGGTACAAAAGCGAGGTCCGTGCGGACCCGGGCACCGATCGCGGTTAACGTGGTCGGTGCTCGTAGCGCTGATCCGGTACGGGCGCGTTGCTGACCGAATGGGGCGGAGGAAGGACAAGCGTGCGGGTCGGAGTCGATCGTTGAGAATTCTGCACACCTCCGACTGGCACCTCGGACGGTCCTTCCACCGCGTCAGCCTGCTCGCGGCGCAGCGGGAGTTCCTCGACCACCTCGTCGCGACCGTCCGGGAGCGGGAGGCGGACGCGGTCCTCGTCGCGGGGGACGTCTACGACCGGGCCGTACCGCCGCTGGCTGCCGTCGAGCTGTTCGACGACGCCCTGCACCGGCTCGCCGACCTCGGCGTACCGACCGTCATGATCTCCGGCAACCATGACTCGCCGCGGCGGCTGGGCGTCGGCGCCGGGCTCATCGAGCGGGCCGGGATCCATCTGCGCACCGACCCCGCCGGGTGCGGCACCCCCGTCGTCCTCGCCGACCGCCACGGCGACGTGGCCTTCTACGGCCTGCCGTACCTCGAACCCGGCCTGGTGCGCGAGACGTTGGACGCGCCCGCCGCCGGACACCCGGCGGTCCTCGGCGCCGCCATGGACCGGGTGCGCGCCGACCTCGCCACCCGGCAGCCCGGCACCCGGTCCGTCGTCCTCGCGCATGCCTTCGTCACCGGCGGCGCGGTCAGCGACAGCGAACGGGACATCACCGTCGGTGGAGTCGCCTCCGTCCCCGCCGACGTCTTCGACGGCGTCGACTATGTGGCGCTCGGGCATCTGCACGGCTGTCAGACCCTCACCGAGCGGATCCGCTACTCGGGCTCGCCGCTCGCGTACTCCTTCTCCGAGGCCGCGCACCGCAAGTCCATGTGGCTCGTGGAACTGGGCGCCGACGGCGGCCTCTCCGCCGCCGAGCGCGTCGACTGCCCCGTACCGCGCCCGCTGGCCCGCCTCCGGGGGCGGCTGGAGGACCTGCTCGCCGACCCGGACCTCGCCCGGCACGAGACGGCGTGGGTCGAGGCGACGCTGACCGACCCGGTGCGGCCGTACGAGCCGATGGCCCGGCTCGCGGTCCGCTTCCCGCACGTCCTCAGCCTGGTCTTCGACCCGGAGCGGCCCCCCGACGACCCGCTCGCCTCCTACGCGCAGCGGCTGCGCGGCCGCACCGACCGGGAGATCGCCGAGGACTTCGTCGCCCACGTACGGGGCGGGCGGGGCCCGGACGCGGGGGAGTCCGTGCTGCTCGGCGACGCGCTCGAATCCGTCAGGACGTCAGGGGAGGACCCGCGATGAGGCTCCACCGGCTGACCGTCACCGCCTTCGGCCCCTTCGGCGCCACCCAGCACATCGACTTCGACGAGCTCTCGGCCGCCGGGCTCTTCCTGCTGCACGGGCCGACCGGCGCGGGCAAGACGTCCGTCCTCGACGCCGTCTGCTACGGCCTGTACGGGCAGGTGCCCGGCGCCCGGCAGGGCAGCGGGCTCTCCCTGCGCAGCGACCACGCCGACCCGCTGACCCCCACCGAGGTCGTCCTCGAACTCACCGTCGGCGAAAGGCGCTTGGAGATCACCCGGCGACCCGAGCAGCCCCGGCCCAAGAAGCGCGGCACCGGGGTGACGAAGGAGAAGGCGCAGAGCCTGCTGCGCGCCTACGACGCCGACTCCCGCACCTGGAAGGCGCTCAGCCGCTCGCACCAGGAGATCGGCGCCGAGGTCGAACAGCTGCTGGGCATGAGCCGGGATCAGTTCTGCCAGGTGGTGCTGTTGCCACAGGGCGACTTCGCCCGTTTCCTCCGCGCGGACGAACCGGCGCGGGCCAAGCTGCTGGGCAGGCTCTTCGACACCAGCCGCTTCGCCGCCGTCGAGGAGCGGCTCGCCGAGCAGCGGCGGGCCGCGGAGAAGCGCGTCATCGGCGGTGACGAACGGCTCCTCGCGCTCGCCCACCGCATGGCCCAGGCCGCGGGTCGCTCCGCCGAACTGGACGCGCACCCGCTGCCGGAGGCCGCCGCCGGAGAACCCGGCCTGGCCGACGCCGTCCTGGAGTGGGCCGCCCTCGCCCGCGCGGGGGCGCGTGAACGCCGCGACATCGCGGCGTCGGCGCTGCGCGGCGCCGAAGCCGTGCACGAGGCCGCCCGGCGGGCGGCGGACGCGGAGAGCGAGCGCGCCGCACTCCAGCGCCGCCACGCCGAGGCGCGCCGCCGCGCGGACGACCTGGAGCTGCGCCGGGCCGAACGCGACCGGCTGCACGCCCTGGTGGACCGCGCCCGCGCCGCCGACGCCGTGGCCCCCGCGCTGGACCTCCGCACCACCGCCGCCCACGCCCACGCCCGCGCCGCCGCCGCCGAACGCACGGCCCGCACCCACCTGACCGCCGACCCGACCCTGGAAGCACTGGCCCCCGTCCCGGGCCCGCGCCCGTCCGCCGACCCGGAGCCCGGCGCGGCGGGCCCGGCCGGGCCCGCGGGTTCGGTGCCGCCCGCGCGCAGCGGCGCGACGCCGGAGCCGGTTGCCGCGGAACCGCCGCCGCGGGTGTCCGGCGACGGCCGGCCGGCCGGGGCTGCTGCCGGGCAGTGGGGGCCCGAGGCAGCCGGTGCGGGGCCGGGCGGAGCAGAACTGGGTGCGCGCTCCGGTGGGTCGTTGGCCGAGGCCGGGGCCGAGTGGCTGGGGCTGGTGGAGCGGCGGGTGCGGGGGGAGTTGGGGGCGCTGGCGGCGGCTCGGCGGGGCGAGGAGCGGGCCCGGGCCGTGGTGACGGAGATCGCGGAGCTGGACCGCGAGGCGCGGGCCGACGACGAGGCCATCGAGGAGGCCGCCCAATGGCTCGCCGGATGGGAGTCGGCGCGGCTCGCGCATCAGGCGCGCATCGAGGCCGCGCAGGAGGCCGCCACCCGGGCCGAGCAGCTCGGCGCGCGGATCGAGCCCGCCGAGCGGCGGCTCGACGCGGCCCGCGAGCGCGACCGCCTCGCCGTGCTGGCGGAGCGGGCGCGGGAGGAGCTGCTGCGGTGCCGTGAGCGGGCGGGCGCCGCCCGGGAGAGCTGGCTGGACCTCAAGGACCGGCGGCTGCGCGGGATCGCCGCCGAGCTGGCGGCCGGGCTGCGCCCGGGGGAGCCGTGCGCGGTGTGCGGCGGGTGTGACCATCCGAGCCCGGCGCGCCCGGGGACCGGGCATGTGGACCGTACGGCGGAGGAGACCGCGGAGGAGGAGTACCAGCGGGCCGAGGCGGGCCGCGAGGAGGCCGAGCGCCGGTCGCAGCGGCTGAAGGAGGCGCTGGCGGGCGCGGAGGCCGGGGCGGACGGCGGCACGGTGGAGGCGCTGGAGCGGGCCCTGGCCGAGGTGCGCACCGCGTACGCCGAGGCCCGCGACGCGGCCGCGGACGGGCACGACGCCCGCGCGGCCCTCGACCGGGCCGAGGGCGAGCACGCGCGGCGGCTGGCCCAGCGGCAGGAGGCCGAGCGGCGCTCGGCGGGCCGTACGTCGCAGCGCGAGGCGCTGGTCCGGGAGCGGGCCGCGCTGCTGGCCGAGCTGGACCAGGCCCGCGACGGGGACGCCACGGTGGCCGAGCGCGCGGCGCGGCTGGAGCGGCAGGCGGAGCTGCTGGCGCGGACGGCCGAGGCGGCGCGGGAAGCCGAGGCCGCCGCGCGGCGACTGAAGGAGGCCGACGCGCATCTCGCCGACGCCGCGTACCGCGCGGGCTTCGACACGCCGGAGGCGGCGGCCGACGCCGTACTGTCCGCGGACCGGCGGCGCGAGGCACAGCGCCGCCTGGACGAGTGGCAGACGGAAGCGGCGGCCGTCGCCGCCGAGCTGGCCGACCCGCGGCTCGCCGCCGCGGCGCAGGCGCCGCCCGCCGACCTGACCGCGGCGCGGGCCGCCGCGGACGCGGCCACCCGCACCCTGCGCGACGCCTCGGCGGCCGACGCGGCGGCCCGCACCCGCTGCCAGGAGCTGGACGGGCTCTCCGCGCAGGCCGTCGAGGACGCGCGGCGGCTCGCCCCGCTGCGCGAGGAGTACGACCGGGTCGCCCGCCTCGCCACCCTCGCCGCCGGCACCTCCGCCGACAACGAGCGCCGGATGCGGCTGGAGGCGTATGTGCTGGCCGCGCGGCTGGAACAGGTGGCGGCCGCGGCCAGCGCGCGGCTGCGGCACATGTCCTCCGGGCGCTACACCCTGGTGCACTCCGACGCCCGGACGGGCGGCCGCGGCCGCTCCGGGCTCGGGCTGCACGTCATCGACGCTTGGACCGGCCGCGAGCGCGACACCGCCACCCTCTCCGGCGGCGAGACCTTCTTCGCCTCGCTCTCCCTGGCGCTCGGGCTCGCCGACGTCGTCACGGACGAGGCGGGCGGGGTCCGGCTCGACACCCTCTTCATCGACGAGGGGTTCGGCAGCCTGGACGAACAGACCCTGGACGAGGTGCTGGACGTCCTGGACTCGCTGCGCGAACGGGACCGTACGGTCGGCATCGTCAGCCATGTCGCGGATCTGCGCCAGCGGATCCCGGCGCGGCTGGAGGTGGTGAAGGGGCGCGAGGGATCGGCGGTGCGCCATCGCACGGCCACCGCCGCCCCGGGGTGACTCAGGCCCCCGTGGCGGCGCGCTGGTAGACGTACAGGTCGCCGCGGTCCGCCGTGCGCGAGAAGTCCGCGCGGAGCAGCACCCGCTGGGAGGGGATGTTCCACGGCTCGGTGGTCGCGATGACGGTGTGGACCTCCGGCCGCTCCGCGGTCCACTCCATCAGCAGCCGCAGCGCGCCGGTGGCCCAGCCCGCGCCGCGCGCCGAGTGGGACAGGTCGTAGCCGACCTCCACCTCGCCCTCGCCGGGGGCGGGCGGGCCGTGGAAGCCGATGCTGCCGAGGGCGACGCCGTCCTCGGCGCGCAGGATGGCGAAGGTGCCCCAGGGGGAGCAGTAGTAGCCCGCCGCCGCGGCGCGGGCGGTCATTCCGGCGGCGCCGATGGACGCGTCGCCGGGGACGCCGTCGATCCAGTCCAGGTCGCCGGGCTTGCCGTCGGCGAGCACGGCCGCGTCCCCGGGCGTGTGCTCGCGCAGCGTCATCCGGCCGTTCCGCAGCACGAACCGGCCGTTCTCGTGCCCCTGCTGGTACGCCACGTGGGCCCCTCCTCGCCGGGACGCGGCGAGGGTGCGCGCGGCCCAGCGTGACTGTACTCGGCCGGGGCGCGGCCGGGCGCCTTTTGACGGCGGACCCTAGTGCCGCGTCAGTCAAGGTTTGCCCGGTAGCGAGGCGTCCTGCCTCGTAGTGGGCCTACTCGGTCGATTCGGCAACGCCGCAGATGGCCGTGCCAGGGCGGCGAGCGGGGTGAACCTTGGCTGACGCGGCACTAGCTAGCGCCCCGCGGCCGTGGTGAGGGCGGTGAACAGGGGCCTTGCCTCGGTGGTCCGCGGCAGGCCGCTGACCTGGGCGTCGCCCGCCTCCACCACGCGCCAGCGGCCGTCCTCGTGGAGGGCGAGGTCGGTGGTGATGAAGCGACAGGCCAGCTGGCGGACGGCGGAGGCCACCTCGGACAGGTCCGGGTCGGGGGTCAGGCCGGGCGTGTCGGGGTGGGGGCCTATGAGGGCGGGTTCGCCGTCGAGCCACCAGACCCGGGCCTCGCCCACCGGCCGGTACGGCTCGTAGCGGCGCAGCACCACACCCCCGGTGAGGTACGCGCCTTGCAGCTCGACGAAGCGGGCGACCACCGAGGCCAGCCGGGCGGTGTCGGCGAGGTCGGGGACGTAACACGCCTCGGACCACTCGTGTTTGCGGGACTTGACCCAGTCCTTCACCACCGCCGGGCCCGCGCCGCCGAGCCGTTCGGCCAGCCGGGCCAGCTCCTCCGGCTCCACCGCCCCGCCGGGCGGCAGCGGCAGCCAGGCGCTGCGCGGGGTCAGCGGCGCGAAGACGTCGTACCAGCCGGGGAGTTCATGCGCGGTGCGGTACCGCTCGGGCGAGGTGAGCAGGGTGTGGCCGCGGTCGGCGAGGGCGGTGGACAGTGCGGCGTACCGCCCGGCGGGCAGCATCCAGCCGCGGTACCAGAGGGGCCCGGCGCCGCCCTCGCCTGGCGTCACCGCGCGCACCGCGCCCGCCGCGTCCCCGGCGGTCAGGGCCTCGTGGTCGACCAGTGCGACGGACGCCCCGGTCGCGCGCACGGCCCGGGCCTCCTCGGCGAACTCGGGGTCGACGCGGCGCGGTGCCAACGGATCACGGGAGAACAGGAACACGGGACGCATGCATACGGACCCTAGTGCCGCGTCAGCCGAGGTTCACCCCGCTCGCCGCCCTGGCACGGCCATCTGCGGCGTTGCCGAATCGACCGAGTAGGCCCACCACGAGGCCGATCCGGCGCCTTGCAGCTGACCGCACCAGGACGCCTCGCTACCGGGCAAACCTTGACTGACGCAGCACTGGGCAACCGGGGCGGCCGGGACACAACACCGTTCCGGCCGCCCGCTTCCCGGCCCGTCAGAGCGCGGACAGCTCCGCCACCAGGTCGTCAAGACCCAGCGACCCCTGCGACAGCGCCGCCATGTGCCACTTCTTGGCGTCGAAGGCGTCGCCGTGCGCCTTGCGGGCCGCCTCCCGGCCCGTCAGCCAGGCCCGCTCGCCCAGCTTGTAGCCGATGGCCTGGCCCGGCATGCCCAGGTAGCGCACCAGCTCGCTGTCCAGGAATTCGGCGGGGCGGCCGCAGTGCAGCCCGAAGAACTCCCGCGCCAGCTCCGGCGTCCAGGTCTCACCGGGATGGAAGGGCGAGTGGCCGGGGATCTCCAGCTCCAGGTGCATGCCGATGTCGACGATCACCCGCAGCGCCCGCATCATCTGCGCGTCGAGGTAGCCGAGCCGCCGCTCCGGGTCGGTCAGATAGCCCAGCTCGTCCATCAGCCGCTCCGCGTACAGCGCCCAGCCCTCGGCGTTGGCGCTGACCATGCCGACCGTGGCCTGGTAGCGGGAGAGCCGGTCGGCGACGTGGGCCCACTGGGCGAGCTGGAGATGGTGGCCGGGGACGCCCTCGTGGTACCAGGTCGAGACCAGGTCGTAGACGGGGAAGCGGGTCTCGCCCATGGTGGGCAGCCAGGTGCGGCCGGGGCGGGAGAAGTCCACCGACGGCTGGGTGTAGTACGGGGCGGCCGCGCTCCCCGGCGGGGCGATCATCGACTCGACCCGCTTGACCCGCTCGGCCAGGTCGAAGTGGGTGCCGTCCAGCTGCTCGATGGCCTCGTCCATCAGCTCCTGGAGCCAGACCCGGGTCTCCTCGACGCCCTCGATGTGCGCGCCGTGCTCGTCGAGGTGGCGCAGCGCCTCCCACGGGGTGGCGCCGGGCAGGATCTTCTCCGCCTCGGTGCGCATCTCGGCGTGGATGCGGTGGTATTCCGACCAGCCGTACGCGTACGCCTCGTCCAGGTCCAGGTCGGTGCCGTTCCACATCCGGGACCAGCGCTGGTAGCGCTCGCGCCCCACCACCTCCGGGGCGCCCTCGATGCCCGGGCCGTACACGTCGCGCAGCCAGTCGCGGAGGGCCACCAGCGCCCCGGTGGCGGCGGCCGCGGCCTCGTCCAGCTCGGTGCGCAGCGCGTCCGGCCCCTCGGCGGTGAAGTCGGCGAACCAGCTGCGGTCGGTGCCGATCCACTCGTCCAGCTGGCCGAGGACCGTGGCCACCTGCCGCGGCCCGGCGGGCAGCCCGCGCCGCAGCCCCTCGGCGAGCGAGGCGCGGTAGCCCTCCAGCGCGCCGGGGACGGCCCGCAGCCGGGCCGCGATCGCCGACCAGTCCTCGTCGGAGGCGGTCGGCATCACGGTGAAGACGCTGCGCACCGAGTGCAGCGGCGAGTGCAGATTGCTGACCGCGCGCAGCGGCTCGCCCGCCTCGTGCACGGCGAGTTCGGCGGTCAGCCGCTCCCGCAGCAGCCGTCCGCAGCGCCGCTCGGCGTCGCTGTCCGCACCGGGCCGCGCCTCGGCCTCGGTCAGCCGCTCCAGGGTGGCGCGCGCCAGCTCGGCGGCGGTCTCGGCGCCCGCGGGGGAGAAGTCGGGGAGGCGGCGTGCGCTCTCGGGAACGCCCAGGTAGGTGCCGGTGATCGGGTCGAGTTCGATGAGGTCGTCGACGTAGGTGTCGGCGACCTGTCGGGGCAGCGGAGCGTTCTTGGAATCGGACATGGGGCCATCCTCGTACGGCCGGGGGCGCGGCGTCATCAGCGTAGGCATGTCATGCGCCTGCGTGGCCTCCGGAAGGCGGTGGCCAGGACCCTCACCTTCGGCCCGGGGCCCGGGGCGGCGGCCCCGGGCCCCGGGTGCTCAGCGGCCGCCGTGCGGCGCCGGGGCGGGCACCTGCGCGGGCGCCAGCTCGGCGGTGACCACGAGCGTGCCCTGCTCGATCTGGTAGTCCAGCGGCAGCCCGAGGGCGCGCATCGCCGCGACCATCCCGGTGTTGGCCGAATGGGTGACCGCGTAGACGCAGCCGCTGCCCGTCTCGACGGCCATCGCGACCAGCCGCCGCAGCAGCTCCCCGCCGATGCCGCGGCGCTGCCACGCGTCCTCGACGATCAGCGCGACCTCGGTCTCGTCCCCGTCCCACAGCAGATGGCCGAGCGCGACCAGCCGCCCGGAGGCGGTGTACGCGGCGAGGGTCCGGCCGTAGCGCGGGCTGAGCAGGTGGTCCAGGTAGCGGTCGGCGTCGCCGAGCGGGCCGTGGTAGCGCCGCCCGAGCGTGGTGGCCGAGCACCGCTGGTGCATCGCGCGGGCCGCGGCCAGGTCCCGGGTGTCGGCCCGGCGCACGGTGACCTCGTTGCCCTCGGGCAGCGTCAGCACATCGCGGCGGTGCGGCAGCCGCGGGCCGAGCCGGGCGTCCAGCTCGACCAGCGCGCGGGCGCGCGCGAACTCGGTCGGGGTGAACGGCAGATGGGGCCGCTCGATGGTGAGCGCCCCGCCGGACGGGTCCCGCAGCCGCATCACGGTCTCCTCCAGCACCCCTTCGACCGGCGGCGTGTCCTCCAGGGGACGGCCGCCGAGCGAGGTGGCCGGAAGCGAGTGGATGGTGCAGCGGCCGAGCAACTGGCGCAGGGCGAGCGGCAGTTCGGCGCCGTCGAGCGCGGTACGGGTCGCCAGCGTCAGCACCCGGGTCGGCGCGTCCACCAGATCGTGGGTGTCGGCGCGCTCGATCCAGGTGTCGCTGCCGCCCCCGGCGGCTATCGCGCGCTTCAGCTCGTCGACGGGTACGGCGGCGGGGGCGCGCAGCAGGAACTCGTCCACGGTCCCCTCGGCCAGCGGATGGGTCTGCAACGACAGGATGTCGACCCGGTGACCGGCCAGTGCGCCGCACAGCGCGGCCAGGGTGCCCGGCTCGTCCCGTACGGTCGTCCGGATCCGCCACAGCGTGGTGGCGGTGTCGTGCTGCGTGGGCTGTGTGTCCTCCGGGGCGCCCGCGGCCTCGGCCGTTTCGGTCCGCATCTCGTCCGCGGGCTCCGGTGAGGATTCCGGCACCGGCGGGGCATGGCCGCGTAGTCGGCGCCACCAGGTGGGCAGCCGCCAGCGGTCACGGAGCCGGGTCGGGTGGTGGTCGTGCGTCGCTCGAGGAGTCATGGAAAACAGCCTCGCGCAAGGGTGTTGCGTGATCACAAACGCTCTGTGACCTATGGGTTAAGTGTGCATCTGCTCGGAGAAGCTTGTTTTGTCCGAGATTAATCTGTCGGAGATTCAATGGTGGCGGATTCTCCTATCCCGCCGCCCGGCTACCGGCCGCCCGGCCCCCGCCCGCCAGCCGCCGCAGCACCCGCCCGCAGCGGCGCGCGTACGCCCGCTGGAAGTACGGCACCAGCGGCGCCACCGCCCGGGTCAACCGCACCGCCGGGCGGCTGAACGCCGTGACCGTCAGCCACACCGAGCCGTCCCGCTCCAGGCTCACCACGAACGACTCCTCGCCGCGCTCCGGATGGCCCGGCAGCGTCCCGTACGCGAAGCCGACCGCCGTCCCGTCCGCCACCGTCCACACCACCGCGCACGGCGCGCGCAGCCGCAGCGGCCCGGCCCCCAGCCCCACCACGACCGTCCGCCCCTCGGCGGCGGGCCCGTCGGCGTGGATCGTGACCCCGACGGCCCGGTGCATCCGCCACTCCAGCACCGCGCGCCCCGCCGCCTCGAACACCGCCGGGCCCGTCCCGATCCGGGTCCGCACCCGCAGATGGCCGTATCCGGCGGGCAGCGGCCGGTGCCGGGTGGCGCCCACCTCGGGGTAGGTGAGGGGGGAGGACGGAACGCGGGAGGCCATGGGCGGTACGGTACGCGCCCCGGGGACGCGTACCGCACACATCGGCTCCGCTACTGACCGACCAGCCCCGGCTTGAGCGCCTTGGTGAACAGCACCGCCCCGCCGACCTCCAGCAGCCGCACCGTCAGCTCGCCGCTGTCGCCGTCGATCTCCACCTCGCCGTAGAACTGGTAGCCCTCGGCGGGCGAGACGTTCGTCCGGTCCGGCGCCTTGAGATACGACTGCTCCGGGCCGAACGTGCCGTCCAGCTTCACCGCCGGGAAGGAGCCCGCGTTCAGCGGACCGGTGACGAACTCCCAGAACGGCGCGAAGTCCTTGAACGCCGCCCGCGACGGGTCGTAGTGCTGCGCCGAGGTGTAGTGGACGTCCGCCGTCAGCCAGACCGTGCCGGTGATCTTCTGGTGCTTGATGTGCCGCAGCAGCTCCGCGAGCTGGAGCTCACGGCCCAGCGGGGCGCCGGGGTCGCCCTGCGCCACGGCCTCGACGTCGCTCTTGCCGTCCGGGACCACCAGGCCCAGCGGCATGTCGCAGGCGATCACCTTCCACACCGCGCGCGACCGCGACAGCTCCCGCTTCAGCCACCGCAGCTGCTCGGCGCCCAGGATGCCCTGGGTGTCCTCCGGCTGGCGGCCCGGTGAGTTGGCGTCGCGGTACGTACGGCAGTCCAGCACGAAGACGTCCAGCAGCGGGCCGTGGTGCTGGACCCGGTACACCCGGCCGCTCGCGTCCGGCCGCAGCGTGCTGATCGGGAAGTACTCGGCGAACGCCTGCCGGGCGCGGGCCGCCAGCACGTCCACGTTCTTCTCGGTGTAGCGGTCGTCGGCCAGGATCTCGCCCGGGTACCAGTTGTTCAGCACCTCGTGGTCGTCCCACTGGGTGATGGTCGGCACCTCGGCGTGGAACCGGCGCAGATTCTCGTCCAGCAGGTTGTAGCGGAAGTTGCCGCGGTACTCGTCCAGGGTCTCGGCGACCTTGGACTTCTCCGGCGTCATGATGTTCCGCCAGGTGGAGCCGTCGGGCAGCTTGACGGTCTCGGTGAGCGGGCCGTCGGCGTAGATGTTGTCGCCGCTGCACAGGAAGAAGTCGGGGTTGCGGCGCCGCATCTCCTCGAAGACGCGATAGCCGCCCCGGTCCGGGTCGATGCCCCAGCCCTGCCCCGCCAGGTCGCCCGACCAGACGAAGCGCACGCCCTTGCGGCGCTCCGGCACCGTGCGGAACGTCCCCTGCACCGGCTCACCGGTGCGGCGCGGGTCCTCCGGATCGGCGAGCAGCACCCGGTAGTGCACCTGGCTGCCGGCCGGGAGGCCGTGCAGCGCGGTGCGCCCGGTGAAGTCCGTGCCCGGCCCGAGCAGCGGCCCCTCCCAGCGGCGCGGGTGGGTGAAGGACTCCGTCGCGGAGGTCTCCACGATCATCCGGGCCGGGCGGTCGGAGCGCACCCACACCAGACCCGAAGACGTCGTCACATCGCCCGACTGCACGCCCCACCGGGCGCTCGGACGGCCCGACAGCGCCTGCGCGGGCGCCGCCGAGGCCACCCCCGATGCCCCGGCGGGCAGCGCCAGCGCCGCGGACGCGGCGGCCGACCCCTGGAGCACCGCGCGCCGCCCGATCCTTCTGCCGGATTCCCTCGCCATGGTGGAGCCTCCCGTTGCTCGTAGAACAGCTGTGCCGGTCTGTTGCTATCGGTGCGAGATGCCTCAATTCCGAACGCACAGTAAACAGCAGGCTCTTCCTGGGCTACCCGGCTGCGGCTGCGGCCCGGTTACGCCTGCGGCCCGGCTACAGCCCGCCGGCCACCCGCAGCACGGCTCCCGTCGTGTACGACGCCTCCGGGGAGAGCAGCCACGCCACCGCGCCCGCGATCTCCTCCGGCTCGCCCGGCCGCCCCATCGGCACCCGCTCCGGATTCCGCCACGGCCGCTCCGGGTCACCCATCTGCGCGTGGATGTCGGTCAGCGTCATGCCCGGCTGAACCGAGTTGACCCGGATCCCCTCGGCGGCCAGTTCCTTCGACAGGCCCACCGTCATCGCGTCCACGGCCGCCTTGCTGGCCGCGTAGTGCACGTACTCCCCGGGGCTGCCGGTCGTCGCCGCACCGGAGGAGACGTTGACGATGGCGCCGCCGCGGCCGCCGTGCCGGGTGGACATCTCGCGGGCCGCCCGCCGCGCGCACAGCAGGGCGCCCGTCACGTTGACGTCCACGACCCGCCGCATCACCTCGGGCGAGGTTTCGGTGAAGCGGCCCAACGGCCCGGTGATCCCGGCGTTGTTGACCAGTCCGGTGATCGGGCCCAGCTCGTCCCGCACCGTGTCGAACATCGCCTCGACCTGGTCCTCGGCGCTGGTGTCGGCCTGGACGACGGCGGCCCGCACCCCCTCCGCGCGCACCAGTTCCGCGCACCGCTCGGCGGCCTCCCGGGCCTGCTCGTAGCCGATGGCGACGCTGTGCCCGGCGCGGGCCAGCCGCACCGCCACCGCCGCCCCGATGCCACGGCTTCCGCCCGTCACGACCGTGACCTGGTCCATTACCTCAGCTCCCGCCCCGTTACCGTCCCTGATGGAATGATCATGACGATAGCTGATCGGGCATTGGTCTTGACCAAGTATGTGCCCCGCCCTATGGTCGCATTGATACTGCAACAATCTTTAATAAATAAGCGCGCATAAGTCAGCTCGCCAAGTCAGCTCGCATATCAGGGGGAGATCAGGGTGGGGACCACACAGCTCGACACGGTGCCGGAGCCGAAGTACTGGCATCTGAAGACCGTGCTCAGCGACGCGCTCGACTCGGAGTTCGCGGTCGGGGAGATCCTGCCCAACGAGCGTGAGCTGGCCGCCCGTTTCGGCGTCGCCCGCGCCACCCTCCGGCAGGCCCTCGAACAGCTGGAGCTGGAGGGCAGGCTTCAGCGCCGCCGCGGTGTCGGCACCACCGTCGCGCCGCCGCGCGTCGGCGTGGCCGTCGGGGACTACACCCACACCTGGACGGAGGCGGGCGACGACACCTGGTCGTGCGTCGACAGCGTCGAGGCGGTGCCGCCCGCCGCGGTCCTGCGGCTCCTCGACACCGACCCCGACGCCCCCGTGCACCAGGTGCGGCGCACCCGGGTGAGCCAGGGCCAGCCGCTCGCCGCCGAGCTGCTGTACGTACCGGCCGCCTCCGTTCCCGGCCTCGCCGCCATCGACACCCCCAGCGGACTGGCCCGCGCGCGTGCCGTGCTGCGCGAGCTGAGCCGGCTGGAGCTGGAGGGGCGGGAGCAGTCGGTGGAGCTGGGGTCGGCCCGGGCGGACGACGCCAAGGAGCTGGACCGGCTGCCCGGCGCCCCCGTCCTCGTGGTGACCACCCGCTACGTGGCGGAGAACCGCACCGCGGCGGTCGCCGTGGCCACGTACCGCGCCGACACCTGCCGCCTCACCTTCGGCGACACCTTCGGCGACGTGAACGGCGTGGAGCTGCTGGCGGGCTGATCCGGCGGACGGCCGCAACAGTCTCAGCGGCGGTCGGGCCCCGAAAGGGGCTCAGCGACCGGCGCGGCGCGCGGTGACCGTGCTGTCCACCGCGAACAGCTCCGCCTCCACATGATCCAGGGCCAGCCGCAGCGCGCCCGTCGTCACCGCGGCCTCGCCCAGCAGCGACTGGGCGACCTGCGGCGGGCGCAGACAGTAGCGGGCCAGTTCGTCGCGGAGCGGGCCCAGCATGCCGTCGAGATCCGCGGCCCAGCCGCCCACCACGACCACCTCGGGGTCGAGGGCCAGCACCAGGGCCGCCGTGTCGTGCACCAGCCGTCGGATGAAGCGGTCCACGGCCGCGCGCGCCCGGGCGTCGCCGTCCCGGGCGAGCGCGAAGACCCGTACGACCTGCGCCTCGTCCAGGGGGTTCAGCGGTTCGCCGGTGGTGGAGAGCATCTGTTCCGGGCTGGCCTCGCGGCCCAGCAGATGCAGCGCGCCGATCTCCCCCGCCGCGCCGCCGTAGCCGCGGTGCAGCCGACCGCCGATCAGCGACCCGGCGCCCGGGCTCAGCCCGGCCAGTACGAAGACGACGTCGTCCGAGCCGACCGCGGCGCCCCTCCAGTGCTCGGCCACGGCCGCGGTGTTCGCGTCGTTCTCCACCAGCACCGGACACCGGAAGGAGCGCCGCAGCCGCTCGCCGAGCGGCAGGCCCGTCCAGCCCGGCAGGGCGGTGCACAGATGGACGGTGCCGTCGGCCTCCACGATGCCCGGGCTGCCCACCCCGACCGCCCGCAGCGAGTGGCGTTCGACCCCGCCGTGCCGGAGCAGCTCCGCCACGGCGGCCCGCACCCGCTCCAGCCGCTCGTCCACGGGTGCCTTCTCGGACACCTCGCGCACCGTCGAGCCGAGCGCACGTCCGTCCAGGTCCGACAGCAGGGCGGCGACCCGGTGCGCGCCTATCTCTATGCCCAGCAGATGCCCGGCCTCGGCGCGGAAGCGGAAGCGGCGCGCGGGGCGGCCCTGGCGGCGGACGCCGCCCTCCTCGGCGGGCACCTCGGCCGCGAGACCGCTGTCGATCAGCCCGTCGACCACCCCCTCGACCGTGGGACGGGACAGGCCGGTGGCCAGGGTGAGGTCGGTGAGGGACGCGGAGGCGGCGTCCGGTGGAGCGGAAGCGGTGGCGGCGCGAAGCGCCTGGAGCACCACGGCGGAGTTGATGCGCCGCAGCAGGGACGGGTCCCCGCCGGTCAGCCGCCCCACGTCGGTCCCCCTCCCACTGCGTATGTGCCGGATCGTATCTGCTGGGGGCGGGCACGGCGAGCCACCTGCGAACCCGTGCCCGCCCCCAGCAGCTGACGGCCGACCAGATGTCTGACCCGGGTTGTTTACTGATGGCATGACCAGTACGGCGGACCACCTGGCCACGATCGACGCGCTCCGGACCCGGGACTTCCCCGCGCAGCGCCGCGGCCCGGGGTTCCACGTCGCCGACCTCCGGGTGAGCGAGGACTTCTGGGACGCGGACCTGACCCGGGTGGAGGAGGTGCTGGAGGAGTTCGAGGCCGAGCTGGGCGTCCTCGTCCAGGTGCTGACCTTACGGTGGGGCGCCCCTCGGGTCCTCGACCTCGCCGACGCCCTGGAGCGGTCGGCGATGGGGGAGCCGGTTCCGCCGCCGCTCGACGACCTGTGCGGCTACGTACCCGAGCTGTACGTCTGGCGCGTGGACGGGCGCTGGGTCGGGCTCGGGGTGGGGCAGGGCGACCGCGAGCTGCCGTTCCAGCTGCTGGTGGCGATAGGGGAGTCGGGCGTCGGCTGACGTCAGCCCCGGGCTCCCGCGTCCCCCTCGGCGGCGGCGCGCAGCCGGGCGTACTCCTCCGCCATCGTCGCCTTCGTCCAGTGCGCGTTCAGCCCGCTGGGGTTGGGCAGGGCCCATATCCGGGTGTCCCCGATGGTCCGTTCCTGGGGGCCGATCTTCGCCCGCTTGTCGCCGAACGCGATCCGGTAGGCGGTGACGCCCGCCACCGCGAGCCAGCGCGGCCGCAGGCGGCGGACCTTCTCCTCCAGGATCCGGCCCCCCTCCCGGTACTCCTCGTCGGTCAGCTCGTCGGCACGGGCGCTGGCCCGGGCGACCACATTGGTGATGCCCAGGCCATAGGACGGCAGCTCCCCCTGCTCGGAGGGGTGCAGCAGCCGCGGGGTGAACCCCGAGGCGTGCAGCACGGGCCAGAACCGGTTGCCGGGGCGGGCGAAGTGATGGCCGGTGGCGGCGGTCATCAGCCCGGGGTTGATGCCGCAGAAGAGGACCCGCAGACCGTCCCCGACCACATCGGGCACGAGGCGGTCGCGGGCGGCCTCCAGTTCGTCGGGCGTCGGGGGCACGGCGTCAGAGGATCGAAGCCGGTGCGTACGCCGCCGCCTCGGGGTGCTGCTTGATGATCTCCTCGATCCGGCCGACCACCGTGCCGACCTGCTCTGCGGCGGCGCCCGTGAAGGACAGCTTGTCCGCCATCAGCGCCTCCAGCTCCGCCCGGTCCAGCGGAATCCGCTCATCCGCGGCGAGGGAGTCGAGCAGCTCGTTGCGCTCGGCGCCCTGCTCGCGCATCGCGAGGGCGGCGGCGACCGCGTGCTCCTTGATCGCCTCATGGGCGATCTCGCGGCCCACCCCGGCCCGCACGGCGCCCATCAGCACCTTGGTGGTGGCGAGGAAGGGCAGGTAGCGGTCCAGCTCGCGGGCGACGACGGCGGGGAAGGCGCCGAACTCGTCGAGCACGGTCAGGAAGGTCTCCAGCAGCCCGTCGAAGGCGAAGAACGCGTCCGGCAGCGCGACCCGGCGCACCACCGAGCAGGACACATCGCCCTCGTTCCACTGGTCGCCCGCCAGCTCGCCGGTCATCGACGCGTAGCCGCGCAGGATCACGGCGAGGCCGTTGACGCGCTCGCAGGAGCGGGTGTTCATCTTGTGCGGCATCGCGGACGAACCGACCTGGCCCGGCTTGAAGCCCTCGGTCACCAGCTCGTGCCCGGCCATCAGCCGGATCGTCTTGGCCAGCGAGGACGGGGCCGCGGCCAGCTGCACCAGGGCGGTGACGACCTCGTAGTCCAGCGAGCGCGGGTAGACCTGGCCGACCGAGGTGAACGCCTGCGCGAAGCCCAGGTGACCGGCGATCCGCCGCTCCAGCTCGGCCAGCTTCTGCGCGTCGCCGCCGAGCAGGTCCAGCATGTCCTGCGCGGTGCCGACCGGGCCCTTGATGCCGCGCAGCGGGTACCGGCCGAGCAGCTCCTCCACGCGCCCGTAGGCGACCAGCAGCTCGTCCGCCGCGGTCGCGAAGCGCTTGCCGAGCGTGGTGGCCTGCGCGGCGACGTTGTGCGAGCGGCCCGCCATCACCAGCTCGGCGTGGTCGGCGGCCAGCTTGCCGAGCCGGGCCAGCACGGCGACCGTACGGTCCCGCACCAGCTCCAGGGAGAGCCGGGTCTGGAGCTGCTCGACGTTCTCGGTGAGGTCGCGGGAGGTCATGCCCTTGTGCACGTGCTCATGACCGGCGAGGGCGTTGAACTCCTCGATGCGGGCCTTCACATCGTGCCGGGTGACCTTCTCGCGCTCGGCGATCGAGGCGAGGTCGACGTCCTCCAGGACCCGTTCGTAGTCGGCGAGGGCGGTGTCCGGCACCTCGATGCCCAGGTCCTTCTGGGCCCGCAGGACGGCGAGCCACAGCCGCCGCTCCAGCGTCACCTTGTACTCGGGGGACCACAGGACGGCCAGCTCCGCGGAGGCGTAGCGGCCGGCCAGGACGTTCGGAATGCGCGGCTTACCAGTCACGTGCACAGAGTCTACTGGGCGTATCCCCAGGCCAGACCGGTGCCCACCGGTCTGGCCCGGTCAGCCCTCGTACGGCAGGAGTTCGCCCCGCTTCGGGGCCCGGCCGTCGCCCGAGGAACGGCCCGTCACCCGACGGGCGATCCACGGGCCCAGGTGCTCGCGGGCGAAGCGCGCGTCCGAGGTGCGGCGGGCCAGCCAGCCCGGGCGGACCGCGGGCGGCAGCGGAGCGTCCCAGTCCTCCTCCGGCTCGTGGCCCAGCGCCTGCCAGACGGCCTCGGCGACCCGGCGGTGCCCCTCGGCGTTCAGATGGAGCCGGTCGTCCGCCCACATCCGGGGGTCGCCGACCGCCTCGGAGGCGTAGAGGTCCACGACGATCGCGTCATGCCGTGCGGCCAGCTCGTCCACGAAGGAGAACAGCCGGTCCATCCGCGGGTGGAACCGCTCCATCACCGGACCGCGCCGACCCGGGGTGCGCATCAGCACCAGCTGCTTGCAACTGGGCGCGAGCCGCTCGGCCGCCTCCTCCAGGAGGCCGCACACCCGTACGATGTCGCATTTCGGACGCAGGACGTCGTTCCCGCCGCCGACCAGCGTCACCAGGTCCGCGCCCATCGCGGCCGCCGGGCCCGTCTGCTCGTCCACGATCTGGCCGATCAGCTTCCCGCGCACCGCGAGATTGGCGTACCGGAAGCCGGGGGCGCGGGCCGCCAGCCGGGCGGCGAGCACGTCGGCCCAGCCGCGGTAGCCGCCGTCGGGGAGGGCGTCGGACATGCCCTCGGTGAAGGAGTCGCCGACCGCGACAAAGCTTGTATAGGTGGTGTTCGTCTGCATGGCTCGGACGATCTTATCCGGTGCACGCGGGCTGCGCGGAGGCCATGGCGCGCGCATCATGAGCCGCATGGCGATGACCCACATCTATTTCGAGGGCGGAGCCCGGAACGGCACGACGGCGAGCTGGAACCTCGAACCCGGCGCGGACATCTACGACGACAACATCTTCCGGCCGCCCGAGCTGTACCGGCGGACGGACCGCACCAAGGTGATCGGGCACGTCGAATACGTCGTCTTCCGCTACGACCCGTCGGGCGCGCGCCCCGGCCGCCGCCCCTGAGCCCCCTCCGCGAGGATGGCCGGGAATCTCCGTCCGGGGCGGCGCGCGGATGCGAACGGGTCGCTCGGTTGGACGGAGCAGGGTTCCGGACGGAGCGGAGTGGGGCAGTCTGGTCCGCGTGGATGCCTTTGAATGCGACCGTACGACGATGGCGATCGTCGCCGCCGCCCTCGCCGACGACGGTGAGGGTGCGGCGGCCCTGCTGGAGCCGCTGGAGACGCGCGACGTGTGCCGGGTCGCCGTCCGGCTCGCCGCGATGGCCGCCGACGCGCTGCTGGCCGTGGCCGAGGAGGGTGGCGGCGGACGGGAGGAGGCGCTGGCGCACTGGCAGGCGTGCATCATCGCCCATGAGTCCAGACGGGACCAGTGACGGCCCGGGGCAGCCGCTCCCCGTCACCCCGCCTCGTCACGTGCGTCACCTCATTGCGCTCGTCGCGCTCGTCACGCCACCAGCAGGCGCAGCACGTCCTCCATCGTGACCAGGCCCTCCAATCGCCCCTCCGCGTCGATGACGGGCGCGAGATGGGTGCCGCTGTCGCGCATCGCGGTGAGCACGTCGTCCAGCGGCGTCTGCGACCGCACCCGGGCCACCGGCCGCAGCTGATCGGGGCGGAACGGAACGTCGCGCGGATGTGCGTCCAGCGCGTCCTTCACATGCAGATAGCCCAGGATCCGCCCGGAGTCGTCGATCACGGGGAAGCGGGAGAAGCCCGTTTCGGCCGACATCCGCTCCAGCTCCTCGGGGGTCACCCCGATCCGCGCCGAGACCACCCGGTCCATCGGCAGCACCACGTCCCGCACCGGCCGCCGGCCCAGCTCCAGCGCGTCCCGCAGCCGCTCGGCACCGCGGTCGTCCAGCAGCCCGGCCTCGCTGGAGTCCGCGACCATGCGCGCCAGTTCGTCATCCGAGAAGGTCGCCGCCACCTCGCCCCGGGGCTCGACCCGCATCAGCTTCAGCAGACCGTTGGCGAACGCGTTGACCGCGAAGATGACCGGGCGCAGCGCCCGCGCGAGCCCCACCAGCGGCGGCCCGAGCAGCAGCGCGGAGCGCACCGGCTCGGCCAGCGCCACGTTCTTCGGCACCATCTCGCCGACCAGCATGTGCAGATACGTCGCCAGGCTCAGCGCGATCACGAACGAGACGGGATGGACCAGCCCGAGCGACAGCCCGGCCGCGTGGAACAGCGGCTCCAGCAGATGCGCGATGGCCGGTTCCGCGACGGCACCCAGCACCAGGGTGCACAGCGTGATGCCGAGCTGGGCCGCGGCCAGCAGCGCGGAGACGTGTTCCAGCCCCCACAGCACGGCCCGCGCCCGGCGGTCGCCCCGCTCGGCGTACGACTCGATCTGGCTGCGCCGCACCGAGATCAGGGCGAACTCGGCGCCCACGAAGAAGGCGTTCGCGACCAGCGTCAGCAGGCCGATCAGCAGCTGGACGGCGATCATGGGCCCGCCCCGCCGTCGTCCCGGCCCCGGTCCCGGTCCCGGCCCCGGCCCCGCCCGTGGCCCCGGCCGTGGTCATGGGGGAGCGGGGCGTGCAGCCGTACCCGGGCGGCGCGGTGGCCCGCCGCGTTGACCACCTCCATCCGCCAGCCCTCCGGCCGGACCGTGTCGCCCACGACCGGGATGCGGCCCAGCTCGGCCGCGATCAGCCCGGCCAGCGTCTCGTACGGCCCCGGGGACACCCGCAGCCCGATCGCCTCCAGCTGATCGAGCCGGGCGGCACCGTCCGCGTCGTACACCGCCCGGCCCTCGGCGTCCTCGCCCGCCGGGACCAGATCGGGGATCTCGTGCGGATCGTGCTCGTCGCGTACCTCGCCGACCACCTCCTCGACGATGTCCTCCAGCGTGACGACCCCGGCCGTACCGCCGTACTCGTCGATGACCACGGCCATGCTGCGCCTGACCGAGAGCCGGTCGAGCAGCCGGTCCACGGTGAGCGACTCGGGGACCAGCAGGGCCTCGTGCATCAGCTCGGACACCGGATGGCGCGGCCGCGCCTCGGCGGGGATCGCGAGGACGTCCTTGATGTGGACGACGCCGGCCACCGCGTCCAGGCTGTCGCGGTGGACGGGGAAGCGGGACAGACCGGTGGCGCGGGTCGCGTTGGCCACGTCCTCGGCGGTGGCCCGTACGTCCAGCGCGATCACCTGCACCCGGGGCGTCATCACGTTCTCCGCGGTCAGCTCCCTCAGATTGAGGGTGCGGACGAACAGCTCCGCGGTGTCCTCCTCCAGCGCCCCCTCCTTCGCGGAGTGCCGGGCGAGCGCGATCAACTCCTGCGGGCCGCGCGTCGACGCCAGCTCCTCGGTGGGTTCCAGGCCCATCCGCCGCACCAGGTGGTTGGCGGTGTTGTTGAGGTGGGCGATCAGCGGGCCGAAGGCCGCGCTGAAGACGCGCTGCGGAGTGGCGACGGCCCGCGCGACCGGCAGTGGACGGGAGATCGCCCAGTTCTTGGGGACCAGCTCGCCGACCACCATCATCACCACCGTCGACAGGGCGGTGCCGATGACGAGGGCCACCGAGTGGGAGGCGGAGCGGGGCACCCCGAGCGCGGTGAGCGGTCCGCCCAGCAGCGCGGCGATGGACGGCTCGGCGAGCATGCCGACGACCAGGTTGGTGACGGTGATGCCGAGCTGGGCGCCGGAGAGCTGGTACGTCAGCCCGCGCACGGCCTTCAGCGCGCTCGCCGCACCGCGCTCGCCGCGCTCCACCGCCTGTTCCAGCTCGCTGCGCTCGACCGTGGTCAGCGAGAACTCCGCTGCCACGAAGGCGCCGCATGCGAGCGCCAGCAGGAGCGCCACGACCAGGAGGAGGACTTCGGTCATCGGTTCACCTCCGTCCCATGGTCCGGCAGGGCCCGGAGGAGCGCGCGACGGAGACGCCGCGCACTCTCATCGTAAAGGCGCGGCAAAGCCCCGCGTGCGGGCGTCAGCGGGCTTCAGGGCGTCAGCGGCTTCACCCAGCGGCTCCACTGCGGCTCCCGGGCGTATCCGGCCGCGCTCCACGCGTGGTGGGCGAGCGCGTTCTCGTCGAGCACCATGGCGTCCCCGCGCCGCCCGCCCAGCGCCGCGAACCGTTCCTCGGCCGCCGCGAGCAGCGCGGTCGCCACGCCCCGGCGGCGGTGGGCGGGGTGGACGGCGAGCCGGTACAGATGGCAGCGCCAGCCGTCGAAGCCCGCTATGACGGTTCCGGCGAGCGCCCCGTCCCGCTCGGCCAGCAGCAGCGACTCGGCGTCCCGGGCGATCAGCCGGGCCACCCCGTCCCGGTCGTCGCTGATGCTCGTCCCTTCCGCGGCCTCGCGCCAGAAGGCGAGCACGGTGTCGACGTCCGAGGGCGTGGCATGGCGGATGCGAAGATCACTCATGGGCCGAGCCAAGCAGAGCGCCGAACCCTCTGGCGAACCATTTCCGGAGGCTTCAGCGGTGCAGCTCCTCGATCACCGGCGCGAAGGCCTCCATGTGGTGCTCCAGCACGGTGAAGTAGGAGAAGCCGAAGCGCTCGCGGTGGGCCCGCAGCTGGTCCGCCATGTCCTTGGGGCTGCCCAGCAGCAGCGCGGGGTGGTCCAGCAGCTGTTCCTCGGTGAGGTCGGGGGCGTACGGCCTCAGCTCGCGGGCCTTGGCGCGGCGGGCGTCGGTGTTCTCGACCATCTGGATCAGATAGTTCAGCTCGGCGGGCTCCGAGCCCGCTGTGGCCCCGGCCCCGGCCCCGGCTCCGGCCCCGGCTCCGGTCCCGGCTTCGGCGGCGAAGCGGTGGAAGGCCGCCACCCGCTCCTCCAGCGCCTCCGGGCTGATGATCTTCACGGGGCCGGGCGCGTCGTCCGGGGCCTGGACCGCGCCCGTGAAGGCCGCGATCTGCGCGTGGCGTGCGGCCACCCGCAGCAGCCGGTCGCCGTTGCCGCCCAGGAGCAGCGGCGGGCGCGGCGTCTGCGCGGGCCGCGGCTGCTGCTCGGGGTCGGTCAGCAGCCGCTCCAGCTCACGGACGGTGTGCTCCAGGTGGTCCACCCGCTCGCGCGGCGACCCGAACGGCAGCCCGGCGCTGTCGTGCTCGGCCTTCACGTACCCCGCCCCGAGGCCCAGCTCCAGCCGTCCCCCGGTGAGCGTGTCGCAGGTGGCCACCGCGCGTGCCAGCAGGGCCGGGTTCCAGAAGCCCAGGTTGAGGACGAAGGTGCCGAGCCGCGGCCGCTCGGTGACCTCGGCGGCGGCCACCAGCGCGGCGAACGGCGCGGGCATGCCCAGGTGGTCGGGGACCAGCAGGACGTCGTAGCCCAGCCGGTCGGCGCGGCGGCACTTCTCCCGCCATGCCGGGGCCGATTCGAGCGTGAGCAGATTGACTCCGAAGCGGAACGGCCTCGCCATGAGCCCTCCTCGACCGGGGAATGACCCGAACCTATCGGAGCGCGGTGCTCATTGGTCAGCTCTCGTGTGCCGTGTACGCCCGGGTGAAGATCTGCATGCGGCCCAGCACCGAGTCGGCCGTGGGGCGTTCCATCCGGTCCACGATCCGGCCGTCGTCGAGGAAGAGCACCAGGTCGGAGTGGGCAGCCGCGCTCGGGTCGTGGGTCACCATGACGACCGTCTGCCCCAGTTCGTCGACCGCCTCGCGCAGGAAGGTCAGCACCTCCAGGCCCGCCCGCGAGTCCAGGTTGCCGGTCGGCTCGTCCGCGAAGATCAGCTCGGGGCGGGAGGCCAGCGCCCGCGCGCAGGCCACCCGCTGCTGCTGGCCGCCCGACAGCTGGGTGGGCCGGTGCTTCAGGCGGTCCCGCAGCCCGAGGGTGTCGATGACCCGCTCCAGCCACTCCGGGTCGGGCTTCTGGCCCGCGATGTCCATGGGCAGGGTGATGTTCTCGACCGCGTTCAGGGTGGGCAGCAGATTGAACGACTGGAACATGAAGCCGATCCGGTCGCGCCGCAGCTGGGTCAGCCGGCGGTCGTCGAGCCCAGTGATCTCGGTGTCGCCCAGCCAGACCTGGCCCGAGGAGACCGTGTCGAGACCCGCCAGGCAGTGCATCAGCGTGGACTTGCCGGAACCGGACGGCCCCATCACCGCGGTGAACCTGCCCCGCTCGATCTCCACGTCCACCGCGTCCAGGGCGATCACGGCGGTCTCGCCGCTGCCGTACGCCTTGGTCAGGTCGCGGGCCCGGGCCGCCGGGCGAGCGCCGCCCTCCGCGTACCCGTCCGTCTTCGTTGCCGCCGGTGTGGACACAAACGCCTCCCGTATCGGAACGGTTTGCCCTCGATGTTAGGGGGTGTCTTGCCGGTCATGCCGGGCTCGCGACGCCTGGCACGGCACCTCGCGCCCCCGCGCTCGTCGCCCTGCGCCCCCAGCTACCGCTGGGAGGTGCCCCCTGACGCCGCTCGCTGATCCGGCCTGATCGACAAGACACCCCCTGGGATCCGCCCGCTTCCGCGCGCCGTTGGCGCAGCTAGCAAATATGCGCTAGCTTGATGGTGTGGCTAAGACACAGCTGAACGTCCGGGTCGACGAAACCACCGCTGAGGTGGCCCGGGAGCGTGCGCTACAGCGGGGAGTGAGCGTGAACCGCTACATCGAAGAGCTGGTGCGGCAGGACGCGGGCGAGGTGGGCCACAAGTTCGTGGAGGCCGCGGCCGACTTCATGAAACAGTACCAATCGGTCTTCGACGAGGAATTCGGCCGCGAGCTCGGCCGGGATCTTGGCCGTGAACCCGGTCGGGAGCTCGGAGGCGAAGCGCGCCCTTGACCGTGCGTATCGATCTCGCCTGGCTTCTGATGATCGCCGAACACAACACCCCGGGGGATCCGCGCGTCACCGACTACGGTGCGCTGGTCGCCGCCGTGAGCCGGCACGAGGCGGAGATATTCGGCACCCCGATCTACCCCGAACCGCAGGAGCGGGCCGCCGCGCTGTTGCAGCTGCTGCTTCTGGTGCCGGCCCTGGAACGCTCGAACGCGCTGTTCGCGTCGGCCGTCGCGTACGCGTACCTGGTGGCGAGCGGCCTGAAGGTGGCCACCTCGCCGGAGCGGGTGCGGGATCTGGCGCGCCTGGTGCACGACGGCGCGGTGGATGTGCACGCGATCGCGGACGAGCTGCGCCGGTGGAGCGTCTAGCGGGACACCTCGTATGACTCGCCCTATGACTCCGGGCGCCGCACCACGCCCAGGGTGCAGGGCGAGGTGGGCAGCGGCAGTCCCCGTTCGGGGAGCCGCAGCGACCGGTGGGTGACGGGCTCGAAGCCCACCCGCGCCATCTCCACCCGCACCTCGCGCCCGGTGTGACACCCGCCGAACATCAGCGGCCACACCGTCCGGTCCAGCACCCCCTGCGTCATCGCCATGGCCCGCCCCTCCGCCCGCCCGTGCTCCAGGAATCGCAGCTCACCGCCCGGCCGCAGCACCCGCATCAGTTCGGCCAGGGTGCGCTGGACGTCCCGTACGGAGCACAGCACCAGACACGCCACCGCCGCGTCGAACGCCTCGCTCTTGACCGGCAGCGCCTCAGCGACCCCGGGCACCACGTCCACCGGCACCTCGGCCCGGTGGCCCGCCCGCACCGCCAGGCGGCGCAGATGGCGCTCGGGCTCGATGGCGACGACCTCGGAGACGGTGCTCGGGTAGTGCACGAAGTTCAGGCCGTTGCCGGCGCCGATCTCGATGACCCGGCCGGACAGCCCGGCCAGCAGCTCGCTACGGAGTTCGGCGACACCGGCCCGTTCGTCGGCGACGGGACCGACCTTGGCCCAGAAGCGGGCGAAGAGCGGGTGGTGGACGGCTTCGCGCGGGGGCCGGGGACGGCGTACGGGCATGGGTGACACCCCTTTTCGAGCGGGACGGCTGTATACCGGTACCGGGAGTCTGCCCACGCCGCCCCCACCGCTACGCCGTGCGGTGCCCCTTCGTGCAGTGCTCCTTCACGAAGCGCTCCGCGTCCCACACGCCGTCCAGCCGCGGTGCCAGCCACCCCGGGGCCGCCGCGCGGAAGTCGGCGGGCGACAGGGCCCCGGCCCGTTCGGGGACGGCGCCCAGCAGCGGAGCGCCCGCCGCCTCCGGCAGGTCGGTCCTGTTGCAGCGGGAGGCGAGGTCCGCGTCCGCGGGCCAGCTGCCGATGACGACGCCGGGGAAGCGCAGGCCCCGGGTGCGCAGCGCCTCCGCCGTGAGGGCCGTGGCGTTGAGCGTGCCCAGGCCCGCATGGGCGACGACCAGGACCGGGGCGTCGAGCAGCCGGGCCGCGTCGGCGAGCGTCGCGCCGGTCTCGTCGAACCGTACGAGCAGGCCGCCCGCGCCCTCGACCAGCACCAGATCGTGCTCGGCGGCCAGCTTCTCCGCCGCCTCCGCGATCTCGTGCGGGCGGACGGCGGGGCGCCCGGCACGGCGCGCCGCGGTGTCGGGCGCCAGCGGCTCGGGGTAGCGGGCGAGTTCCCGCAGGGTCACGTCACCGGCGAGCCGGGCCACCTCGGCGGCGTCGCCCGGTTCGTCCGGAGCGACGCCGGTCTGCGCGGGTTTGAGCACGGCGACCGACCGGCCGTGGGACAGCGCCGCCGCCGCGACGGCCGCCGTGGTGACGGTCTTGCCGACCTCCGTGCCGGTGCCGGTCACGACCAGTACTGACATCTGTTGCTTCGTGCCTCTCGCTGTTGTCTCGCTCGTTGTCCCGCTGTTGCGCGGTCAGCCCGCCGTGGCGGCGGCCGCCCGTACCGCCGCGCAGATACGGGCCAGATCGTCGTCGCCCGTGATGTAGGGCGGCATGGTGTAGAGCATGTCGCGGAACGGCCGCAGCCACACGCCCTCGCGCACCGCCGCCCGCGATGCCGCCGCCATCCCCGCGTCGTCCAGCGGGTGGTCCAGCTGGACGACGCCGATCGCGCCGAGCACCCGTACCTCCCGTACGCCCGGCAGCTCGGCGGCGGGCGTCAGCCCGTCCCGCAGCCCCGTCTCGATCCGCTTGATCTCCTGCCGCCAGTCGTAGGACAGCAGCAGGTCGATCGAGGCGCCCGCGACGGCGGAGGCCAGCGGATTGCCCATGAACGTCGGGCCGTGGGCGAGCACGGGAAGCTCGCCGCGCGAGATGCCGTCCGCCACCCGCGGGGTGCACAGCGTGGCGGCCATCGTCAGATAACCGCCGGTCAGCGCCTTGCCCAGGCACATCACATCGGGGCTGACCCCGGCGTGTTCGGCCGCGAAGAGCGCTCCGGTGCGCCCGAACCCGGTGGCGATCTCGTCGAACACCAGCAGCACGTCATGCTCGTCGCACGCCTCGCGCAGCATCCGCAGCAGGGCGGGGGAGTGGAACCGCATGCCGCCCGCGCCCTGCACGACCGGTTCCACGATCACCGCGGCCAGCTCGTCCGCGTGCCGGGCCACCAGCTCGCGCACATGGGCCTCGTACGCCGGGTCGGGCTCGGCGTCGAAGCCGGGAGGCGGCGCGTCGGCGAAGATCTGCTCGGGCAGGACGCCCGACCACAGCCGGTGCATGCCGCCGTCCGGGTCGCACACCGCCATCGGCTGCCAGGTGTCGCCGTGGTAGCCGCCGCGCCAGGTCAGCAGCCGCTGCTTGGCGGGGCGGCCGAGGGAGCGCCAGTACTGGAGGCACATCTTGACCGCGACCTCGACCGACACCGAGCCCGAGTCGGCGAGGAAGACGTGCCGGAGCGGTTCGGGCGTGATCTCCACGAGCCGGGCGGCCAGCCGCACGGCGGGCTCATGGGTGAGCCCGCCGAACATCACGTGGCTCATCCGGTCGAGCTGACCGCGCGCCGCGTCGTTGAGCACCGGGTGGTTGTAGCCGTGGATGGCGGACCACCACGACGACATCCCGTCCACCAGCTCCCGTACGCCCTCGACCGGTTCGGCGAGCCGCAGCCGGACCCCGGCCGCGGACTCCACGACGAGCGGGTCCGCGCGGCCGGGCATCGGTGCGTACGGATGCCAGACGTGCTGCCGGTCCAGCGCCAGCAGCGCGTCGGGCGTCAGCGGCTCAGGCATTGGGCGGCAGTTCCGTCCCCGCGCCCCGGCGGCGCACCGCGACCAGGTCCGCGTGCGACTCCCCGGCCGCCACCGCGACGGGCTCGGCGACGGGTTCGGTGAGGGGCTCGGCGGGGGCGGTGCCGGCGGTGTGGTCGGCGGTCCCGGGCGCGTCGCCGCAGGGGGCGCAGCCGCCGCCCTCCGCGCCGTGCGAGCCGCAGCCGCCGCCGGCCGCCGCGAGGGCGTCGGCGCGGTGCGCGGGCAGCGTCCTGGTGTCCGTGCCCTCCACCTCGAAGCCCGCGTCGGCGATCATGTCCAGGTCGTCCTTGCCCGACTGGCCCTCGGTGGTCAGATAGTCGCCGAGGAAGATCGAGTTCGCCAGGTGCAGGGCCAGCGGCTGGAGCGTCCGCAGGTGGATCTCGCGCCCGCCCGCGAGCCGCACCTCCACGTCCGGGCACACGAACCGCACCATGGCGAGGATGCGCAGACAGCGCTGCGGGGTGAGGTTCCAGTCCCCGGCCAGCGGGGTGCCCTCGATGGGGATGAGGAAGTTGACCGGCACCGAGTCCGGGTTGAGCTCGCGCAGCGAGAAGACCACGTCGACCAGGTCCTCGTCGCGCTCGCCCATGCCCGCGATCAGCCCGGAGCAGGCCGACATGCCCGCGGACTGGGCCTGCTGCACGGTGGAGACCCGGTCGGCGTAGGTGTGGGTGGTGGTGATGTCGCCGTACGTGGCCTCGGAGGTGTTGAGGTTGTGGTTGTACGCGTCGGCGCCCGCCTCCCGAAGCCGCTCCGCCTGCCCGTCGGACAGCAGTCCGAGACACGCGCAGATCTCCACGTCCTCGTTCTGTTCCTTGATCGCGGCGATGGTCTTGGAGACCCGGTCCACGTCCCGGTCCGTCGGCCCGCGGCCGCTGGCGACCAGGCAGACCCGCTTGGCGCCGCCCGCGACCCCGGCCTCCGCCGCGGCCGCCGCCTGGTCCGGCTTGAGCCAGGTGTACTTGAGGATCTCGGACGTCGAGCCGAGCCGCTGCGAGCAGTACCCACAGTCCTCGGGGCACAGCCCGGACTTGAGGTTCACCAGGTAGTTGAGCTTCACCCGCCGCCCGAACCACCGACGGCGCACCTTGCCCGCGGCGGCCACCACATCCAGCACGTCGTCGTCGGAAGTCGCCAATACCGCGAGAGCCTCTGCGCGGGTCGGCGACTCGCCCCGCAGCCCCTTGTCCACCAGCGTGTTCAGCAGGTCCATGGCGGAGATCCTGTCTTACGGCACCGCTCCTGGCCAAGGAGGGACCGTACAAGACGCGGCGTTCGGGGTGTGTGTATTGCCACACCCTGCCCACGCATGGGCACGACTACCTTCTATCCGGACCCCACAGTCGGCGCCCGGCCCCCGCCCGGCCGGTGCCCGGCCCGTGCCCGCCCGTGCCCGAAGGAAGGCGAGGAAGCCGATGCCCCAGGACCGCCAGGACGCCCCGTTCGCGTGGATCGACGCGGCACAGGAGCAGCGCGGGCGTGCCGGGCTGCGGCGCGTGCTCACGCCCCGGCCCGCCGACTCACCGCTGCTGGACCTGGCGAGCAACGACTATCTGGGCCTGTCCCGGCACCCCGAGGTGACGGCCGCCGCGGCGGAGGCGGCGCGCCGCTGGGGCGCCGGGTCGACCGGCTCCCGGCTGGTCACCGGGTCCACGGAGCTGCACACGGCGCTGGAGGCGGAGCTGGCCGCGTTCTGCGGCTTCGACGCGGCGCTGGTGTTCTCCTCGGGGTACGCCGCCAACCTGGCCGCGGTCTCGGCGCTGAGCGGGCGGGGCGCGCTCATCGTCTCCGACGCGGGGAACCACGCCTCGCTCATCGACGGCTGCCGGCTCTCCCGCGCCGAGGTCGCCGTCGCCCCGCACGCCGACCCCGACGCCGCGGCCAAGGTGCTCGACGGGGCCCGGAAGGAGGACCCGGACCGGCGCGCGCTCGTCGTCTCCGACTCCGTCTTCTCGGTGGACGGCGACGTGGCGCCGCTGACCGGGCTCGCCGCCGCCTGCCGGGCGCACGGCGCGGCGCTGGTCGTGGACGACGCCCACGGCCTGGGGGTGGTGGGCGACGGCGGGCGCGGCGCCCCGTACGCCGCCGGGCTGGCGGGCGCGCCGGACGTGGTGGTCACCGCCACCCTGTCGAAGTCGCTGGGCAGTCAGGGCGGGGTGGTGCTGGGGCCCGCCCGGGTGATCGAGCACCTGGTGAACACCGCACGCACGTTCATCTTCGACACCGGCCTCAACCCGGCCGCCGCGGGCGCCGCCCTGGCGAGCCTGCGGCTGCTGAGCCGGGAGCCGGAGCGCGCCGCCCGGGCCCGTACGGTCGCGGCGCGGCTGCACGCACGGCTGACCGCCGCCGGGCTCAGCGCGGCGCGGCCCGACGCCTCGGTGGTGTCGGTGCGCGCGCCGTCCCCGGAGCAGGCGGTGCGGTGGGCCGCGGACTGCCGTGCGGCCGGTCTGGTGGTGGGCTGCTTCCGTCCCCCGTCCGTCCCCGACGGCATCTCGCGGGTACGGCTCACCGCTCGCGCGGATCTGACGGATCAGCAGGTGGAGGAGGCGGCCGACGTGATCGTGGGGACCGCACCGGCCGCCTGACGGATCGGTGTCCGGCGGTGTGGCGTCCTCCCGGCTACGGCCGGGAGGCGGCCCCGGAACCGGTGTCACCGAGATCGCCGTGGCACAGGTCCTCGACGAACGAGGTCCAGGCCGACGGGCGGAACAGCAAGGCGGGTCCCGCGGTGTACTTCGAGTCCCGCACGGCGAGCAGGCCCGGGCTCAGCCGGGCCGTTTCGACGCAATTGTTCATTCCGACGCTGTAACTGCTCTTCAGCCAGACAGCGGACTTGACGGACAGATCGGACATGGTGCCCCTCTCAGGCGCCGCCCCCGATTTTCGAGATGAGGATCAACGAATCCTCGGGTGACAGGGCGTTGGTCCGCAGCACATCGAATGCGCTGCTGTACGCCCGGAGGTCTTCTTTCCGCTCCAGATAGAGGCTACTCGTCAAATGGTCGAGAACTACTACGTCGAGGTCAGTAATGTGCGGAAAAGAGAAGATAATGAAAGGACCGGTAATACCGATGGGCATTCCGGCGGAGAACGGCAGCACCTGCAATCTCACCTGCGGTAACGTGGCCATCTCCGCCAGCTGTCGCAGCTGAGCCCGCATCACCCCGGCGTCGCCCACCCCGCGCCGTAACACCGCCTCGTCGAGCACCGCGTGCAGCCGCAGCGGCCGCGCCTCGCGCAGCACCGACTGGCGCGCGATCCGCACCTCGACCAGCGTGTCCAGTTGGTCCTGCGGGAGGTCCGGCAGCGCCGCCCGGGTCACCGTCCGCGCGTAGTCCGCGGTCTGCAACAGCCCCGGCACCACCGTCGTCTCCAGCGTGTACGCGGCCGACGCCTCCGCCTCCAGGCTGATGAAGTCCCGGTAGGCGGGCGGCAGCAGATCGCGGTACGCGTACCACCAGCCGCGCCGCGACCCCTCCGGGTCCGAGGCGCCCCCGCCGCACAGCGCCTCCAGCAGCGCCCGCAGCTGCGGGTCGGTGACCCCGTACACCTCCAGCAGCCGCGCCACGTCCCCGGGCTTCGCCCCGCTGCGCCCGGTCTCGATCCGGCTCACCTTCGACTGGTGCCAGCTCAGCCGCCGCGCGGCCTCGCCGCTGGTGAGTCCCGCCAGATCGCGCTGGCGACGCAGTTCCTCGCCGAGCTTGCGGCGGCGTACCGCCGGGCCGTACCGCATCAGATCTCCCTCCCGCTGCCCGTCCGCTGTCCCGCCCTGTCGTGACCGTGGCCCAGTCTGCCCCGCAAATCCGGTCTTCCGTAGCAGAGTTCACCGCTTCGGGCGACAGATATATGCATAACTCGGTGGATCGCCCGCGTCATGGAGGGCATCGGTGGCAGTCTGACGGTCGGAGCCGCCGGGGCCGCCCACCCGGACCCCAAGGCTGCGCGGCGCCACCCGTGCGCGTCCGCAGCCGTGCCCCGGCGGGAAAGGGACAGGCCGTCATGGCAGACCATCAGGAAGCATCCGTCACTCTGCCGAGCGCGCCCGCCTCGGTTCCCGCGGCCCGCGCCTACGTGGGATGCGTGCTGGCCGAATGGGGACTCGGGGAAGGCGAGGAGGCCGCGGACACTGTGCGGCTCATCGTCTCCGAGCTCGCCACCAACGCCGTACAGCACACCCTGGGCGAATCGCCCACCTTCACCGTGGACATAAGGCTCGACCACGAGGGGCGGTTGGAGATCGGTGTCACCGACAGCCACCCCCGTCACCCCCGGCGGCTGTGCGCCGCGACCCACCAGGACAACGGACGGGGGCTGGTCATCATCGGCTGTCTGGCCGCCGAATCGGGCGGCGAGGTGTTCGTCACCCCCACCGCGGACGGCGGCAAGACCGTATGGATCGCGCTGCCGTGGCCCGTGCCGGTGCGCTAGCGGGTGTCCTGGGGCGCGTGATGGTGCGGCGCGGTCGGCGGCGGGTGGTGGCCCATCCGGTGGCGGATCCAGCGCGGGAGGGCGCCCCACAGCCCGCAGCACACCGCGAACGTGCCCATCGCCGCGGCGATCCCCGGGCCGCGCCCCAGCACCACGTCCACCACCAGCAGCACCGACCCGGTGAACGCCATCGTCAGCACGCACAGACCGGCCGCGGCCAGCTTCCCGGAGACGTCCACGACCCGTCGCTTGGCCCCCCTGCGGAACAGCGCCCGGTGCAGCGCCGCCGGGGCCGTGAACAGGACCGCCGCCACGACCGCGAGCAGCAGCGTGGCGACGTACGTGCCGCGCTGCACCTGGTCCAGCGACGCGAAGCGATCGGTGAAGGCCAGGGTCAGCAGGAAGGCGAACAGGATCTGCACACCCGTCTGGGTGACCCGCAGCTCCTGGAGCAGTTCGGCGAAGTTCCGGTCGTCACGCTCCAGCGCGGTCTCGCGACGGACGGTTCTCGGGGCGTCGTTCTTCATACTTTTACGAGTTACCGGATGTGCTCACACTACGCGCTCGACCTGCCCCGTAGCCGCCCGCGCCTCGGTCAGCTCCAGGATGCGCGCATACGTACGACCGGCGTCCGGACCGATCAGATAGTGGGGCATGTCGCCGCGCTCGATCACCCCGTACGGGCTCGTGCCCATCAGATACGAGGAGTAGAGGATCAGCCCGTTCGACTGACGCGGATCGACGGCCAGCGCCGAGAAGCCGGGGAACTCGTCCGTCTGGTAGACCCGCAAGCCGTCCGCCGCCGCCCCGTGGCGCTCCTTGAACCGGCCGAACCGCTCCAGCGAATCCTTGATCTTCCGGGTCATGTCCTCCTGGTACTGCCGCGACAGGGTGGCCGCCGCGTCCGAGGACGGATCCAGCAGGTAGCAGCGGTACACCCCGCCCCGGCGCAGCAAGCCCAGGACCGCGTCGCGGTAGCGGGCCGGGCGCTCGGTGGTGACCAGCCGGGACGACGAGGTGCGCAGCGCGGTGCCCATGTCGAGCACCTCCTCGGCCGCCGCGTCCAGCAGCCGCGCCTTCTCCGCCGAGCTCGGCCGCTCGGGATAGGCGTGCACGGGCGTGCCGCCCGCCAGCCCGCGGCCCGCCAGCCACGCCTTGGCCGCCTCGGCCGGGCCGCCGTCGCCCGCCATCAGATAGACGTCCTTGCCCTCGTGGCTGCCGACGTGCGCGAACAGCTCCGCATACCGGCCCGCGGTGCGGTACACGTCCTCCGAGACCGCCAGACAGTCCGGCGGGGTCGCCTTCTCCAGATGCGCGGCCAGATTGATGTCGGGGGAGTGGATGGTGCCGGTCCGGCCCTCCCCGGTGTGCCGTATCGCCCCCTTGTGCACCGCCATCCGCACATGCAGCTCGCCGTCCACCCCGGCCTGCGCGAACTCGTCCCGCAGATGCCGCAGATCGAGGGTGAGAAACGTCCGCGCCGCCTCCAGCGCGACATCGCGGGCCACGCTCTCGCTGTCGTCGTGGATCGCGAAGAACCCCCCGTCCCCGCGCCAGTTCCACAGATCGCTGCGGGCACAGCGGTGCTGCGCGGAGACCTGGCCGATGCGCGCCCGCATCCGCTCCCGCAGCAGATCGAAGGCGCCCGCGGCCCGGTCCCTGGGGTTCGAGCGGACGATCGTCGAATAGCCGGAGGTGTCGACGAAGACGAGATACACCTGGTCGTAGGTCCGGTCCGCCTGGAACTGGCCGCTCACCGTAGCTCCCCCTCCCGGTGCCGGTCTCCCCGAACCGGCACCGGCCCACGCTAACGCCTCGCGGGGGCGGTCACACCAGACCACGCCGGAAGGTGACGGGGACCAGGGCGCCCCTGATCCGCCGTCAACCTACCGCCGGGGTCCGGCAATCGGCCGGTCAGCGCACATGTCCGTAACTGACCTTGCCCGTCCAGATCCGCTCCAGCCGCACCACCGTGCCCGCCTTGGGGGCATGCCAGATCCGGCCGCTCCCCGCGTAGAGGCCGACGTGGTAGACGCTGCCTCCCGCATGGAAGAAGACCAGGTCACCGTGTTTGCGGGCGGACACCTTTATGTGACGGGTGCGGTTGTACTGGGCCGCGGCGGTGCGCGGCAGGCGCTTCCCGGCGCGCTTGTACGCGTACTGGGTGAGCCCCGAGCAGTCGAAGCGGTGCGGGCCCGCCGCCCCGTACACATAGGGCGCGCCCTTCTTCGAGGCCGCGATCCGCAGCGCCTTGGCCGCCACGGTCGCCGCGTCGGCCTGCTGCGGCAGACCGGGCACCGTCACGGTGCCGCCGACGGCGACGGCGGTGAGGGCCGAGAGGGCACCGGTCCGGGAGACCATTCTGGGGATCCGTATGTGCGCGGTCATCTCGCACACCACCCTTCGGTGGCCGGGTTCGGGTCGTCCCAGGGATGGTCGCCCGCCGCGGCCGCCGGTTCCGAGCCGAGCGGGCGGGGTGTGAGGGTGGTCACGGCTCCGCTGTTCGGGTGACCGGGCCGGGCCGCGGCCCGCCCTCCGGCCTGCGGCGACGGCGGTTTCGGCGCCGTCGGCCGCAACCCGGCGGCGGCCTCGCGCCGGGCTCCGCGCTACGCCGTTCGGGCGACGCCGCGGGGGCCCCGGGCGCGAGCGCGATCAACGCGGCGAGACGGGCGGCAGCGTCACCCGCTCGGAGCGCCGCTCCCCGTCCAGCACGCGCAGCGCACGGTCCAGCGTCGCGGTGTGCAGTTCGCTCTCGCCCCGGTCGTGCATCAGCGCCAGCGCGTCCCGCAGCGCGATGGCCTTCCCGACCAGCGCCTGGGCGGCGCGCAGACCGCCGTAGGTGTCATGGCCGCGCGCCGGGTTGATCCGGCCGAGCAGGTCGACGGCCTCCAGGTAGCCGTCCACGAGGCGCCCCTCCGCGCGGGTCAGCGCGGGCAGCGGGGGAAGTTCCGGTGGAAGCATCGCGCGATCACCGTGCCCCGGGCAGCGCACCAGGACGCTTACGGCTCTGGGTGACCCCGTCCACCAGCCCGTACGCCACCGCGGCCGCGGCGTCGAAGATCCGGTCGCGGTCGATGTCCGCGCGGATCCGCTCGGCGCTCTGCCCGGTGTGCCGCGCCAGCATCTCCTCCAGCAGCGCCTGGGTCCGCAGCAGCTCACCGGCCTGGATCTCCAGGTCCGAGGTGGTCCCCTCGACGGGCTCGCTGAGCGCCGCCTGATGGATCAGCACCCGCGCGCCCGGCAGCGCCAGCCGCTTGCCCGGCGCCCCGGCGGCGAGCAGCACCGCGGCGGCGGACGCGGCCTGGCCCAGGCAGATGGTCTCGATGTCGCAGGTGACGAAGTGCATCGTGTCGTAGATCGCCGTCATCGCGCCGAACGAGCCGCCCGGGGAGTTGATGTAGAGCGAGACGTCCTGGTCGGGCCCGGCGTGTTCGAGGTGGATGAGCTGCGCGATCACATCGTTGGCCGCCGTGTCGTCGATGGGCGTGCCGAGGAAGACGATGCGCTCGGAGAGCAGTTTGGAGTAGGGGTCCATGGTGCGCACGCCGCTGCTGGTGCGCTCGGTGAGCTCGGGCAGGACGTAGCGCGCCGTCGGTCGTTCCATCGCGGTCACCTTCTCGTGGGTCTCTCGGGGATTTGACTCCGTAAAAAATGTACAGGATGTACGTCCCGTACGATGGGGAGCATGGCGTACGAGATTCCGGTGACGCAAGCCCGGGCGGAACTGGCGGACCTGATCAACCGCGTGGTCTACGGCGGTGAGCGGGTGGTCCTCACCCGGCATGGAAAGCCGCTGGTCGCCCTGGTGTCCTCGGCTGACCTGCAACGACTCGACGCGGTCGAGGCGGAGGCGGCGGAGGAGCAGGTGATCAGTACGGTGTCGGCGATGCGCCCGACCTCGTCCGCTCCCGGCGAACGGCGGCGCTTCGGTATCGCGGCAGAACACCGCGGCCCGGACGCCGGGGATCGGCGTCCGGGCCGCGAGTGATGACGGCTGGAGAAGTGTCGATCAGGAGCTGAGCTCCCAGACCGCGTGGGCGATCGCGTCGGTGTTGCGGTCCAGCGCGGTGTCGTCCACGTTGGACGTCTTGTCGCACGCGGAGTGGTAGCACGGGTCGAACGGCTCGCCCGCCTTGCCGCCCCACGCGTCCGCCTGCGCCTGGGACTTGGTGGACTCGGCGCCGGTGAACAGCCCGCCGACCCGCACCCCCGCGTCCTTGAACGGGGCGTGGTCCGAGCGGCCGTCGCCCTCGGTCTCCTTCTCGGTCGCGATGTTCTTGGCCGCGTACCAGTCCTTGAAGACCTTCTCCAGCTCCGGGTCGTCGTCGTAGACGAAGTACCCGGGGTTGGGGGAGCCGAGCATGTCGAAGTTCAGATACGAGTCGATCTTCGACTTCTCGTCCGACTTCAGGCTGTCCACGTAGTGGGTGGAGCCGATCATGCCGTCCTCCTCGTCGCCCCACCAGGCGAACCGCAGATGCTTGGTGGGCTTGAGGTCGGCCTTGGCCACGGCGAGCGCGACCTCCAGGATCGCGGCGGAGCCCGATCCGTTGTCGTTGATGCCGGGTCCGGCCTCGACCGAGTCGAGATGCGATCCGGCCATGAGCACCTTGTCGGCGCTCCCGCCCGGCCAGTCGGCGACGAGGTTGTAGCCCTTGGCGCCGCCCGAGGTGAACTCCTGGACGCCGGTTTTGAATCCCGCCGCGTCCAGCTTGCCCTTGATGTAATCCAGGGACGCCCGGTAGCCGGGCTGCCCGTGGGCGCGGTTGCCGCCGTGTTCGTCGGCGATCGTCTGGAACTGGTCCAGATCGGCCTTGACCGCCTTCACGTCGATGTCCGGCGCGGCGGCGCGGGGGGTGATGGTGGCCTGGGCCGCGGAGGCCCCGCTCAGCAGGGCGGCGGCGAGGGCGGCGCAGGTTCCGGCCGCGAGCGTGCCGCGGCGAAAGGGTGCTATGCGATGCACAGTTGGGCTCCGTAGTGATGTGGGGGGTTCGTGCGGAGCTGATAGATCATGATGCGGACATGAGGATCATCGTTTTTCCGTGCAACCGTCAAGGGCGATTCTTTGCCGACGCGTTAACCAGCCTGAAACGCCGCCCATCTAGCCTTCGATAGTCGTGCGTGAGGATGAGGTGGGACGACGTGCATTTGACGCCGCACGAGCAGGAACGCCTGCTCATTCATGTGGCAGCTGACGTGGCTGAAAAGCGACGGGCCCGGGGTGTGCTGCTCAACCATCCCGAGGCCATCGCGCTGATCACCGTGCACATCCTGGAGGGTGCCCGGGACGGCCGTACCGTCGCCGAGCTGATGGCCTCCGGGCGCAAGGTGCTCACCCGCGACGAGGTCATGGAGGGCATCCCCGAGATGATCCACGACGTCCAGGTCGAGGCCACCTTCCCGGACGGCACCAAGCTCGTCACCGTCCACCAGCCGATCGTCTGACGGGAGACGGCGTTCCATGATCCCCGGAGAGATCTTCCCCGCGGACGAGCCGGTACGGCTCAACGAGGGGCGGCCGGTCATCCGGCTCACCGTGCTCAACGCGGCCGACCGGCCGGTCCAGGTCGGCTCCCACTACCACTTCGCCGAGGCCAACCCGGGCCTTGACTTCGACCGCGCCGCGGCCCGCGGACACCGGCTCCACATCGCCGCGGGCACCGCCGTGCGCTTCGAACCGGGCCTCCCCGTCGAGGTGGAGCTGGTGCCGCTGGCGGGCGCGCGGGTCGTCCCCGGGCTGCGCGGCGAGACGGGAGGCGCGCTGTGACGGAGCTCAGCCGCGCCGCGTACGCGGACCTGTTCGGGCCGACCGCCGGCGACCGTATACGGCTCGCCGACACCGACCTCGTGGTCGAGATCGAGGAGGACCGCTGCGGCGGCCCCGGCCGCTCCGGCGACGAGGCGGTCTTCGGCGGCGGCAAGGTGATCCGCGAGTCCATGGGCCAGGCCCGCACCACCCGCGCCGAGGGCGCCCCCGACACCGTGATCACCGGTGCCGTGGTGCTCGACCACTGGGGCGTGATCAAGGCCGACGTCGGGCTGCGGGACGGCCGTATCACCGGGATCGGCAAGGCCGGGAACCCCGACACCATGGACGGGGTCCACCCCGACCTCGTCATCGGCCCCGAGACCGAGGTCATCGCGGGCAACGGCAGGATCCTCACCGCGGGCGCCATCGACGCCCATGTCCACTTCATCTCCCCGACCCTCGTCGACCAGGCGCTGTCCTCGGGCATCACCACCCTGGTCGGCGGCGGCACCGGGCCCGCCGAGGGCACCAAGGCGACCACCATCACCCCCGGCCCCTGGCACCTTGCCCGGATGTTCGAGGCGCTGGAGGCGTACCCCGTCAACATCGGGCTGCTCGGCAAGGGCAACACCGTCTCGCGCGAGGGCATGTGGTCCCAACTGCGCGGCGGGGCCCTCGGTTTCAAGATTCACGAGGACTGGGGAGCCACACCCGCCGCGATCGACGCGTGCCTCGGCGTGTGCGAGGAGAGCGGCGCCCAGCTCGCCATCCACACCGACACCCTCAACGAGGCCGGGTTCGTCGCCGACACCCTGGCCGCCATCGCCGGACGCTCGATCCACGCGTACCACACCGAAGGCGCGGGCGGCGGCCACGCGCCCGACATCATCACCGTGGTCTCCCAGCCGAACGTGCTGCCCAGCTCGACCAATCCGACCCGGCCGCACACCGTCAACACCGTCGAGGAACACCTCGACATGCTGATGGTCTGCCACCATCTCAACCCGGCCGTCCCCGAGGACCTCGCCTTCGCCGAGTCCCGCATCCGGCCCGGCACCATCGCCGCCGAGGACATCCTCCACGACCTCGGCGCCATCTCGATCATCTCCTCCGACTCCCAGGCCATGGGCCGCATCGGCGAGGTCGTCCTGCGCACCTGGCAGACCGCGCACGTGATGAAGCGGCGCCGCGGCGCCCTGCCGGGGGACGGCCGCGCGGACAACCGACGGGCGCGTCGCTATGTCGCCAAATACACCATCAACCCGGCGGTGGCACAGGGCCTCGACGGCGAGATCGGCTCCGTGGAGCCCGGGAAGCTCGCCGACCTGGTGCTGTGGGAGCCCGCCTTCTTCGGCGTCAAGCCGCACCTGGTGCTCAAGGGCGGGCAGATCGCGTACGCGCAGATGGGCGACGCCAACGCGTCCATCCCCACGCCGCAGCCGGTGCTGCCCCGGCCCATGTTCGGCGCGGTGGGACGCGCCCCGGCCGCCAACTCCTTCAACTTCGTCACCCGGGCCGCCCTGGACGACGGTCTGGCCGACCGGCTCGGCCTCGGGAAGCGGTTCGTGCCGATCCGGGGGACGCGCGGGGTGACCAAGGCGGACATGCGGGAGAACGACGCCATGCCGCGGGTGGAAGTCGACCCGGACACCTTCACGGTGACCATCGACGGCGACCCCGTCGACCCGGCTCCCGCGGCCGAACTCCCCATGGCCCAGCGGTACTTCCTCTTCTGACCGCGATGACCACGAACGCGCCCCCGCCGCCGATGCCCGGCTCCGCCGCGCTGCTCATCCTCGCCGATGGGCGGTTCCCCGCCGGAGGGCACGCCCATTCCGGCGGGGCCGAGGCCGCCGTCAAGGCCGGGCGCATCCACGACGCGGCCACCCTGGAGGCGTTCTGCCGCGGGCGGTTGCACACCGCCGGGCTCACGGCGGCCGCGCTCGCCGCCGCGGCCGCCGCCGGGGTGGATCCGCTGGTGCTCGACGAGGCCGCCGACGCCCGGACCCCCGTTCCCGCGCTGCGCACCACCGCACGGCGGCTCGGCCGACAGCTGATGCGCGCCGCCCGCGCCACCTGGCCCTCGCCCGAGCTGGACGCCCTCGCCGCCGCCCGGCCGCGCGGCGCCCACCAGCCCGTCGTCCAGGGGCTGGCCGCGCGCGCCGCCGGGCTCGACCCGCAGGCCGCCGCGTACGCCGCCGCCTACGAGTCGGCCGGGGGACCGGCGTCCGCGGCCGTACGGCTGCTCAGCCTCGACCCGTTCGACGCCACCACCGTCCTCGCCCGCCTCGCCCCCGAGATCGACCGGATCGCCGCCCGCGCCGCCGAGGCGGCACACCGGGCCCTGGACGAGGGCCCCGGCGCGCTGCCCGCCGCCGCGGCGCCGCTGCTCGACATCGCCGCCGAGCAGCACGCGACCTGGCCCGTCCGCCTCTTCGCCTCGTAACCGCCCGCCTCCTCACCCGCCCCCGGAGCCGCCATGCACCTCGATCACCCCGAGACCTACCCGCAGCGCCACACCCACGCCGCCACCCCGCGCCGCCCCGACGGCACCCGCCGGGCGCTGCGCATCGGGCTGGGCGGGCCGGTCGGCTCCGGCAAGACCGCGACCGTCGCCGCGCTGTGCCGGGCGCTGCGCGACGAGCTGTCGATCGCCGTCGTCACCAACGACATCTACACGCGCGAGGACGCCGAGTTCCTGCTGCGCAACGCGGTGCTGCCCGCGGAGCGCATCAGCGCCGTGGAGACCGGCGCCTGCCCGCACACCGCGATCCGCGACGACATCTCCGCCAACCTCGAAGCGGTCGAGGACCTGGAGGAGGGCGTCGGCCCGCTCGACCTGGTCCTCGTCGAGTCCGGCGGCGACAACCTCACCGCGACCTTCTCCAAGGGCCTGGTCGACGCGCAGGTGTTCGTCATCGACGTCGCGGGCGGCGACGACATCCCGCGCAAGGGCGGCCCGGGCGTGACGACGGCCGACCTCCTCGTCGTCAACAAGACCGACCTCGCCCCGTACGTCGGATCCGACCTGGAGCGCATGGCGCGCGACGCCAAGGAGCAGCGCGGCGATCTGCCGGTCGCCTTCACCTCCCTGGTCGCGCCGGACGGCGTCCGGCCGATCGCCGACTGGGTACGCGAGCGGCTGACCGCTTGGACAGCGCCTCCGGCGGCCCCGGCGTGACCCACACAGGCGGTACGGGCGTACGCGCCACCGCCCGCCTCGTCGCCGAAGCGGACGGCCGCGGTGGCACCGCACTGCCCGTGCTGGCCGGGGACGGGCCGCTGGCCCTGCGGCGGACCCGGGCGGCCGGCGACGGCGCGGCGTGCGTCACCGTGGTCGGCGCGATGAGCGCCCCGCTCGGCGGCGACCGCATCGCGCTGACCGCGGCGGTCGGCCCCGGCGCCCGGCTCCGCGTCGGTTCGGCGGCCGCCACGCTCGCGCTGCCCGGCCGCTCCGCCGAGCCCGCCCACTACGCGATCCGGCTGACCGTCGCCGAGGGTGCCACCCTGGACTGGCTGCCCGAACCGCTGATCTCCGCCCACGGCAGCGATCTGCGCATGACCACCACCGTCGAACTCGCCCCCACCGCCCGCCTGGTGCTGCGCGAGGAACAGATCCTCGGCCGCTTCGGCGAGCCCCCGGGTACGCTGACCAGCCGCCTCACCGTGCACCGCGCCGGGCGGCCGCTGCTGGACCAGGAGCTGTCGTACGGCCCCGGCGCGCCCGGCTGGGACGGCGGCGCGGTGCTCGGCGGGCACCGGGCGGCCGGTCAACTCCTGGTGGTGGACCCGGCGTACGACAGCGATCCCGCCGAGCCCCGGCTGCTCGCCGACACGGCCGTCATCACCCCGCTCACCGGCCCCGCCGCCCTGGTCAGCGCGGTCGCCACGGACGGCCTGCGGCTGCGCCGGATGCTGGACGAGGCGCTCAGCTCGCGGCCGCAGCCGGTGCGATGTCCCGTACGAACACCGGCTTGAGGCGCTTCTCCGGCAGCGCCTCGGGGGGTTGCTCCCAGTCCAGGACATGGGAGACGACGCGCTCGGGCGCCACCTTTCCGGAGCCCGCGAACCGTTGCCATGTGCCGCGCCAAGCGCAGCATCGAGCCGCTGGACCGCAGCGCCGAGCAACTCCAGGCCCTCATCGCCGGTGCGATCAAAGGCTGAGCGGTCTGTGAAGGTGACGTGTTGATAAAGAAACGGCGGTTTGCCCTGTACTCAGCAGTAAGTGAGGCGCGAGGATCCTCCTGACACTCTGTGATCATCGCCGCGCGGCGGCGCAACAAAGCAGGGGGATTTCTACGTGAGACGCACAGCAGTACTCGGCGTGGCCGGCGGCGTGATGACCGGTGCGCTGATAACCGGTGCGCTGGCCGCTCCCACGGCGGGGGCATCGGAGCCCACGCGGACGCCGGGGGGCGCCGCGGAGGCCCGCGGGGCGGCGATCGCCGCGGCGCGGGCCGCGAAGGCGGGCATCGACTGGACGGACTGTCCTGCCGATTGGAAGCTCGCCAAGCCCATTCAGTGCGGCTATGTGACCGTGCCGCTCGACTACGCCAAGCCGAACGGTCGCACCATCAAGATCGCGGTGGACCGCATCGGCAGCACCGGGACCGCCTCCGAGCGGCAGGGTTCGCTGATCTACAACCCGGGCGGACCGGGCGGCTCCGGGCTGAAGTTCCCGACCCGGGTCACCAACAAGAACCCGCTGTGGACGAAGGCCGCGAAGGCGTACGACTTCGTGGGCTTCGACCCGCGCGGGGTGGGCCACTCGGCCGCCATCTCCTGTGTCGACCCGCAGGAGTTCGTCAAGGCGCCCAAGATGGACCCGGTGCCCGACAGCGAGGCGGACAAGCGGGCGCAGCGCAAGCTCGCCGCGGAGTTCGCCGACGGGTGCAAGGAGCGCAGCGGCTGGATGCTGCCGCACATGACGACGCCCAACACCGCCCGCGACATCGACGTCCTCCGGGCCGCGCTCGGCGACAAGAAGCTCAACTACCTCGGCGTGTCCTACGGGACGTACATCGGCGGGGTCTACGCGACGCTCTTCCCCGACCATGTGCGCCGCCTGGTCGTGGACTCCGTGGTGAACCCGTCGCGGGAGAAGATCTGGTACCAGGCCAACCTGGACCAGGACGTGGCGTTCGAAATGCGCTGGGACGACTGGAAGGCGTGGGTGGCCAAGAACGACGCGGCCTACCACATCGGCGACACCCCGGGAGAGGTCCAGGCGCAGTGGGAGAAGCTGCGCGCGACCGCCAAGAAGAGCCCGATCGGCGGGGTCGTCGGTCCGGCCGAGCTGCTCGGCTTCTTCCAGAGCGCCCCGTACTACGACTCGTCGTGGGCCACGGTCGCCGGGGTGTGGAGCGACTACCTGGCCGGTGACGAGAAGGCGCTCGTCGAGGCCGCGGGCCCGGACCTGTCCGACACCGCGGGCAACATCGCCTCGGAGAACGGCAACGCGGTGTACTCCGCCGTGGAGTGCGCCGACGCCAAGTGGCCGACCAGCTGGCGGAAGTGGGACCGGGACAACACCCGGCTGCACCGCGATTACCCGTTCCTGACCTGGTCCAACGCCTGGATGAACCTGCCGTGCGCCACCTGGCCGTCCAAGCAGCACACCCCGCTGGAGGTCGGTGCGGGCAAGGGGCTGCCGAAGACGCTCATCGTGCAGAGCACCCGTGACGCCGCCACCCCGTACGAGGGCGCCGTCGAGCTGCACAAGCGGCTCAAGGGCTCGCGTCTGATCACCGAGAAGGACGCCGGTTCGCACGGCGTCACCGGGCTGGTCAACGCCTGCATCAATGACCGGGTGGACGCCTACCTGCTCAAGGGCACGGTGGACGCCAAGGACGTGACGTGCGCCCCGCACGCCACGCCGAAGCCCGCGAAGGCCGGGGCCGCGAAGGCCGCCGGGGCCGTCGAGTAACGGTCGGCCGAGCCCGCTTCCGTACGAGTCGGCGCCTACGGAAGCGGGTCAGGCGGGGGGTCGCCCATCCGGGCGACCCCCCGTCGCGTTCCCGGGGAAAACTGCCGACTGTACAACTCACCGCCGTGCCCGGCGAGTCGCCACATGTTGTCCGTAATGGTGGCAATTGCACCGCATGTTGGCGGTGTGGGGTTTCGGATTCCCCAGGGGTGTGAGCGAATGCGATCGCTTTCTTGCGCTCATTGAATTCACTCGCCGAATTCGTTACCAAGAAAAAATCATCGTCATTTCGGGATGTGCTCAAACCGCTATGCTCCAGGGCTCATAGCGAGTTCTTCGCACGCATTTTCTCCCGCTGCTTTTAAGGAAGCCGATGGTTTTCGCCGGCGCGTCACCTGGAGGCCGACGGCCCGCCTCCGCGCTCGTATGGCTCATTCCTCCCGCCGCGATGGCGGCCTGCGCGGCGTTCGCCGTGACCGTGGTGTCCACCGGGGCGCGGGCGACGGTCGCCTGGTGCGGCGCGGCGGCGACGCTGGCGGTGGCCCTGGCGGCGGCCGAGTCCGCCCGCCGCGGACGTCTCATCGGCAGGCTGCGCGCACGGGCCGCGGAACAGGACGCCGGGTACCGGCAGCGCCTGGTCGACCAGGAGGTGGAGACCCGGCGGCTGGCCCAGGAGGTGCTGCCCGCGGCCGTGGAGCGGCTCCAGCGCGGTGCCGAGGTCGACGCCGTGATGAAGACCATCGAGCCCTCGCCCGTCCTCGACCCGGACTTCGAGTCCGCGCACCGCGCCGTCCTGCGGACGGTGCTGGAGACCGTGCGGGCCGAGGAGGACCTGCGGGACGCGGCAGGGCGGGCATTCGTCAACGTCGCCCGCCGGGTGCAGGCCATCACCCATCAACAGGCCATGGACATGCGGGACATGGAGGACAAGCACGGGGCCGCCCCCGAGGTCTACAGCGATCTGCTCCACCTCGACCACGGCAACGCGCTGATCGGCCGGCTCGCCGACAGCATCTCGGTGCTGGGCGGCTCCCGCCCGGGCCGCCAGTGGCGCAACCCGGTGCCGCTGTACAACGTGCTGCGCGGCGCCATGTCGCGCATTCTCGAATACCGGCGGGTGGATCTGCACTCGGTGGCCGACGTCGGCATCGTCGGCCCGTCCGTGGAGCCGCTGATCCACGCCCTGGCCGAATTGCTGGACAACGCCACCCGCTACTCCCCGCCCAAGACGCGGGTGCATCTGACGGCGGTCGAGGTCCAGTCCGGGGTGGCGGTCGAGATCGAGGACGCCGGGGTGGGCCTGTCGGAGGAGAGCCGCAGGCGCGCCGAGTACGTACTGGAGCAGGCGGGTACCGGCTTCGACCTCGACGACCTCGGCGAGACGCCCCGGCTGGGCCTGGCCGTGGTCGGCCGACTCGCCGTCAAGTACCGGTTCCAGGTGTCGCTGCGGCCCTCCGCGTACGGCGGCGTCCGCGCGGTGCTCGTCGTCCCGCAGGACGTCATCTGTCCCACCCCTGCCCCCGGCGGTGCCATCGCCCGGGCCCAGAAGCTGCCGCCGCCCAAGCCCATCAAGCGCGCCGCGCCCTACCCGCCGCTGCCCGACAACGCCAACGCCACCGGCCCGGTCGCCCACGACCACAACGGGATCCGCCACAACACCGCGGGACTGCCCCAGCGCCGCCGCCGGATGCCGACCGTGACCCCGCCCATCCGGATCCAGGCCGACCCGGAGCCCGCCCCGGCGGGCCCCCCGGCACCGGCCGAGCCGCCCGTCCAGCCGGGGATGTGGCTGGCCGCGTTCACCAAGGCCGTGTCCGGTGAGGCGGACCCGGCGGACACCTCCGGCCATCCGCACGGCCCGCACGGCGCGGCGCCGTCGGATACGCCGCGCGCCTGGGACAACGCCGTGGACAACGCTTCGGATGAGGGTGAGTAGCAAGTGACGCAAGCGCGGTTCAACATGGACTGGATGCTCCGGGACCTCGCCAAGAGCGTTCCGCAGACCCGCCACGTGGTCCTGCTGTCCTCGGACGGCCTGTGCATGGCCCAGGTCGGTACGGACGAGGAGACCGCCGACCGTCTGGCCGCCGCCTGTGCGGGGCTCCAGAGCCTGTCGACGGCGATCGCCGCCGAATTCCCCACCGGCGACGGGCGGATGCGGCTGGTGGTCATCGAGGTCGACGGCGGTTTCTTCTATCTGATGGCGGCCGGCACCAGCTCCTACCTCGCGGTGCTCGCCGAGGACGGCGTGGACGCCGGGCTGATGGGCCAGTGCATGAGAGACCTGGTCGCCCGGCTCGGCGAACACCTCAGCAGCCCGCCACGGGCCAGCGGACGCATGCCATGAGCCGGACCGGAAAGGGCGCCGACGAAGGCGGCCCCGAACGGCTCTACCTCGTCGACGGCGGCCCCGGCCGGTCCTCGCGGGCGGACACCATCGAACTGGTCAGCCTGATCGTGGCCCGGGCCGAACCCGAGCCGGGCATGCTGCCCGAGGCCGCCGCCGTGCTGCGGATGTGCCACTTCCCGCTCTCCGTGGCCGAGATCTCCGCGTATCTGACGCTGCCCGTCAGCACCGTGACCGTACTCCTCGCCGGTCTGCTCGCCCACCACCAGGTGGAGGCGCGGGCCCCGGTCCCGGCCGCCGTGCTGCCCGACACCGAACTCCTCCAGGCGGTGATGCATGGACTACAGAACCTCTGACACGCTCGTCGGACCCCGCACCGAGGACACCCTCCCGGCCTCCGCCGCCGCGGCCGTCAAGATCGTGATCGTCGGCGGATTCGGGGTCGGCAAGACCACGATGGTCGGCGCCGTGAGCGAGATCCGCCCGCTGACCACCGAGGAGACGATGACCCAGGCCGGGGTCGGCGTCGACGACATCGCCGGGGTGGAACGCAAGACCGAGACCACCGTGGCCATGGACTTCGGCCGCATCAGCCTCAACGAACGGCTGGTGCTCTACCTCTTCGGCACCCCCGGCCAGGAGCGCTTCTGGTTCCTGTGGAACGGCCTCTTCGAGGGCGCGCTCGGCGCCGTGGTCCTCGTCGACACCCGCCGGCTGGAGGTCAGCTTCGACGTCCTGGGCCGGCTGGAGGAGCGGGGCGTCCCCTTCGTCGTCGCCATCAACGCCTTCCCCGGGGCGCCCGTCCACCCCGTCGGCGAGCTGCGCGCGGCCCTGGACCTGCCCGACGCCGTCCCCATCGTCGACTGCGACGCCCGCGACCGCGCCTCCAGCCGCGACACCCTCCTCACCCTCGTGAGCTATCTGCAACACCTCACCACCGTGACCCCGGAGACACCGTGACCCCTCCTCCCGACCAGTGCCCCGCCCACGCCCGGAGCCCCCTCGCCGGTGTGGTGGACCTCTTCGGATCCGAGAACGAGAAGGACCCGATGGGCCTGTACGAGCGGCTGCGCAGCGAACACGGACCGGTGGCCCCGGTGCGGCTCGGCGACGACGTACCGGCCTGGCTGCTGCTGGGCTACCGCGAGAACCTGGAGGTCGCCCGCACCCCCTCCCGCTTCTCCCGCGACTCCCGGTACTGGAGCGCCTGGGGGGAGGGCCGGATCCCGGACGACTCGCCGCTGCTCCCCGTGGTCGGCTGGCAGCCCATGTGCACCTTCGCCGACGGCGACGAGCACGAACGGCTGCGCGCCGCGCTCACCGACAGCATGAACCGGGTCGACCGCCGCGGCATCCGCCGCCACATCACCCGCTTCACCCACGAGCTGGTCAACGACTTCTGCGCCGACGGACAGGCCGAACTGGTCACGGGCTTCGCCCAGCGGCTGCCCATGCTCGTCCTCACCCAGCTGCTCGGCATGCCCGACGAGTACGGCCCACGGCTGGTCGAGGCCACCCGCGACCTGATGAAGGGCTCCGACACGGCCCTGCGCAGCGACCAGTACGTCACCGACACCCTCCGCCAGCTCGTCGAGCGCAAGCGCACCCAGCCCGGCAGCGACCTCGCGTCCTGGCTGCTGAGCCACCCCTCCGAGCTGACCGAGGAGGAGGTCGTCCAGCATCTGCGGCTCGTCCTGCTCACCGGCAACGAGACCACCACCAACCTCATGGCCAACACGCTGCGCATGGTCCTCACCGACCCGCGCTTCCGCGCCTCCCTGGCCGGGGGCCACATGACCCTGCCGGACGCCATCGAGCACGTGCTGTGGAACGAACCGCCGCTCACCGTGATCCCCGGCCGCTGGGCCACCGGCGACACCGAACTGGGCGGACGGCAGATCAAGGCCGGGGACATGCTGCTCCTCGGCCTCGCCGCCGGGAACGTCGACCCCGCCATCCGCCCCGACCTCGGTGCGCCCATGTACGGCAACCGCTCGCACCTGTCGTTCAGCGGCGGCCCGCACGAATGCCCCGGCCAGGACATCGGCCGCGCCATCGCGGACACCGCCATCGACACCCTGCTGCTGCGCCTGCCCGATCTGCGGCTGGACGTGCCGGAGACCGAGCTGAACTGGGTCGCGTCGTGGATCTCCCGCCATCTGGTCGCGCTGCCGGTCGCGTTCATGCCGCGCAGGCCCGAGACGGATCCGGTGGACACCTCCGGCATGCTGCTCGCGCCCAAGCTGCGCCCCACGCGCCGGGTGCCCGCGGACGAGGACGAGGCCTTATCCGCGGACGAAGGCGCCACCGCCGACACCGCGGCCCCGACCGCGCGCGTCCCGTGGTGGACGTCCCTGTGGCGGTGGCTGCGCGGCACCGCGGCGTGACGTAGGGGGTGTCCGCACAGTCGCGTCGGATCAGCCCGCGGCGTCTGGTGCGTGCGATCGCAAGGCGGAGGGTCGTCCTCGTAGTGGGCCTACTCGGACGCGCCCGACAACGCAGCGAGCGTGCGTGCCAGGCGTCGCGGGCCCGGCGGGACTGTGCGGACACCCCCTAGGCCCGCTCAACGGGCCAGCAGCGTCCCCACCGTCAGCAGCGCCAGCACCACCCAGGCGAACCACAGCCAGCCATTGCTCCCCAGCGACACGGTGTAGGCGGTCACCACCACCAGGCCACCCACCGCGCACGCCGTCATCCCCTTGGCAGATCCGGTCATCCCCGACCTCCTCACGGCGGTTCCGGCACCCCGGCCGGAACACCGGCCCCACGGCCGAGACCCCATCGTCTCTCGACCGTGGGGTATCGGCCAGGGGGTGCCTGGCGCCCGCGGGGGCCTAGCGCCCGCGGGCCTGGAGCGACGCCAGATAGGCGTTGTACGCGGCGAGTTCCTGATCGCCGTCGCGGTCCGCCGTACGGTCGTCGCGCCGCGCCTGGCGCTGGTCGGACTTGTACCACTGGTACACCAGCGCCACCAGCACGATCACCGACGGGACCTCGCTGAACGCCCAGGCGATGCCGCCCGCCGCGTTCTGGTCGGACAGCGCGTCGATCCCCAGCGAGCCGGGCGGATGCTCGAACGTGCCGACCATGGGCGCGCTCGCCATCATCAGCGCGATCCCGAAGAACGCGTGGAAGGGCATCCCCGCGAACAGCTCCAGCATCCGCATCACATAGCCCGGCCGGTGCGGCCCCGGGTCCACGCCCATGATCGGCCAGAAGAAGACCAGGCCCACCGCGAGGAAGTGGACCATCATCGCGATGTGCCCGACCTTGGACCCCATCAGGAAGTCGAAGAGCGGCGTGAAGTAGAGCCCGTACAGGCTCGCGATGAACAGCGGGATCGTGAACACCGGATGGGTGATGATCCGCATGTAGCGGCTGTGCAGCAGCGCGACCAGCAGCTCCCGCGGCCCCTTGCGGCCGCGCCCGGCCGCCGGCAGGGCACGCAGGGCCAGCGTCACCGGCGCGCCCAGCAGCAGGAGGATGGGGGAGACCATGCTGATGATCATGTGCTGGACCATATGGACGCTGAACATGACCATGCCGTAGTCGTTCAGCCCGGTGCACATCGCGACCACGACGGTCAGCACACCCGCCACGAACGCCACCAGCCGCCCCACGGGCCAGCTGTCACCGCGCCGCCACAGCCGCACGGCGCCCCAGCCGTACAGGGCGAGCGCGAGCACACAGCCGACGAGGAAGAAGGGATCACCGCCGAACGCCAATCCGCGCGACAGCGTGAACGGCGGCAGATCCATCATCATGCCGTGCCCGCCGTGATCCATCCAGTACTCCTCCCAGTGCGCACGAAATGTGCTCGCACCAGCGTAGAACCGGTCAGATCACAGCACGCACTCGGCCTCGGTGTACCGCTCGGCGGGTACCGTCTTCAGCCGCTCCACCGCGTCCGCGAGCGGTACCATCACGATGTCCGTACCGCGCAGCGCCGTGATCTTGCCGAACTCGCCGCGGTGCACCGCCTCGACGGCGTGCCAGCCGAAGCGGGTGGCCAGCACCCGGTCGTACGCCGTCGGCGTGCCGCCGCGCTGCACATGGCCCAGGATCACCGGCCGGGCCTCCTTCCCCAGCCGCTGTTCCAGTTCGACGGAGAGCTGGCGGGCGATACCGGCGAACCGCTCGTGGCCGTAGACGTCCCGTTCCCCGGCCGCGTACTCCATCGTGCCCTCGCGCGGCTTGGCGCCCTCGGCGGCCACCACGATCGCGAACTTCTTGCCCGCCTCGAACCGTGCCCCGACGGTCGTGGCCAGCTCCTCGATGTCGAACGGGCGCTCCGGCACGACGATCGCGTGGGCGCCCGCGGCCATGCCCGAGTGCAGCGCGATCCAGCCGGTGTGCCGCCCCATGACCTCGACGATCAGCACCCGCTGATGCGACTCCGCGGTGGTCTTGAGCCGGTCCAGGGCTTCGGTCGCCACGCCGACCGCGGTGTCGAAGCCGAAGGTCACATCGGTGGAGGCGATGTCGTTGTCGATCGTCTTCGGGACTCCGACGATCGGCAGCCCGGCGTCCGACAGCATCCGGGCCGCCTTCAGGGTGCCCTCGCCGCCGATCGGGATGACCGCGTCCAGGCCCAGCTCCTCGACGTGGCCCTTCGCGCGCTCCACCCCGTCGCGCAGATGCGCGGGCTGCACCCGTGTCGAGCCGAGGACGGTGCCGCCGAGGGCCAGGATGCCGCTCACGGCGTCCAGGTCGAGCTTGCGGTAGTCGCACTCCAGCAGGCCCTTCCAGCCGTCCTGGAAGCCGATCACCTCGTCGCCGTGGTCGACGACGGCGCGGTGGACGACGGACCTGATGACCGCGTTCAGCCCGGGGCAGTCCCCACCGGACGTGAGCACACCGATGCGCATGGCGCGTGATTCCCTCTGTCTGCGAAAGCCCACCGTTGCGATGGGGGCGACATCCGGACCGCGCTGTCCGGCTGGACGACGACACCCTACAAGCGGCGGACGCCGCGGACCGCGCTTCCCCGCCGGGTGTCCGCGAGGGTGTCCGCACAGTCCCGCCGGGCCCGCGACGCCTGGCACGCTCCCCCAGCTACCGCTGGGAGGTGCCCCCTGACGCCGCGGGCTGACCCGACGCGACCGTGCGGACACCCCCTACGCGCTCAGGCGGGCTGGGCGGTGGCCGCCGCGATCCGCTCGTTGCGCAGCGCCTCGTACCACTGGTCGTCGACCGGCGGCAGCCCGTTCACATCGAGCGCCAGCTTCAGCAGATGGTCCGCGATGTGCGGGTTGCGGGCCATCACCGGGCCGTGCATGTACGTCCCGAAGACGGTGTCCTTGTACGCGCCCTCGTAGCCGTCGCCCGTGCCGTTGCCGTTGCCGTACCGGACGCGCGCGAAGGGGCGTGCGGTCGGTCCCAGGTGGGTGACGCCCTGGTGGTTCTCGAACCCGGTCAGCGGCGGCAGCCCCAGCGGGTCGTCGATGTCGGCCAGCACATCGCCGACGCAGCGGGCGCTCTCGCCGCGGGTGCTGATCACGTCCAGCATGCCCAGGCCCTGCTGGCGCTGCCCGAGGTCGTTGACGAACTCGTGGCCGAGGATCTGGTACCCGGCGCACACCGAGAAGACGATCGCCCCGTTGGCGATCGCGCGGTTCAGCCCGCCGTCCCGCATCAGCCGCTCGGCGGCCAGCCGCTGCGGTCGGTCCTCGCCGCCGCCGATCAGGTAGATGTCCCCGGAGGTGGGGATCTGCTGGTCGGAGCGGACGTCCAGGCGGGAGACGTCCAGCCCGCGCTGGCGCGCCCGGCGCTCCACCACCAGGACGTTGCCCTGGTCGCCGTACGTGCTCAGCAGGTCGGGGTAGACCCAGACCAGACGCAGGCCGTTCTGGCTCGTGCTACGCATCGTCGTGTCTCCTCGTACGGGGGTCAGTTGCCGACCCGGCGGCGCAGGTCCTGGAACGCGGTGTAGTTGGCGATCACCTCGATGCGGCCGGGCGGGGAGATCCGCACCGCCTCGTCCGCGTCCGCGCAGACCCGGAAGTCGAGCCCGGCGACCTCCAGGCGCACCGCGAGGTCCAGCTTGCGGTCGCCGATCACACAGATCGGGTGCCCGGCGAGCCGGGTGTAATCCACGTCCCACAGCCAGGAGGTGTCGGTGCCGTCCGCGCCGCGCGCGTTCACCGAGAGGATCACCGGGGTGGGCGGCGGGTCGATCAGCGAGAACGTCTCCAGCCAGCCGGCCGGGTTCTTCGCCAGCAGCAGCCGCAGCTCGCGCTCCTGGAAGGTGACCACGTCATAGCGGCCGGCGACCGCCTGCACCTGGTACATCCGCTCCAGCGCGACCTGCGGGGGCACCCCGAAGGTGGCGGCGACGGCCGCCGAGGTGGCCGCGTTCGCCTTGTTCGCGCGGCCGGGCAGCTGGAGGTGGATCGGCCAGGCCGCGCCGTGCGGGTCCAGCACGTACTCGCCGTTCAGCGCCCAGCTGGGCACCGGGCGGCGGAAGCCGCACTCGCCGCAGACCCAGTCGTCGCCGGGGCGCTGGAGCACCCCGCCGCACGCCGGGCAGGACCAGGCGTCGTCCTTCCACTCCTGGCCCGCGGCGACCCACACCACATTGGGGCTGGAGGAGGCGGCCCAGACGATGAGCGGGTCGTCCGCGTTCGCGATCACCGTGGCCTTCGTACCGGCCAGGCCCTCCCGCCACTTCTCGGCGAGCATCCGGGTCTCGGCGGCCCGGTCGAGCTGGTCGCGCGAGAGGTTGAGCAGCGCGATGGCCTTGGGCTCGGTGTCGCGCGCCACCCCGGCGAGGTACTTCTCGTCGACCTCGATCACGCCGTACCGGGCGTCGGAGCCGCCCGCCAGCGCCGAGGTGATGCCCGCGGGCATGTTGGCCCCGAGCGCGTTGGAGACCACCGGGCCCGCGGCCCGCAGCGCCTCGGCGATCAGCCGGGTCGTCGTGGTCTTGCCGTTGGTCGCCGACACCAGGATCACGTCCAGGTGGTGCGCCAGCCTGCCGAGCAGATCGGGGTCGAGGCGCAGGGCCACCTTGCCGCCGATCACCGATCCGCTGCCGCGGCCCGCGGCCTTCGACACCGCCGCCGCGGCCCTGCCCGCCGTCACGGCCAGCTTGGCACGTGGCGACAGCGGCTCTGAATTGCCTGCCATCGTCTCTCGATCCTCCTCGCATACCGGCGCCGCACCTGCCCCCCGAGGCACCGGTGGTACGCCCCCTCCGCGCCGAATCGCCAGCCGGGAGGCCACGGTCGGGGATCAGCCTATCGAGATCCGGGCGCTGTCCCGAATTCCGTCGGCCCTTCGGGGGGACCGTACGCTTGGCTGCCATGCGAAACGGCGCGATCCCGGGGAGCCGGGGGACGGTACGGCCCCTGCGGCTGCTCGGTGATCAGGCGCTGCGCGCGCCCTGCGAGGAGGTCACGGACTTCGACGCGGCGCTCGCCCGGCTGGTCGAGGACCTGTTCGCCACGATGTACGCGGCGAGCGGGGTCGGTCTTGCCGCCAACCAGATCGGCGTGGGGCTGCGGGTCTTCGTGTACGACTGCCCGGACGACGAGGACCGGCGTCATCTGGGGCACGTGGTCAACCCGCGGCTCGCGGAGGCCGACGGGGTGACCGTGCGGGGCACCGAGGGCTGTCTGTCGCTGCCGGGCATCGAGTCGGGCACCCCGCGGTTCGACCGCGCGGTGGTGGAGGGCGTGACGGTGACCGGGGAGCCGGTGCGCGTCGAGGGCAGCGGCTTCTTCGCCCGCTGCCTCCAGCACGAATGCGACCACCTGGACGGCGGGCTCTTCCTGGACCGGCTGGGGGGCGTGCGGCGGCGCCGGGTGCTGTGGGCGGCCCGCCGCGCGCCGTGGGCGCGCGGGCGGGCGTGAGCCCGGGGTCTCAGAACAGCCCGGGGGCGCCGGCGCGGTCGTCCACCAGGGCCAGCCGCCCCCACAGCAGATCGGTGAGGTGGTGCACCAACCGCTCGCGCGAGCAGGGCCGTTCCCGCAGCCACCAGTCGCCCGCGGCGTGCATCATGCCGACGATCCCATGGCCCCAGATCCGGGCCACCTCCTCGCCGCCGGGGCCGAGTTCGACCCGGTCGGCGATGACCTTGGCCAGCTCGTCGCCCATGCGGCGCAGCAGCGGCGCGGAGTGGTGGCCCACGTCGAAGCCCTGCTCCTGCTGCTGGCCCTGGTCGGCCGGGTGCATCAGGAAGCGGTACACCTGGGGCCGGGCCTCGATCGCCGCCAGATAGGTGTCCAGGGTGGCCGCCACCCGTCCGCGGCGGTCGGGCGCGGGGGCGTCCAGGGCCTTGCGCAGCGAGGCGAGCAGGGCGTCGGTGTGGCGCACCGCGAGGGCCCGGTAGAGCCCTCCCTTGTCGCCGAAATGCCGGTACAGAATGGGCTTGGTGATGCCCGCCTCGGCGGCGATCGCGTTCATCGAGGCCTCGGGGCCGTCGCGCAGCACCACCCGGTCGGCGGCCTCCAGCAACTCCTTGCGGCGCCGTGCGGCGGCCTCCTGCTGCTGGTCCTCGCGCTGGCTGGTCCCGGTCTCCATGACGTGGCCTCCCCGCCCCCTGACGTGTTCACGCGTTACATGAATGGGCACCGCGTATCTGCGCAACGTAACACCCGGCCGGGGCAAGGTGATCGCACGGCCGTGGAGTTGACATCGCCTACTGACCAGTAACAGACTGCTGTTACCTACGGTAACAGCAGGCGCGGCAGGTGGAGGGGCCATGGCGGAGTTCTCGTTCGAACTCAACGATGATCAGAAGGCAGTGCGTGAGTGGATCCACGGCTTCGCCGCGGACGTCATGCGCCCCGCCGCCGCGGAATGGGACGAGCGCGAGGAAACCCCCTGGCCGATTATCCAGGAGGCGGCCAAGATCGGCCTGTACTCCCTGGACTTCTACGCCCAGCAGTACTTCGACCCCACCGGCCTCGGCATCCCCATGGCCATGGAGGAGCTGTTCTGGGGCGACGCGGGGATCGCCCTGTCCATCGTCGGCACCGGCCTGGCCGCCGTCGGCGTGCTCGCCAACGGCACCGAGGAGCAGATCGGCACCTGGATCCCGCAGATGTACGGCGACGCCAATGACGTGAAGGTCGCCGCCTTCTGCTCCTCCGAGCCCGACGCGGGCTCCGACGTCTCCGCCATGCGCACCCGGGCCGTCTACGACGAGGCCAAGGACGAGTGGGTCATCAACGGCACCAAGACCTGGGCCACCAACGGCGGCATCGCGAGCGTCCACGTCGTCGTCGCGGCCGTCGACCCCGACCTCGGCTCCAAGGGCCACGCGTCCTTCATCATCCCGCCGGACACCCCCGGACTGTCCCAGGGCCAGAAGTTCAAGAAGCACGGCATCCGCGCCTCGCACACCGCCGAGGTGGTCCTCGACGACGTACGGGTGCCCGGCAGCTGCCTCCTCGGCGGCAAGGAGAAGCTGGACGAACGCCTCGCCCGGGCCCGCGAGCGGGCCACGGCGGGCGGCGAGCGGCTGAAGAACGCCGCGATGGCCACCTTCGAGGCGTCCCGCCCGGCCGTCGGCGCCATGGCCGTCGGCACCGCCCGCGCCGCGTACGAGGTCGCGCTGGACTACGCCAAGACCCGGCAGCAGTTCGGGCGCCCCGTCATCGACAACCAGGGCGTCGCCTTCCAGCTCGCCGACATGCGCACCCGGATCGACGCCTCGCGCCTGCTGGTGTGGCGGGCCTCCTGGATGGCCGTGAACGGCAAGCCCTTCGACTCGGCCGAGGGCTCCATGTCCAAGCTGTTCGCGAGCGAAACCGCCAAGACGGTCACCGCCCAGGCGGTCCAGATCCTCGGTGGCAACGGCTTCACCCGCGAATACCCGGTCGAGCGCATGCACCGCGATGCCGCGATCTACACCATCTTCGAGGGCACGAGCGAGATCCAGCGCCTGGTCATCGCCCGTACGCTCTCCGGGGTCCCGATCCGCTAGCGGATCCTCCCGTACGTCACCTCGCGCCGAAGCGGCGTTTGCGCCCCGCGAACGCCGCCAGCAGGCCGCGCAGTTCCTCCGCGGTGAAGTCCGGCCACAGCGTGTCCACGAAGAACAGCTCCGCGTAGGCCGCACGCCACAGCATGAAGTTCGAGATCCGCTGCTCCCCGGACGTCCGCACCAGCATGTCGATGTCCGGGAGGTCGCCGTGCGGCAGGTGCCGGGTGAACAGCGCCTCGTCGATCAGGCCCGGGTCCAGCGCCCCGTCCGCCGAGGCCCGCGCCAGCGAGGTCGCCGCGCGGGCGATCTCCTCCCGCCCGCCGTGGTTGAAGCAGAACGCGAGCGTCATCGCGCGGTTGCCCGCCGTCTCGGCCTCGGCCCGGCGCAGGGCGGCCAGGGTGGCGCGGGGGAGCCGGGCCTCGGAGCCGAGCCAGCGCAGCCGTACGCCGCGCTCGCCGTACGCGCGGAAGACGTCGGCCAGCTGGGCGGTGAGCCGCATGAGGGCGGCCACCTCGGCGCGCGGCCGGTTCCAGTTCTCGGTGGAGAAGAAGAACAGCGACAGATGCTCGACGCCCTCCTCCAGCGCCGTGTCCACCACCCGCGGCAGCGCCAGCACCCCCGCCTCATGGCCCCGGGTGCGGGAGAGGCCGCGCAGAGCGGCCCAGCGGCCGTTGCCGTCCATGATGATGGCGAGGTGCCGGGGCATCGCCGGGGCCTCCTCCCGGGAGCCGCGGCGCTGCCGTACGACGGCGGGCGCGTCGGATCCGGACGCGGTGACGGACGCCCTCAGCAGCCGCTTCACCGAGGGCACCCTCCAGGCTCCGACCTCGAACACCCGCGCGTCCCTCCGCCTCGGCTTCCCCGGTGCCGTGTCTGACGACGGGGCGGGCCGCGGGTTACCTGCCCGGTGGCCGAACCATTCGTTTGGTCGGCACCGCGGCGGCCGCGGTCATGGCTTCCGCGCGACACCCCCGTGCACGTCCGTCGTCTCGATGGGCGTCTCGGACGGCCCGGGCCGCCACAGCGGACACGAGACGATACCCGGTTCGATCAGCTCCAGCCCGTCGTAGAAGCGGCTGATCTCTTCCAGGCCGCGCAGCACGTACGGAACGGCACCGGTGTCGTCGTAGCCCTGCTGGGCCTCCTTGAGCGCCTGGTCGGTGTCGGTGCTGTCGTAGTGCACGAAGTAGCTGCCGGAGGGCAGGGCCTCCTGCAACCGGCGGACGATCGACACCGCCTCGTCGTAGTCCTGGATGTGCCCGAGGATGCCCATCAGCATCAGGGCGACGGGCCGGTCGAAGTCCAGCGTCTTGGCCGCCATCTCCAGGATCCGCTCCGGCTCGTGCAGATCGGCGTCGATGTAGTCGGTCACGCCCTCGGGGGTGCTGGTGAGCAGCGCCTGCGCGTGCCGGAGCACCAGGGGGTCGTTGTCGACGTAGACGATCCGGGCCTCGGGCGCCATCCGCTGGGCGACCTGGTGGGTGTTGTCGTAGGTGGGCAGCCCGGTGCCGATGTCCAGGAACTGGCGGATCCCGCACTCGCCCGCCACATGGGTGACGGTGCGGATCAGGTACGCGCGCGAGGCGCGGGCCATGACCTCGATGTTCGGGGCGACCTCCCGGTACTGGTCGCCGGCGATCCGGTCGACCTCGTAGTTGTCCTTGCCGCCCATCCAGTAGTTCCAGATCCGGGCCGAGTGCGGCACGGTGGTGTCGATCCTCGACCATGCCTGCTGGGCGGGGCCGGGGGTGGACGAGCCGTTGGTCATCGGGACTTCTCCTGCCGTGCGTCATGCCTGTGAGAGGCTCCAACTTACCCACTGCGCCCGGGAGTTCAGCGATTCCCGGCGTAGCGGCGGACGGGTGAGCGAATCCGTGGCAGGCGGCGGGCGAAGGAGGCCGTTTCGAGCGTCACCGGAGTCTCGCCGGGGCCCGGCTCCGCGCCGGGTCCGGAACCGGGGTCCATCGGCGGTTCCTCGTCGACCGTGACCACCGGGGCGTGCTGGGCGAGGGTCCGGAAGGCCTGGTCGAAGCCGGTCAGCGCGGCGTCGATCTCCGCGAGGTCCGCGGCCTCCGCACCGCCCGCGGCCAGCCGGTCCTCCAGCACGGCCGCGGGCGCGGTGACGTGGACGAACAGCCCGTCGCGCTCGGCCACCGCCTCCGCGAAGTCGAACGCCTGGATCCAGGTGACCCGGGAGTGCCCGCGCCGCAGCGGTCCGTAGACCAGCTCGCCGACCAGCCCCGCGTCCACGGCGAGCGATCCCTGGTGCTGGAGCAGCTCGCGGTAGGGGCGGACCGGGTCCACGTGCGGGAGGTCGGGGGAGGCGCGGGTGACGGCGAAGCCGTGCCGGTCCGCGAGCCGGGACAGCAGCCCGTCCCGGCGGACGCCGTCACAGCCCTCGACGATCAGTGTGCGCCGCTGTGGATACGCATGCTGGAGCTTCATCCCGTCTTCCCGTCGTTCCGGAGCGACCCGGATTGGATGGAGGGACGACACAGCCGCCCGCCACGGCGCCTTCAGTGTGCGTGGCGGGGTGGCGGGGGTGGGAGTGCGCTGCGGGGTTGTGCGGTTGTGCGACCGTAGTGGTTTTCGAATCGTGGCCCGTCAGGGGGTGCGCCCGGCGCGCTTCCGGGGGCAGCCGGGGCGGCGGGGCACCCCCTGGGCAACGGGCTAGGCGATGAGGAAGTCGGCGTCGCCCGCCTTGGCGGCCTCCAGGAAGGAGGCGACCTCGGAGCGGGTGTAGATCAGGGCGGGGCCGCCCGGGTCGGTGGACTGGCGGAGGGCCACCCGGCCGTCCTCCAGCCGCTTGGCCTCGATGCAGGTGCCTCCGTTGGACCCGCTCCAGGGCTTTTCCCAGCCCTCCGTGCCCAGGTCGGTGGCCGGCATCCCGGTGTAGACGGGGTCTGTCATCACAGCTCCTTACGCAGTTCGGCCAGGATGGTGCTGGTATCGCCGATCGGGTCCGCCTGGACGGCCATCCGGTCCAGGACCTCCAGATACGCCCCGACCTCCTTCGGTCGGTCCACGTAGACCGCGCCGGTGAGGCTCTCGGTGTAGACGACATCGGGCAGTTCGGAGAACCCGAAGCGGAAGTAGTGGAAGGGGCCGAAGGCCCCGGGGTGCGGCCCGGACGCGAAGCGCATGATCTGGAGCCGGACCTTCGGCATCGACAGGGTGTCGATGATGTAGTCGATCTGGTCCCGCATCACCTCGCTGGGGCCGACGGGCCGGCGCAGCACGGTTTCGTCGAGGATGGCCCACATGATCGGCGCGTCCGGCTTGGTGAGCAGGCTCTGCCGCTGGAGGCGCAGCGCGATCCGGCGCTCCAGCTCCTCCTCGGTGTCGTTGGGGAAGCCGATGCGCAGCACCGCCCGGGCGTAGTCCTCCGTCTGGAGCAGCCCGGGGACGTAGTGCGGCTCGTACGCTCGGATGACGGTGGCCTCGCTCTCCAAGCTGACATACGCACTGAACCAGTCGGGCAGTACGTCCCGGAACTGATGCCACCAGCCGGGCTGGTTGGCCTCCCGGGCGAGGGCGAGGAAGCTCTCGATCTCGGGTCCCCGGACGCCGTAATTCCGCAGCAGTTCCTTGACGTACGGGATCTTGAGGCCGACTTCCGCCTTCTCCATCCGACGCACCGTCAGCGGGGTCACTTCGATGGCCTGAGCTGCCTCTTCGAAGGAAACCTGGGCCCGCTCGCGCAGGTGCCGCAATCGCTTGCCGAGGACCCTGCGTAAGACGGTGGGGGCGGCGCCGCTCGGCCGTGCCTCGCTCACGTCCCGCCTCCCTGAAGGGCTGTCATATGCCTGCACGGTGTGCCTGGACAGTGTGCCACGAGCCCGACGACACAGACAGAGCTATGCGGATCGTTCTGAAATTATCAGAACGAAGGTTGCGGGGTGAGTGACTCACCACGCATAGTGAGCGGGTGACCCATCTCACCCTCCACGGCGGAGGCTCCCAACCTCCTTTGTCCACAACGTCGTTGACACAGCCGATGAGTGCGGCGCCGCGCGGCGGGGATCCCGTACACCTCCGTGGCGCGTGCCGGGGAGGGTTACGGTGATGCCGGGCGCACAGCCGGGAAGCGGGCGCCAGGGCGCCCAGGCCAACGCGGCGTTGGCCGCGGCCCTCAAGGAATCCGGGTGCTCCTACGCCTCGTTGGCGCACCGGGTCAACGAACTGGGCCGCAGACAGGGACACGAGTCGAACTACGACAAGGCGTCCGTCACCCGCTGGTTGCAGGGCGGCCAGCCGCGCGGCAACACGCCGGAACTGATCGCCGCCGTGCTCTCCCACCGGCTCGGCCGGCCGCTGGCGCCCGCCGAGCTCGGCTTCATCGCCGACCGTCAGCGCCCCGTCGTCGCCAGAGCGCTGGCCTACCGGGAGGACGTAGCAGAGACCTTGCACACGCTCGCCGAACTCGGCTCCACCGATATCTCCCGCCGCAGCCTGCTGGGTGCGGTGCCCTTCGTCGCCGGAGCCCTGGTGACCCCGCAGCGCGAATGGCTGCTGTGGCTGGTCGAGAACCAGGACACCCCCCGGCTCTCCTCCGCGGCCGATGGCGGCCGGGTCGAGCAGGTCCACGCGGCCATCAGCATGTTCGACGAGATGGACAACCGCTTCGGCGGCGGCCAGGTCCGCGCCAGCATCGTGCTCTATCTGTCGACCGAGGTCGTGCCCATGCTCCAGCAGCGCGGCGCGCCGCCGCACGAGCGGCGCCAGCTGTTCACCGCGGCCGCCAAGCTGGCCGCGATGGCGGGCTGGAGTTCCTACGACAACGCCGAATACGGCCTGGCCCAGCGCTATATGACCCAGGCGCTGCGGCTGTGCGCCGAGGGCGGCGACCGGGTGCTCGGCGGTCAGATCCTGGCCGGGCTGTCCCATCTGTCCACCAACCTCGGCCAGCCGGAGGCGGGGGTCGAGCTGGCCCGGGTCGGCGTCGCCACCGCCAAGCACGCGGGCAGCCCGCTCGGCCTGATGCGGCTGCACGCCATGGCCGCCCGCGGCCATGCGGCGCTCGACCAGCCCCGGGAGGCGTCCAAGTCGCTGCGCGCCGCCGACGCCCAGCTGGAGGCGAGCCGGGGTGCCGAGCAGGAGTCGCCCTGGGTGCGCTTCCTGGACCACCACTATCTGGCGGCCGAGGCGGCCCTGTGCTTCCGGGACCTGGGGAACGCGGCGGAGGCCGAGAACTCCGCCGCCGAGTCGGTGCGCGCCAACGCCGACCGGCGCCGCCGCCAGGCCATCAGCCGCTCCGTCCTCGCCACGGCCTACCTCCAGCAGAACCGGCTGGACGAGGCCATCGGCACCGCGGGCGAGGCGCTGGACACCCTCAGCGGGGTGCACAGCGAGCGCTCGATCCAGGCGCTGCGCGACTTCCGCTCCCGGCTGCGGCCCCGGCGGGGCGAGCCCATGGTGCGGGACTTCGAGCACCGCTCGCGGGCGGTGCTCGGCTCCGCGGCCTGATAGCGGCGTGCGGCGGGCGCGGTGGGCCCCCGGAGCGGGGGACCGGGGGGCTGTCGCGTGACCGGGGCCCAGGGGGTGTCACCCGATCCGGGTGACACCCCCTGGGCCCGTTGACAGGCGTCAGTAGCCGTTCGGGGTGGGGGCGTTCTGGGCCCGGTCCACGGGCAGATGCGCGCCCGAGACCCCGCTGGAGGCGTCGGACAGCAGAAACGCCACGACCCGGGCGACCTCCAGCGGGGTGACCAGCCCGCCGCAGGGGACCTCGGCCGTGAACCGGGCGTACCGCTCGGGCTCCTCGGCGCGCATGCGGTCCCAGCGCTTGCCAGGGATGAGCATCGAGCCGGGCGAGACGGCGTTCACCCGGATGTGGTCCGGGCCCAGTTCGCGGGCGAGCGAGGCCGCCAGATGGATCTGGGCGGCCTTGGCCGCCCCGTACTGCGCCTGCGGCCCCGGTTTCCACCCGGAGATGGAGGCGATCACCACCACCGAGCCGCTGCCGCTCCGCCGCAGATGCGGCACGGCGGCCTTGACCAGCCGTGCCGCATGGCCGACGTTCAGCTCCCAGGTCGCGGACCAGTCCCGGGCGTCCGCCTCCTCCAGGCCGCGGCCCCGTGCGCCACCGGCACACGCCACGACGCCGTCCAACCCGCCGAAACGTTCCGCCGATGCCTGGACGAATGCCTCCAGCCGGTCCGATGCGGTGAGGTCGAGGGCCTCGGTGAACACCGCCCCCGGCCCCTCCGTATGGAGCGACGCCTCAAGGGCCTCCAGATCCCGCGCCGTTCGCGCACAGGTGGCCACCCGCGCCCCGGCCGCGGCCAGCAGCCGCACGATCTGTTCGCCCAGTCCCCGGGTGCCCCCGGTGACCAGCACACGCTTGCCGTCCAGGCGGAACACATCGGACGGACCGGCCCCCGGCACCGGGGCGGATTCTCCGCCGCGGTCGCCGCTCACGCCTGCCTCGCCAGAGCCGTACAGCCCGAACCACTACGCCCGTACAACCGGACAACCCCCATGCCCTCTCGCCCGCCGGTCGGTTCAACCGTTTTTCTACATGACGGTGACCGATGACGCTCCGAGCTGCCTTCGAAGGAGGAACCATGCCGGTTTCCGGCACCAACCGCGACCGCGTCGACTCCGTCCGTGGCAGCCGGTCCAGGCGGGTCGGACGGGGGGCGCGCACCAACCGCCACCGGCTCAGATGCAGCGCCGTCAGTCCCCAGCAAGCGCCTACCCGCGTAACGGAACATCAACCACCCCATGTGCCTGTATGTCATGAGAGCCCACAGACCGACGAGGACGGACACCGTGAGCCGATCCCTCCCAGGACTGCCGCAGCGGCCGGCACCGGCCGATGACGAGGACCTGGGGCGCGACCGCCCTGCCCTCGCGGTGTCCGTCAACCGCCACTGCATCCGGATCACCGGGCCCGAACCGCGCGGGGAGGGGGCGATGAGCGCCCTCGTCACCCGTCGGCTCTTCCGGGCCGAATTCCCCGCCTTACCCGACCGGGCCGCCGCGGTGCGGCGCATGGTCACCGGCCATCTGAACGACTGGCGGCTCGGCGCGCTCGTGGACGGCGCCGTCCTCGCCACCAACGAACTGTTCGCCAACGCGGTCGAGCACGGCAGCTCCGGCCCCGCCGACACCGTGACCATCACCGTCTCCCTCGAACTCTCCGCCGGACACCTGGGCCATGAGCTGCGGGTCGAGGTCGCCGACGGCTCGCCCGTCATCCCCATCTTCCGCAGCGCCTCGCCGACCGAGGAGTCCGGCCGCGGCCTCGCCATCGTCGACTGCCTGGCCAGCGACTGGGGCACCGAACCGCCGGGACCGGGCGGCGAGGGGAAGAAGGTGTGGTTCACCCTGCCGCTCGAGCGCGCCTCATGAGTCCTGTGGGCGGCACCGTGCAGACCGACGCGGCCGACTGGCTGCTGTCCGCCAGCGACGACCCCGGACGGGTGCGGCTCCAGTGGGCCAGCGGCGACGGCCTCGCCGACCTGCCGGTGGGCACCGTCTTCGACCTGGTCCGCATGGCCGACGACATCGGTACGGCGGTGATCCAGGCCCTCCAGCGGCGCGACGCGGCGACCGGGCCCGTGATGCTGGCGACCTCCAGCCATGTGCTGACCTTCCTCGTCCCGCCCGGCTCCGCGGCCGAGTGGAAGCGCTGGCTGGCCGGGACCCCGTACGCACGCCGCCGCACGGTCGCGGCGGCCGGGGCGGGCCGGGTGCTGCGGTGCCCCCGCCCGGGGTGCGTGCGGCGCGGGCACGTCTGGCTGACCCGGCCCGGGGACGGCCTCACCGACAGCCGTACGCTGCGGGCCGCGCTGGAGGAGGCGGCGGGGCGCTAACTAGGGGGTGTCCTTGTCGGTCAGGCCGGATCAGCGAGCGGCGTCAGGGGGCACCTCCCAGCGGTAGCTGGGGGAAGCTCGCAACCCGCGTGAGGAGAGCGCGGGGGGGCACTTCAGCGGTAGCTGGGGGAGCGACGAGCGCGGGGCCGCGAGGTGCCGCCCGCCGCGGCAGCGGCTGATGTCACCGCGGCGTCGGGAGCCCGGCATGATCGGCACGACACTCACCAGGGGGTCTTGGACCGCCTAGCTCCACCCCGCCGTATTCGTGCAGGTGGGGACGTAGCATCGTGTCGTGGCATGAACACCATCGCCCTTTGGGAACTGGCCGCGCTCGCCGGTGCGGCCCTGCTCGTCGGCTTCTCGAAGACCGCCGTCAGCGGGGCCAACACGGTCAGCCTCGCCATCTTCGCGGCCGTACTGCCCGCCCGTGAGTCGACGGGGGTGCTGCTGCCGCTGCTCATCGTCGGCGATGTGCTCGCCGTCTTCACCTACCGGCGGCACGCCCACTGGGCCACCCTGTGGCGGCTGCTCCCCGCGGTGGCGGTCGGCGTGGTGGCGGGCTGGGTGTTCATGCTGTGGGCCGACGACGCGGCGGTGCGCGTGTCGATCGGCGCGATCCTGCTGTTCATGGCCGCCGTCACGGTGTGGCGGCGGCGCTCGGGGGCGGACGCGGCGGCGGCCGCACAGCCGGCCGGTGGCACCGGGGGCCGGGCCAAGGCCGGTTCGTACGGTGCGCTCGGCGGGTTCACCACCATGGTCGCCAACGCGGGCGGCCCGGTGATGTCCCTCTATCTGATCTCCTCCGGCTTCCAGAAGCTCGGCTTCCTGGGCACCTCGGCCTGGTTCTTCTTCATCGTGAACGTGTGCAAGGTGCCCTTCAGCGTCAATCTCGGCCTGATCGACGGCCACTCCCTGCTGCTGGACGCGGGCCTCGCCCTCTTCGTGATACCCGGCGCCATCCTCGGCAAGGTGTGCGTCGACCGCATCGACCAGCTGCTCTTCGAGCGGCTGGTGATCGCGGCGACCGTGCTGGGCGGATTGCAGCTGCTGCTGCGCTGACGCCCTCTAGTCCCAGGCCGCCCGGTGGGCCTGCGCGAAGTCGCGGAACGACCGGGGCTCGCGGCCGGTGATCCGGCGGACCGTGTCCGTCGTACGGTCCTCCGCGCCGCCCCGGATGTCCTCGTCCAGGCCCGCCAGCACCGCCGCGAACTCCCGCGGTATCCCCGCGTCCGCCAGCCGCTCCCGCAACGCCCCGGGCGCCACCGTGACATGGCTGACCCGGCGCCCGGAGACCTCGGCCACGATGCGCGCCGCGTCGGCGTAGCGAAGCGCCTCCGGACCGGTGATGACGTGGTCCGTGTTGTGCGGGCGGTCATCCAGCAGGGCCCGGACGGCGACGGCGGCGATGTCGTCCGCGTCGACGAAGCCGACCCGGCCGTCACCGGTCGCGGTGACGATCCAGCCGTCGCCGCGGATGGCATGGGCCACCGCGTGGTCGCCGGTGAAGTTCTGCATGAACCACGACGGCCGCAGCACCGCCCACTCGGGCACCGTGTCCCGTACGAGCCGGTGCAGCGCGCCCAGGCCCGGCGCGTCGGCGGGGATCGCGGAGGAGCTGAGCAGCACCACCCGCCGTACGCCCCGGTCGAGCGCGGCGGCCAGGAACGGTTCGACCAGGGGCACCGGGTCGGTCTCGCCGACGGGGGCGACCAGATAGACCCGCTCCACCCCGGTCAGCGCGGCGGCATGGGTGGCCGGGTCGTACCAGTCGAAGCGCACCCCGTCCGCGCCCGGCTCCGGTCCGGGCCGCCGGGCGGCCGCCCGGACCGCCGCGCCGCGCTCCCGCAGGCCCCGTACGACGCGCGAGCCGGTGTTGCCGGTCGCGCCGGTGACCAGCACGGTGGACCCGGAGAGGGGTTCAGCGGTAGGTCCGGTCGTGGGCTCAGGCATCGGTCCGGCCTCCCTCGGCGGCGAAGGACATCCCGTCGTTCAGCAGGAGCGGATTCCAGTAGTCCCGGTACGAGACGATCTCGCCGCCCGCGACGGTGATGACGGCGACGTAGTCGATCCGGAGCGGGCGGCCGGTGGGGACGGCGACGGCCTCCATCGTGAACTCCACGATCAGGACGCCCGGGTCCGCGGTCCGGTGCACGGTCTCCTGGGCGACGGCCCGCAGATCGATGTGGTCGGTGTAGTCGCGCACGTAGTCCCACACCGCCGCGCGCCCCTCCAGCCTGCGCGGCCATCCGGGCGGGGCGAACGGGAACTCCATGGTGCCGTCCTCGGCCCACAGATCCGCGAACCCCCGCATGTCGTGGGCGAGCAGGAGCTTCTTCATCCGCTCGTACACCCTGACGCGTTCGTCCATGACGCTTTCCTTCCGCATGAATGAACGGGACGGTACCGTCCCGTTCGCACTGTAAACAGAACGGTACCGTCTCGTCCATCTGCTAGGGTCGGTCCATGCCGGAACCCTCCCGCCCCACCTCGCCCACCCGGCGCGCCCCGAGCGGCGCCGCCACGCTGCGCCCGGCCAAGACCGAGGCCATCCGCGCCGCCGTCCTCGACGAACTCGCCGAACAGGGCTACGGGCGGCTGTCGATGGAGGCCGTCGCCAAGCGGGCCGGGGTCGGCAAGAGCGCGCTGTACCGGCGGTGGCCGTCCAAGCAGCAGATGGTCATCGACGTCGCGTCCGAGCTGAGCGTCGCGATGATCGATCTGCCCGACTCCGGGTCGCTGCGCGGCGATGTGCTCGCCGCGCTGCAAGCCGTCGCCGACTGGCTGACCCATCCGCGGTTCAGCCGGATCATCCCGGACCTGATCGTCGAGGCGCGCCGGGACGAGGCGCTGGCGGAGGCGCTCGCCATCGGCATCGGCGCGCCGCGCCGCGCCCGCGCCGTCGCCCTGCTGGACCGGGCGGTGGAGCGCGGTGAGCTGCCGCCGGACACGGACCGCGAGCTGGCGCTCGACCTGCTCGCCGCGCCGGTCTACTGGCGTATCGCGGTGCGGGGCCTGCCGCCCGAGCCCGGCTATCTGGAGCGCACCGCCGACCTTCTCGTGCACGCCCTGTCGTCCCGCCCCGCGACCCGGGGCACGGGGGATTAGTTCCCCAGCCTCGTTCCCGTATGGGCCCGGAAAACAGGGCGGGGCGGGGGAGGCACGCGCATCATCCTGGGGAGGGCGATCCGTCGCCCGCGGGGCGGCCGCGCCGCGCACTCGCCGACCGACCGTCACCCGAGGAGCCCCTATGCCCATCGGTCTCTCCGTGCACATCGGACTCAACCAGGTCGATCTCTTGGCGTACGACGGCTGGAGCGGTGAGCTGACCGCCTGCGAGCAGGACGCGACCGACATGGCCCGGCTCGCCGGTTCCGCGGGCTTCGAGGTCACCGGCCCGCTGCTGGGCGGCGCCGCCACCGCCGAGGCGGTCACCTCCGCGCTGGAGACCGCGGCCGGGCGGCTGGCCGAGGGCGACATCCTCTTCCTCACCTACTCCGGCCACGGCGGTCAGGTGCCCGACCTCAACCACGACGAGACCGGCGACCGGCTGGACGGGACCTGGGCGCTGTACGACCGCCAGCTGGTCGACGACGAGCTGTTCGCGCTGTTCGGCAAGTTCGCCAAGGGCGTGCGGATCTGGATGCTCTCCGACAGCTGCCACAGCGGGAGGGTCGCCCGGCGGCTGCCCGAGGTGCTGAGCGCGGGTGAACTCGGCCGCCGCTTCGACACCGACGACCCCCGCGAGGTCGGCAGGAGGCTGCGGGCCATGCCCCAGCCCGTGCAGTCCGCGGTCTACGCGCGCGACCGCGACCTCTACGACCGGATCCAGAAGTCCTGCACCGCCAAGGACCTCGCGAAGATCGACGCCAGCGTGCTGCACATCTCCGGCTGTCAGGACAACCAGACCTCCGCCGACGGCACCGTCAACGGGCTGTTCACCGGCACCCTGCTGGAGGTGTGGCGGGGCGGCGTGTTCTCGGGCAGCTACCGCGCGCTGCACCGGGAGATCGTCAGGAGGATGCCCCCGGACCAGACCCCCCATCTGGTCACGGCCGGAGTCGAGCGCCCGGACTTCGTCCGGCAGCGCCCGTTCACCATCTGACCGTGCCCGCATCCCCCATCGGTGGTGCGGCGGTGCGCGGGGCGAGGTATGACAGAGGGAGGGCACGGCGAGCCGGTGAGGTGCCGGTATGACGACGCATGACCGTCTTGACCAGGACAGCGAGGCGGACCCGACGGGTGGGGACGGCCTGACCACCGTCGCGGGCGGGGTGCTCGACCTCCTTCGGGTCGCCGCCGTGGTGCTCGACGCCGACGGCCGCATCACCCTGTGGAGCCCCGAGGCGGAGTTGCTGTTCGGCTTCTCCGCGGCCGAGGCCCTCGGGCGGCGCGCGGACCATCTGCTCGTCCGCCCGGAGGACCGGCGGGCGGCCAGGGACCTGTTCGCCCGGGTCCGGGCGGGCGACACCTGGGCGGGCGTCTTCCCCGTCCGGCGCCGGGACGGCACCACCGTGCGCGTCGAGTTCCACACCATGGGCCTCCACGACCGCCACGGCGACGCGTACGCCCTCGGGCTGGCCGCCGACGAGGGGACCGTACGGCGGGTCGAGACCGACCTGGCCGTATCGGGCCTGCTGATCGAGCAGTCGCCCGTCGGGCTCGCGGTCTTCGACACGGAGCTGCGGTGGCAGCGCGCCAACCCGGCGCTCCAGAGCATGAACGGCATGCCCGAACCCCTGGTGCGCGGGCGCCGGATCAGCGAGATGCTGCCCGGGCTCGACACCGAGGCCATCGAGACCGCCATGCGGCGCGTCCTGGCCACCGGGGAACCGATCCTGGACCACCAGACCATCGGCCGGACCCCCGCTGACCCCGACCACGACCACGCCTGGTCGGAGTCGTACTACCGGCTGGAGGACGCCGGTGGCCGGGTCCTGGGCATCGCCGTCTCCGTCATCGACGTGTCCGCACGCCACCGGGCGGCCAGCGAGGTCGCCGAGGCGCGCGAGCGGCTGGCCGTCGTCGCCGACGCGGGCGTCCGCATCGGCACCACCCTGGACCTGCGGCAGACCGCCCAGGAACTCGCCGACGTGGCGGTGCCCCGGCTCGCCGACCTCGCGGCCGTCGACGTCCTCGACGCGGTGGTGCACCGCGAACCCGTGGCCCGGGTGCGCAGCGACGGCTCGGCCCGCTTCCGGGCCCTCGCCGTCGCCGCAGGCTATCCCACCGAGGCCGTCCACGCCGCCGACCCGGTCGGCGAGATCGCCCGCTACGGCGCGAACCGCCTGATCGCCCAGTGCGTGCGCGACGGCGCGCCGATCCTGGTGCCCCACACCTCCGAGCAGGACATACGCCGCATCGCGCGGGACGAGGCCGCCGCCGACGTGCTGCGGCGCGAGGGCGTCCACTCCTACATCGCGGCCCCGCTCATCGCCCGCGGCAGCGTGCTCGGCACCCTCAGCCTGCACCGCACGGTCAACACCAAGCCGTTCGACGAGGACGACCTCACCCTCGCCTGTGAGCTGGCCATGCGCGCCGCCCTCGCCATCGACAACGCCCGGCTGTACGGGCGGGAACGCGACGCCGCGCTCACCCTCCAGCGCAGCCTGCTGTCCCTGCCGCCGCGCGACCTCGACGGCCTGGAGACCGCCTCCCGCTATCTGCCCGCGGTCAGCGCGGCGGGCGGCGACTGGTTCGATGTGCTGCCGATGAAGGACGGCCGCGTCGGCCTGGTCGTCGGGGACGTCATGGGCAAGGGCATCCACGCCGCCGCGATCATGGGGCAGCTGCGCACCGCGACCCGCGCCTTCTCCAGGCTCGACCTGCCGCCCGTCGAGCTGCTGCGCCACCTGGACGAGATCACCCAGACCCTGGGGGACTCCATCGCCACCTGCCTGTACGCGGTCTGCGACCCCCGCACCGGGCACTGCGAGCTGTCCACCGCGGGCCATCTGCCGCCGGTCCTGGTCCACCCGGACGGCGACGCCGAGCTGCTGGACATCCCCAGCGGCGCACCGCTGGGCGTCGGCGGCGTCCCGTTCGCCGCGGTCGACTGCGACCTGGCCGAGGGCGCGGTGCTGGCCCTGTTCACCGACGGTCTGGTGGAGAAGCGGCACGAGTCGCTGGACGTCGGGCTGCACACCCTGGTCCAGCTGCTGCGCCGCCACCACCACGGCCCGCTGGACCGGATCTGCGACCAGGTGCTCGCGGCGCTGCACGGGGCGCCGGACGACGATGTGGCGCTGCTGCTGGCGCGGCTGTGCGGGCGCTCGCCCTCGGCTGCCTCGCCGCCGCCGGGGAAACGTGGTTACGGTGAATAGTCCGCATATTCGCTTATGGCCACACATGCCACCTTGGGTGGTGTCCCATGCACCGGATCGCCCGCGGCTCCGCCGTCCTGATCACCCTGATCGCCGTCGGCCTCGGCACCCCGGCCGCGGCCCTCGCCGTCGCCGAACGGTCACCGGAGCCGGAGCGCGGACCCGAGCCGCAGGTCGCCGTCATCGGCACCGGCGGCACCATCGCGGGCGTCAGCAAGAGCCGGGTGTCCTTCCAGAGCTACGAAGCCGGACAGCTCCCGGTGTCCCGGCTGGTCGAGGACCTCAGACCCGAGGTGAACCGGCTCGCCGACGTCACGACGCGGCAGTTCGGCAACAAGGACTCCAACGACTACTCCCTCCCCGAGTACCGGCGGCTCACCACCGCGGTCGACGACGCGCTGCGCACCAACGACGCGGTCGTCGTCACCGCCGGCACGGACACCATGGAGGAGTTCGCGTACTGGCTGGACCTCACCGTCCGCAGCGACAAGCCCGTGGTGCTCACCGGCGCCCTGCGCCCCTGGACGGTCATCGGCTCCGACGGCCCCGCCAACCTCTACAACGCGATCCGCCTCGCCGCCAGTGGCCGCACCACCTGCTTCGGCACGGTCGTCATGCTCAACGACCAGATCCAGGCCGCCCGCGAGGTCCGCAAGGCCGACGCGCTGCGGCTCAACGCCTTCACCAGCGGCAGCAGCGGTGAGCTGGGCGTCGTCGACCAGAACCACATCCGCATCGACCGGGCCCCGGCCCGCGTCCAGCAGTGCGGCAAGCCGGGCTGGAAGACCCCCTTCGACCTGGACCGCATCGCCCGGCGGCCGCTGCCGAAGGTCGAGATCGCCTACAGCTACCAGGGCGCCGGGCCCGAGGCCGTCAAGGCGTTCGCCGACGCGGGCGCGGCCGGTGTCGTCACCGCGGGAACCGGCGCGGGCGGCCTCTCCCCGGCCATGACGGAGGCCCGCGACGACGCCGTGAAGAACGGCGTGCTCTTCGCGTCCGCCTCCCGCACCGGCTCGGGCGCGGTGTACGACCCGCACGAACGCGGCGTGGTCGGCGCGCAGGACCTGACCCCGCAGAAGGCCCGGATCCTGCTCACGCTGTCGCTGGCGCGGACCCACAACGAGGACCGGATCCAGCACTGGTTCACCACCCTGGGCGCGGAGCGGCCGGTATCGCCCCGGCGCTAGGGGGTGTCTTGCCGATCATGCCGGGCTCCCGGCGCCGCTGTGACATCAGCCGCTGCCGCGGCGGGCGGCACCTCGCGGCCCCGCGCTCGTCGCACGCAGCGCCTCCCCCAGCTACCGCTGGGGGTGCCCCCTGACGCCGCTCGCTGATCCGGCCTGATCGACAAGACACCCCCTGGAGCCGGCGTCGGCCCGGGGGCGCTACTCGCCGCGGAAGGTGCAGCGGTACGCGCTCGGGGACACGCCCAGCGCGTCGCGCAGGTGCATCCTCAGCGACGCCGCCGTGCCGAAGCCCGCCTCCGCCGCCACCTGGTCCACCGGCAGATCCGTCTCCTCCAGCAGCTGGCACGCCCGCTCCACCCGGCGCTGGGTCAGCCAGGTCACGGGCGTCATGCCGACCTCCTCCCGGAACCGGCGCGAGAACGTCCGCACGCTCATCGACTCGTGCGCGGCCAGCTCCGCGAGGGTCAGCGGGCGGTCGAGGCGGGTCAGGGCCCAGGCCCGCGCCTCCCGGGTGGAGGAGCCGTGCGGCGCGGGGACGGGGCGGCGGATGAACTGGGCCTGGCCGCCGTCGCGGTGCGGCGCCACCACGGCGCCCCGCGCGACCTCGCCCGCCACCGCGGAGCCGTGGTCGAGCCGGATCAGATGCAGCAGCAGATCGATGCCGGAGGCGTCCCCGGCGGAGGTGAGGACGTCGCCCTCGTCGGCGTACAGGACGTCCGGGTCCAGCTCGACCGACGGGTACAGCGCCCGGAACTGGTCGGCGGCCTGCCAGTGCGTCGTCGCCCGGCGGCCGTCCAGCAGCCCGGCCGCGGCCAGGACGAACGCGCCGGTGCAGATGGAGGCGATGCGGGTGCCGGGCCGCCGGATGAGGGCGAAGGCGTCGGCCAGCGCGGGGCCGAGACGGCCCTCGGTCTGCGGCTCGTCCTTCTCGTTGGCGGCCGGGACGATCACCGTGTCGGCCTCGGCCAGCGCCTCCGGGCCATGGGCGACGTTCACGCTGACGTCGGAGTCCGTACGCACCTCACCGGGCACCAGCGCACACGTCACCACCTCGTACAGCGGCTCGCCGGACGCCGAGACGGCCCGGCCGAACAGGCGGTGCGCCATGCCCAGCTCGAACGGCAGCATCCCGTGCCGGACGAGCACGGCCACCCGGTGGCGGTCCGGATGCGTGAAGACGGCCATGGCCCGATTGTGGCACTACCGCTTGGCCCGGCTCGGCTGCACCCGCTTCGGCTCGCCCTTCATCTTGGGGTGCTCCGGCGGATACGGGAGATCGCCGAGGCCGTGATCCCGCTCGTCGCGGTCGGCCAGTTCCAGCGCGGATTCCAGCCGGTACGCGTGCTCGTCCATGTCCGCGTGCACATCGCCCACTTCCCGGTAGCGCACCGGCATGGTGGCCAGGTCGAAGTCGCGCGGCCGGGCGTCGGGCACCTCGTCCCAGCGCAACGGCGCGGAGACCGGGGCGTGCGGCCGGGGGCGTACGGAATAGGCGCTGGCGATGGTGCGGTCCCGCGCGGTCTGGTTGTAGTCCACGAAGATCTTCTCGCCGCGCTCCTCCTTCCACCACGCCGTGGTGATCCGCTCCGGCGCCCGTCGCTCCAGCTCGCGCGCGACCGCGATCGCCGAGCGCCGCACCTGGGTGAAGGTCCACTCCGGCGCGATGGGCACGAAGACGTGCAGCCCCCGCCCGCCGGAGGTCTTGGGCCAGCCCCGCAGTCCCAGCTCGTCCAGCACCTGGCGCAGCTCGCCCGCGGCCCGTACCGCGTCCCCGTAGTCGGTGCCCGGCTGCGGGTCGAGGTCGATGCGCAGCTCATCGGGGTGGTCGGTGTCGCCGCGCCGCACCGGCCACGGATGGAAGGTCAGACAGCCCAGGTTGGCGGCCCACACCACGGCCGCCGTCTCCGTGGGGCACAGCTCGTCCGCGTACCGCCCGCTGGGGAAGGAGATGCGGCCGGTCGGGATCCAGTCGGGAAGGTTCTTCGGCGCCCGCTTCTGGAAGAACGATTCCCCCGCCACCCCCTCCGGGTAGCGCTCCAGCGTCGTCGGCCGGTCCCGCAGCGCGCGCAGCGCACCGTCGCCGACGGCGAGGTAGTAGCGGGCCAGGTCGAGCTTGGTGAAGCCCCGCTCCGGGAAGTACACCTTCCCGGGGCTGGACAGCCGTACCGTGCGCCCACCGACGTCGAGCTCCACCGTCTCTGCCATATACCAACGCTAGGTCCACTCCGCCCGCTCCACCTCCCGGCGGGCGCGCGGGCCCCGGCGGCCGCACAATCGAAGACATCATGGACCTTCCGGTGATGCCCCCGGTGGCACCGATGCTGGCCAAGTCGGTGGCCACGATCCCGCCCGGTATGCGGTACGAGGCGAAGTGGGACGGCTTCCGGGCCATCGTGTTCCGCGACGGGGACGAGGTCGAGGTCGGCAGCCGCACCGGCAAGCCGCTCACCCGCTACTTCCCCGAACTCGTCGACGCCTTCCGCACCCATCTGCCGCCGCGCTGCGTCCTGGACGGCGAGATCGTCATCGCGCGCGAGGGGCGCCTCGACTTCGACGCCCTCCTGGAGCGCATCCACCCCGCCGACTCCCGGGTGCGGATGCTGGCCCGTACCACCCCGGCGGGCTTCGTCGCGTTCGACCTCCTCGCCCTCGGCGACACCTCGTACATGGACGCACCCCTCGGAGAGCGTCGCGACGCCCTGACCGAGGCGCTGCGCGAGGCCACCGACCCCGTCTTCACCGCCCCCTGGACCGACGACGTCGACGTGGCCCGGCGGTGGTTCGACCACTACGAGGGCGCCGGGCTCGACGGCATCGTCGCCAAGCGCCCCGACCTCGGCTACCGGCCCGGCGAGCGCGTCATGGTCAAGGTCAAGCACGAGCGGACCGCCGACTGCGTGGTGGCGGGCTTGCGGCTGCACAAGTCCGGACCGGTCGTCGGCTCCCTGCTGCTCGGCCTGCACGACGCCACCGGCCGCCTCCAGCACGTCGGCGTCTGCGCCGCCTTCCCGATGCGCCGCCGCCACGAACTGATGACCGAACTGGAGCCGCTGCGCATGGAGTCCGTCGAGGGCCACCCGTGGGCCGACTGGGCGCGCGAGGAGGCCCACGCCCAGAGCCGGATGCCGGGCGCGCCCAGCCGCTGGACCGGCGTCAAGGACCTCTCCTGGCTGCCGCTGCGCCCGGAGCGGGTGTGCGAGGTGGCGTACGACCACATGCAGGGCGACCGCTTCCGGCACACCGCCCGGTTCCGGCGCTGGCGGCCCGACCGCGAGCCGGAGAGCTGCACCTACGCACAGTTGGAGGAGCCGGTCTCGTACGACCTGCGCGAGGTGCTGGGTACCTAGTAGGGGGTGTCTTGCCGATCGCAGCGCCGCTGCGCTCTCCTCACGCGGGTTGCGATGTACCGCTCCCCCAGCTACCGCTGGGAGGTGCCCCCTGACGCCGCTCGCTGATCCGGCCTGACCGACAAGACACCCCCTAGCGCTGGGCGTCGTGCTGCTCGGCCATGCGCGCGAACCAGTCCCGCGCCGCCTCCGCCGCCTGTTCCAGCGCCCCGGGCTCCTCGAAGAGGTGGGTCGCCCCGGGCACCACATGGACCTCGTGCGGCGCGGCCAGCATCGCGGCGGCCTGCTCGTTCAGGCCCAGCACCTCGTGGTCGTCCCCGCCGACCACCAGCAGCACCGGCGCGCCCACCCGGTTCAGCACCCCGCCCGCCAGGTCCGGGCGCCCGCCCCGGGACACCACGGCCCGCACCCGCTCGGGCCGCTCCGCCGCGGCGGTCAGGGCCGCCGCCGCGCCCGTACTGGCTCCGAACAGGCCGACCGGCAGTCCGCTGGTGCCGGGGTGCCCGGCGAGCCAGTCGACCGCCGCCACCAGCCGCCGGCCCAGCAGTGGGATGTCGAAGCGGTGCTCCGCGGTGATCGCGTCCACCCGCTCCTCGGCGTCGGTGAGCAGGTCGAACAGCAGCGTCGCGAGCCCCGCCTCCTGGAGTACCGCGGCCACCGCGCGGTTGCGCGGGCTGTGCCGGGAACTGCCGCTGCCGTGGGCGAAGGCGACCACGGCCGAGGGGTGTTCGGGAAGGGCCAGATCGCCCACGAGCAGGGCGTCGTCCGCGGCGATACGGGCGGTCTCGGAGCGCATCGGCACCTCCTGCCGGGAGCATGGTGGACTACGTGGGCTACGCGTGGGCCAGCAGCCCCTGGCGCAGCTCGCTGTAGAGCCGGGACAGCCTGCGGGATATGTGCATCTGGGAGAAGCCGAGGATCTCGCCGATCTGGCTCTGCGAAAGCCCGGCGAAGAACCGCAGGTAGAGCACGTAGCGGTCCTGTTCGGAGAGGTCCGCGATGAGCACCCGCAGCGACTCCCGGTTGACGACCCGTTCGATCGCGGCGTCGTCCGCGCCGACCGTCTCGGCGAGCAGCCGCTCCTCGGCACCCTGCACCGCGGCGTTGAGGGACAGCGGGGTGCAGGAGGCGCTCGCCTCCAGACCGGCGCGCACGTCCTCCTGCGGCATGCCGGTGCGGGTGCTGATCTCCCCGACGGTCGGGGTACGGCCGCCCAGCTCCTGTTCCAGCGCGTCGCGCGCCGAGCGGGTGCGGGAGCGGACCTCCTGGATGTTGCGCGGGATGTGCAGCGTCCACAGATAGTCGCGGAAGTGGCGCTTCAGCTCGCCGGTGATGACGGGGATCGCGTACGAGGGGAAGGCGTGGCCGAGGTCCGGGTTGTAGCGGTCGACGGCCTTCACCAGGGCCAGCGAGGCGACCTGGGTGAGGTCCTCCATGTTCTCGCCCTTGTTGCGGAAGCGCAGCGCCAGGCGTTTGGCCACCGGCAGCCACTCGCAGATGATCGCCTCGCGCAGCGCGTCGCGCTCCGGCCCGGACGGCAGCCGGGACATGCGCAGAAAGGCGCCGCCGGTGTCGGGGGTGTCGTCATGGCGTCGGCGGCGAGTCGCGGTTGCTGACATGGTCACTCGCCTCCGTGGTCCGATGTCACGGCCTGCCCGCGGCACAGCGGTGAAGCGGTGAGGTCCCGCTCTTGAGAGGGCGATCGGTTGCACGGTCGGTTCTGCGGTCGCAACCAGGCTCGCACGCCCCCCAAGGTCGTGCAATTCGGCCAAATCGCCTCACCATTCCTGCATCTTTGGGGGGAATTGTGACGCTGGGTGATTCGGTGTCGGAGCGGTGGGTATCCGCCGGGGATGGACGCCACCCTTCGTCTCGCCCAGCAGCCCGAGGCCGACGCCCTGCTCGCGCGCAGCCCCCTCGCCCTCCTGACCGGCATGCTGCTCGATCAGCAGGTGCCCATGGAATGGGCGTTCACCGGCCCGTACACGATCGCGCGGCGGATGGGCGCCGACGACCTGGACGCCCATGAGATCGCCGCGTACGACCCCGAGCGGTTCCCGGAGCTGCTGTCGGAGAAACCGGCCGTGCACCGCTACCCCGGGTCGATGGCCAAGCGGATCCAGCAGCTGTGCCAGTACCTGGTCGAGCACTACGACGGCGATGCGGCCGCCCTGTGGCGCGACGCCCCCACCGGCGCCGAACTCCTCAAACGGCTGAACGCGCTGCCCGGCTACGGCAAGCAGAAGTCCCAGATCTTCCTGGCCCTGCTCGGCAAGCGGTTCGGGGTGCGGCCCGAGGGCTGGCGCGAGGCGGCGGGGTCGTACGGCGAGGAGGGCTCGTACCGCTCGGTCGCCGACATCACCGGACCCGAGTCGCTCGGCAAGGTGCGCGCCCACAAGCAGCAGATGAAGCAGCAGGCCAAGGCGCGCGGCGCCGGGGCCTGAACACCGGGGATACCGGGGTCAGGCCGTGCCGAGCGCGTCGCGCAGGGTGTCCACGGCCAGGGTGAGCGCGGCCCGTGCCGCATGGGTGTCCCGCAGCGCGTCGAGCATCAGGAAGTCATGGATGATGCCCTGCATGCGCAGCGCGGTCACCGGCACCCCGGCGTCGCGGAGCTTGTTCGCGTACGCCTCGCCCTCGTCCCGCAGCACATCGGCCTCACCGGTGATGACCAGCGCGGGCGGCAGCCCCTTGAGCTGGCTGGTCTCCGCGCGCAGCGGGGAGGCGGTGATCTCGGCCCGCTGCGCGGGGTCGGTGGTGTACTGGTCCCAGAACCACTTCATGCCCTCGCGGGTCAGGTAGTAGCCGTCGGCGAACTGGTCGTACGAGCCGGTGTCGAAGTTCGCGTCCGTCACCGGGTAGAACAGCACCTGCTGGACGGGGGAGATGTCGCCGCGCTCCTTGGCCAGCAGGGTCAGCGCGGCGGTCATGTTGCCGCCGACCGAGTCCCCGGCCACCGCGAGCCGGTTCGCGTCGAGCCCGGCGCCCTCGCCGTGCGCCACGATCCACTGCCCGACCGCGTAACACTGCTCCAGGGCCACCGGGTAGCGGGCCTCGGGGGAGAGGTCGTACTCGGGGAACACCACGGCCGCGCCGACCCCGACCGCCAGCTCCCGGGCCAGCCGGTCATGCGTGTGCGCATCGCCGAACACCCAGCCCGCGCCGTGCACATAGAGGATCACCGGAAGGGCCCCGGAGACATTCGGCGGACGGATGATCCGCGCCTTCACCCCACCGGCCGGAATCCCGGTGACGCTGATCCACTCCTCGTCCACCTCGGGCTTGGGCACCTCGCCGGACTGGAGCTCGTCGACCGTCCTGCGGCCCTCCGCGGGCGACATCTGGTACAGGTACGGCGGCTTCGCGGTGGCCTCGGCGAACGCGGCGGCCGCGGGCTCCAGGACGGGGCGGGACGGTGCGGTGTGCGGCATCTGCGGCTCCTTGGCGGTCCGGGATCCGGTCCGGGATTCGACCATCTCACCGCGACCGCGCCCGCACGCGTCCGCTTACGCCGGCAGGGGGAGAAGCGTGTTCCGGATCAGGTCAGCGGGCCCGGCGCCGGGGACGGGTCGGGGACCGGATCGGGGCCCGGGGGACGGGGGACCGGGTCCGGGGACGGGCCCGGGGGCGGCCCCGGGGTGGGGTTCGGCGGCGGCTCCGGCGGGGGCGACGGCACCGGGTCCGGCGGCGGTCCCGGCGGCGGACCGGGCACGGGCCCCGGCGCGGGGCCGGGTTCCGGACCGCCGGGCCCGGGCGACGGGGTCGGGTTCGGCGGCACCGGGTCGTCGGGCTGCGTCGGATCGGCGGCGGAAAGGGGATTGATGTGCCGTGCCACGGTGTCCTCCAAAAGCTCATGAGACGGTGGCCACCTCATATGCGGGGCGGGTTCCCGATCGCCCCCTGCCCACGCATGGCTACGGCGCCGAATGGGAGAAAAACACCGACGCCATAACGGTCTATTCCATCCTATCCGTTATGGATTGCCCATGGATTGCACGGATTGCCGCTTTTCGGTGCAATTTGCTATTCCGTGGCGTTTTATTCGTAATTCCCGGCGTCCGCGATCACGACCTCGACGCCCCCGGCGCGCAGTGCCCCGATCTCGTCCGGGTCGGCGCCGCCGTCGGTCACCAGGGTCCAGCCGGGCGGCAGCCGTATCCAGGTGTGGAACGGGCGCCGGCCGACCTTGGCCGCGTGCGCCAGCACGTACACCCGCTCGGCGCGCCGGGCCATCAGCTCCTTCAGCCGGGTCTGGCGCAGATCCGCCTCGCAGATGCCGTGTTCGGCCGTCACCCCGTCGGCGCCCAGGAAGACCCGGTCGAACGTCATGCGCTCCAGCGCCGCCTCGGCGAGCGGGCCCAGGAAGCTCTGGCTCAGCGGCCGGAGCGTACCGCCCAGGCACTCCACCCGCACCGACTCCACGTCGGCCAGCTCCTGGAGCGCGGTGAGCCCGGTCGTGGCCACCGTCAGCCCCTCGGCCGTGCGCAGCTCGTGGGCGAGGGCGCCGACGGTCGAGCCCGCGTCCAGCAGCACCGTCTCGCCGGTACGGACGGTCGACGCCGCCCAGCGCGCGATGGCCCGCTTCGCCTCGAACGCCTCGCCGGTGCGCTGGCGCAGCGACGCCTCGGGGTGGGCGACCAGGGCCATCGCTCCGCCGTACGTCCGCGCCAGCCGACCGTCGGCGGTCAGCTGCGCGAGGTCGCGGCGGATGGTGGACGCGGTGACCCCGAACGTACGGGACAGCTCCTCCACGCTGGCCAGGCCCGTGGTCGTCGCGAGGTGGACGATCTGGTCGCGCCGGGCCCGTGCTCCCTGTACCGGCAATGTCATGCGTCCTTCTCGGTCACTGGTTTCACTGGGCGGGCGAGGGCGACATCTCGGCGGCCTGCCGCAGCGCCTCGATCATGCTACCGGCGTCGGCCTTGCCGGTACCGGCGATGTCGAACGCGGTGCCGTGGTCGACGGAGGTGCGGATCACGGGGAGGCCGACGGTGAGGTTGACCCCGGCCTCCAGGCCCAGCACCTTGACCGGGCCGTGCCCCTGGTCGTGGTACATGGCCACGATCAGGTCGTAGTCGCCGCGCCCGGCCAGGAAGAAGGCGGTGTCGGCGGGGAGCGGTCCGCGGGCGTCGATGCCGTCCTTGCGCAGCACCTCCAGCGCGGGCACGATCTTCTCCTCCTCCTCGCCGTAGCCGAACAGCCCGTTCTCCCCGGCGTGCGGATTGATGCCGCACACCCCGATCACCGGCTCCGGGGTCCCGGCCCGGACCATCGCGTCGTGGCCGCGGCGCACGGTGCGCTCGACCAGCCCCGGCTCGATCTTGTTGACGGCGTCGATGAGCCCGATGTGGGTGGTGACGTGGATGACCTTCACCGTCGGGGTGGCCAGCATCATCGACACCTCCTCGACACCGGTGAGATGGGCCAGCAGCTCGGTGTGGCCGGGGAAGACGTGCCCGCCCGCGTGGAGGGCCTCCTTGTTCAGCGGCGCGGTGCAGATGCCCTGCACCTCACCGTCCAGGGCGAGCCGGGCGGCCGCCCGTACGTACTGGTACGCGGCGTCCCCGGCGACCGCGGACAGCTCGCCCCAGGGCAGCTCGGCGGGGAGCAGCCCGAGGTCGATGACGTTGATCCGGCCCGGGCCGAACTCGGCCTCGGCGGGCGCGCCGACCGTGACGATCTCGCACGCGATGTCGCGGAGCCGGGCCGCCTGCCGCAGCCGCTCCGCGTCCCCGATGACCACCGGACGGCAGCGCCGCAGGGTCTCCGGGGCGAGCAGGGCGGGGACGATCACCTCGGGCCCGATGCCCGCGCCGTCGCCCATGGTGACCGCGATGAGCGGGAGCGGACCGGCGGGGGCGGGGGTGGTGGGTGCGTTCATGAGGTGACCTTCCGTTCGGTCGAGTGGGGGCGCAGCGCCCGGACGATGTGACGCAGGGAATCGGGATCGCCGAAGCTGCCCGGGCGGGTCACGACGGATCGCCCGTCGGGAGTGCTGAGGTGTACGGCGTCGTGGTGCACCTGCCCGACGGGGTCGAGCCGGGTGATCGCGAGCGCGTCCAGCACCCGGCGGGCCGTCTCCCCACCGGTCAGGACGAGATCGGCCCCGCCGCCGTGCCCCGCGAGCGCGGCGGCGACGGCCCGGGCCAGTCCGTGCACGAGCCGCCGGGCGGGCAGGGACGGTGCCGGGGTTTCGGCCGCGGCGATGGTGACGACCGTGACCGGGGCCGTCGGCGGGGGCAGGGCGGCAGCGAGCGGCTCCGACAGCAGGTCGGCGAGGTCGAGCGGGACGTGTACGGCGCCGTCGGCGACCACTCGGCGCACCTGCTCGACGGCGCCCGGCTCGGCCGTACCGACGACGACCAGCACCGGCCGGTCGGCGGTCGCGGATTCGGCCGACGGCGCGGCTTCCGCGCGCGGGCCCGGCGTGGCGGGCCCCTCCGCCGCCAGGTGGCGGCCGAGGGCGGTGGCCAGGCCGCCGGTGCCGACCAGGCGTAGCCGCAGGTCGTCGGCGAGCGAGGCCGCGACGATCGCGTCCAGGTCGGCGTCGGTCTCCGTGTCGCAGACCGCCACCCGTCCCGCCGCCACCGCGGCCCGCAGGGCGGACAGCAGGGTGGGCCGCGCGGCGCGTACGGTCGCGAGGGGGACCAGCGCGGTGGGCAGCCCGCCCAGCGCGTGGGCCACCGAGGACGGCGGAGCCGTGGCCTCGGCGCGCCAGGCGTCGCCCTCGTGCAGCGGCACCCCGCCGAGGTGCACCACGCCCGCGCGCACCACGCGCCCGGCGACCGGCAGGGCGGGGGCGACGACGACGCCCGGCCCGTCCGCGGCCAGCGCGGCGACCTCGGCGGCCACATTGCCCCGCAGCAGCGAGTCGATCTTCTTCAGGACCAGGGTGTCGCCCGTGGGCGCCAGCCGCAGTGCGCCGCGGACCGCGTCGGCCGCGTCCTCGGCCGGGCAGTGGCGCGAGTCGAGGTCCAGCACGGTAGCGGCCCGTGCGTCGGTCGCGGATATCTCCTCGGGGCCGGTTGCGGCAGGTCCGAGGAGGAGCACCCGACTGCGCGTTGTGCGCGACATCAGCCCGGCGGCCGTCTCGGCGGCACCGGACAGGTCGTCGGCGATGGCCAGCACCCCGCGGAAGGGCGGCATCTCCACCCGTACCTCCTTGAATGGCCATGACAGGGGAAGTGATCAGGCGTGATCGAACGTGATCAGACGGCGGACACGTGGTCACCGTGGTCTCGATGATGACACACGTTGCGCGAATCGCGCGAGAGGTATTGCGTAAAGCGCGCAGTCATGTCACGGTGACCGCCGCGACACCTCGACCCGTCCGGCCCCCGGTCCGAGCGGGTCGAGCGAGCCGGTCGCTCGCCTCAGAACCGCCGAGAGGTCAACGATGACCCGTATCCCCCAAGACCCGGACCGCAGCGGTCCGGACGTTCGCGGCCCGGACATCAGCCGCCGGGCCATGCTCCGCCTCGGAGCGGGCGCCTCCGCAGGTCTCGCCCTCGCCCCGCTCGCCGGGTGCGCGGGCCCCACCGGTGGCCCCGGCCCCGGCGCCATCAGCCTGGGGCTGAACCGTTCCCTGGTCAGCCTCGACAACAAGCTCAACCAGTTCGACGCGGCCGTCACCGTGCAGCGGGCGGTCCGCCAGGGCCTGACCCGGATGGGCAAGGGGCTCCTGCCGGAGCTGGTGCTCGCCGACCGCTTCGAGATGACCGAGCCCACCCGCTGGACGGTGCGGCTGCGGGACGGGGTGCGCTACTCCGACGGCAGCCCCGTCACCGTCAAGGACGTGGCGACCGCGCTGAAGATGTACTGGGGCGTCAACGGCTCGTTCATCGTCGGGCTGTTCCCCGAGCGGCCCGCCCTCGAAGCGGTGGACGAGCGCACGTTCTATCTGCACACCAAGCGCCCGGTCCCCATCCTCGACCAGCTGATGGCCAACATCCTCATCAGCCCGGCCGCCAAGAACCGGCCCGAGGAGCTGTCCGGCGGCGTCGGCTCCGGTCCGTACGTGGTCACCTCGGCGAACTCCGGCACCGGCGAATACGCGCTCGCCGCCAACGACCGGTACTGGGGGCGGCGTCCCGCCACCCCGGGGGTGCGGGTCCGCTTCGTCCCCGAGGAGTCCAGCCGCGTCGTCTCGCTCCGCAGCGGCGAACTGGACGTCATCGACACCATCACCCCCGACTCGGCCGAGCAGTTGCGCGGACTGCCCGGGGTGCGCCTCGACCGCACCACCGGCACCCGCGTCAACCAGCTGTTCTTCAACTTCCGCAAGCCCCACGGCCATCCGCTGGCCGACCCGCGGGTGCGCGAGGCGCTGAGCTACGCCATCGACGGCAAGTCCCTCGTCGACGACGTGCTCACCGGATCCGCCCAGCAGGCCGAGGGCGTGGTCCCGCTCGCCCTCAAGGGCGCGATACGCACCGGCGGTTACGTCCACGACCCCGGCAAGGCGCGCAAGCAGCTCGCCGCGCTCGGCCACCGTGACCTCAAGGTGAAGATCATCTGGGAGTCCGGAGAGTTCCCCGGCGACACCTCGGTGATGGAAGCGGTCCTGGAGATGCTGCGCGCCGTCGGCGTCCGCCCGACGCTCCAGCAGTTCGAGCCCGGCGGCGACATCCAGCAGTGGCGGCAGGGCCGCCGCGGCGACTGGGACGTCCTCGGCAACGGCTTCTCCGTCCCCACCGGGCACGCCAGCACCAGCCTCCAGGGCATGTACGGCGGCACCCCGGAGAAGGAGAAGACCCGCGACACCTACCAGGGCTACGTCTTCCCGAAGATCGCCGACCGGCTGGCCGACGCCTCCGCCGAAACCGACGAGAAGACGCGGAACGCCAAGCTCGCCGCCGTCCAGAGGGAAATCTGGAACACCCGCCCCTGCCTGTGGGCCTTCGTCCCCGACGTGGTGCTGGCCCGCCGCTCCCGGGTCCGGGACGTGACGCTCCTCCAGCTCAACTCCTACGACCTCGCCGCCGTGCGCCTGGAGGGCTGAGCCGTGCTGCGCTATCTGATACGCCGCCTTGGCCAGAGCGTCCTGACCATCTTCCTGACCCTCTCCACCGTCTTCGTCCTGGTGCGCATGGCACCCGGCGACCCGGCCGCCGCCCTGGCCGGACCCAACCCCAGCACCGCGGACCTCGCCCGGATCCGTGAACAGTTCGGGCTGGATCAGAGCCTGCTCACCCAGTACGGCGTCTTCCTGCGCGATCTGTTCACCGGCGACCTCGGGACCAGCTACTCCTTCCACGCCCCCGCCTTCGACGTGGTGTTCGACCGGGTCCCCTACACCATCACCCTCGCCCTCTCCGCGATCGTGCTCACCACCGTGGTCGCCGTGCCGCTGGGGGTGTGGATGGCCCGCCGCGCCGACACCAAGCGCGAACTCGGTGCCAATGTGCTGACCATCGCCGGACAGTCCATGCCGGACTTCTGGATCGGCGTCATGCTGCTGACCGTCTTCGCCGTGCTGATGCCGGTCCTGCCCGCCTCCGGCTTCACCACCTGGAGCGGCCTGGTGCTGCCCACCGTCACGGTGGCAACCCTTCAGATGGCGCTCATCTCCCGGCTGGTGCGGCGCGAGATGGTCGCGGCCCTCAGCTCGCCGTACGTCACCACGGCCCGCTCCCGCGGTGTCTCCGAGCGCGCCCTGACCTGGCGTTACGCCATGGGCAACTCCGCCATCCCGGTGCTCACCGCGCTCGGCACCCGGTTCGCCGCGATGCTCAACGGCGTCGTCGTGGTCGAGGTGGTCTTCGGCTGGCCCGGCGTCGGCTCGCTGGTCGTCCGCGCCCTGGAGACCCGCGACTACCCGCTGATCCAGGCCACCGTCCTGGTCACCGCCGCGCTGGCGGTCCTCGTCCAACTCCTCATCGACCTGGCGTACCCGCTGCTCGACCCGCGGGTACGCCTGGGAAAGGCGGCCTGAGACATGAAAGGCGCCCTCGAACCCCCGGCCCCCGCCGAGGCCATGCCCGCGGCCCGCGCCAGCCGGGTCACCGCCCGCGACCTGGTCCGCGCGACCGCCACCCGGCGCCGCCGCAGCGCGGGCCTCAAGCTGTGGACGGGCACGGTGTGCACCCTGCTGGTGGTGGTGCCCGTCGCCCTCGCGCAGCTGCTGCCGCTGCCCGGCGCGAACGACCAGGACCTCTCCCGCCGACGGCTCGCCCCGCTGACCGACGGCCATCTCTTCGGCACCGACCAGCTCGGCCGCGACCTGCTCTCCCGGGTGCTGCACGGCGGCCAGGTGTCCCTGTCGATCGGTGTGCTCGCCGTCCTCGTCTCCGGCCTCATCGGCATCGTCGCGGGCGCCGCCGCCGGATACTTCGGCCGCTGGGTGGACGCGATCGTCTCCCGGCTGCTGGAGGCGCAGATGTCGCTGCCGCTGCTGATGATGCTGCTGCTCGTCGTCGCCCTGTTCGGCCCGTCCGTCACCGTCATCACCTGCGTGATCGCCATCGCCCAGTGGCCCGAGGTGGCCCGGTTGACCCGCTCACTGGTGCTGGTCGAACGCGAGAAGCCGTACGTGGCCGCCGCCCGGGTGCTGGGGCTGCGCCAGATCGCCATCCTGGCCCGCCACATCATCCCCAACATCGTCCGCCAGGCGTCCCTGGTCGTCCTGCTGCTGCTCGCCCAGGCCGTCCTGCTGGAGAGCGCGCTCAGCTACCTCGGCGCCGGACCCCAGCGGCCGTTCGCCACCTGGGGGCGCATCATCTCCGACGGCCAGGACTACATCACCACCTCCTGGTGGCTGGTGACCCTGCCCGGCCTCGTCATCGCGCTGCTGGTGGTCGGGGTCAACCTGCTGGGCGACGGGCTGCGCGACCGTACCCGCCGACGCGCGACGGAGGGATCCTGATGAGCGACGCGACCGGCAACGCGACGATCGACCGGCAGGCTCCGCTGCTGGAGGTCGAGGACTTCCAGATCGAGCTGATCACCGACCGCGGTGTGGTCCGCGCGGTCGACGGCGTCGGCTTCACCCTCGCCGCGGGCGAGACCGTGACCCTCATCGGCGAGTCCGGCTCCGGCAAGTCCACCACCGCGATGGGCCTGCTGCGGCTGCTGCCCGAGGGGCTGGCCGTGCTGTCCGGCACCGCCCGCATCCAGGGCGTCGACGTCGTCGCCGACCCCCGCGCGGCCCGCCGGATCCGTGGCCGCGGCGTCTCCCTCATCCCGCAGGACCCGATGACCGCGCTCAGCCCGGTGCACACCATCGGCCGCCAGCTCGCCGAGGCGCTGCGCATCCGCCACCCGGAGCTGTCCCGCGCCGACGCCCGCGCCCAGGGCATCGACCTGCTCGGACGGGTACGGATCCCCCGCCCCGAGACCCGGTGGGGTGCCTACCCCCACCAGTTCTCCGGCGGCATGCTCCAGCGCGTCCTCATCGCCATCGCGCTCGCCGCCGAACCCGAGCTGCTGGTCGCCGACGAGCCGACCTCGGCCCTCGACGTCACCGTCCAGGCGGGCGTCCTCGACCTGCTGATGGAACTCCAGGAACGCACCGGCATCGGCATCCTCATGATCACCCACGACCTGGGGGTGGCCCGGCTGGTGTCCGACCGCATCCATGTCATGCGCGGCGGCCGCTTCGTGGAATCCGGGCCCGTCGAACAGATCGTGGAACACCCCGCCGAGGCGTACACCCGCGATCTCCTCGCCGCCGTCCCCACCCTGGGCCCCTGGGACGAGACCCCTGCCGCTCCTTCCGCAAAGGAGGCGTCGCTGTGACCACACCCCTGCTGGCCGTCGAGGACCTGGTGGTCGAATACCCGGTCCCGGGCGGTGTGTTCCGCGCGGTGGACGGCGTCGGCTTCACCGTCGCGCCCGGCGGGGCGCTCGCCATCGTCGGCGAGTCCGGCTGCGGCAAGTCCACCATCGCCCGCTCCCTCGTCCGGCTGCTGCGCCCCACCGAGGGACGCATCCTGCTCGACGGCACCGACATCGCGTCGCTGCCCGAGCGGCGGCTGCGGCCGCTGCGGCGCCGGGTGCAGATGGTTTTCCAGGACCCGTATGGATCACTGGACCCGCATCTGACCGCCGAGGAGATCGTGGCCGAGCCGCTGCGGCTGGCCGGGATGCGGTCCGCCGCCGAGCGCGGCCGCCGGGCCGCCCAGCTGATCGACCAGGTGGGCCTGCCCACCAGCGCCCTCCAGCGCCGCCCCGCCGAGTTCTCCGGCGGCCAGCGCCAGCGGATCGGCATCGCCCGCGCCCTGGCCAGCGGGCCCGACCTGCTCGTCTGCGACGAGGCCACGTCCGCGCTGGACGTCTCCGTACAGGCCCAGGTGCTCCAGCTGCTGCGCGAACTCCAGGCCGAACGGAACCTCGCCTACATCGTCATCTCCCACAACCTCGGAGTGGTCCGCGAGATCAGCTCCGAGGTGGTGGTGATGCGCGGCGGGCGGATCGTCGAATCGGGCCCGACCGCGGACGTGCTCGCCGCGCCCACCGAGCCGTACACCAGGGCGCTGCGGCGCGCGGCGCTCGACCCGGCGACGATGCGGGGGCGCAAACCGCGCGCCCTGGTGTCCGCGATCGCGACCGACCAGGACCATGGTCCTGGCCAGGACCCTCACCGAACTTCAGGAGCAACGCAGTGAACGCGCACGCGCAGACCCACACCACCTCCCAGGCGTCGCCCGGCGGGGTGACCGTGCCCGGAGCCCCGGTGCCCCTGTCCCGGCTGGTGCTGGGCACCATGACCTTCGGTGACACGGTGGACCGGGCGGGCGCCGAGGCGATGCTGGACGCCGCGCTCGACGCCGGGGTCACGGGCGTGGACACCGCCAACGCGTACGTCGGGGGCGTCACCGAAACCCTCCTCGCCGCACTGCTGCCCGGCCGTCGCGACCGGATCGTCCTCGCCACCAAGGCCGGGATGCCGCACGCCGACGCCGGTGAGCACTCCCCGCTGTCCGCGCGCGGCATGCGCGCGGCCCTCGAAGGCAGCCTGCGCCGCCTCGGCACCGACCACGTCGACCTCTTCTACCTCCACCAGCCCGACCGCGCGGCCCCGCTGGAGGAGACGCTGAGCACGGTCGCCGAGTTCGTCGCCGAGGGCAAGGTCCGCGCGCTCGGCGTCTCCAACTACGCCGCCTGGCAGATCGCCGAACTGACCCACACCGCCGACCGGGTGGGCGCCCCGCGCCCGGTGGTGGCGCAGCAGCTGTACAACCTGCTGGCCCGGCGCATCGAGGAGGAGTACCGGGAGTACGCGGCCACCACTGGCCTGCGCACGATGGTCTACAACCCGCTGGGCGGCGGCATGTTGACGGGGCGTCATGTCTTCGGGGAGGCCCCCGAGTCCGGCCGCTTCGGCGACTCCAGGCTCGCCGCGATGTACCGGCAGCGCTACTGGGACCCCCGCCTCTTCGAGGCGGTCCGCGACCTGGGGCGCATCGCCGACGAGGCGTCCATCCCGCTGACCGACCTCTCGCTGCGGTGGCTGCTGGGCCGCGACGGCGTGGACGCCCTGCTGCTGGGCGGCTCCCGGATCGAGCACCTGCGCGCCAACCTGGCCGCGGCCGCCGCGGGGCCGCTGCCGGAGGACGTGGTGGCGGCGTGCGACGAGGTGGGCGCCCGGCTGAGGGGGCCGATGCCCGCGTACAACAGGTAGCCCCGTGGATTCTCCCCACCCCGCCCCTTCCCGAACCGAGGGCTCCGCCCCCGGGCGCCCGAACGCCTCGGGCGTGTTCCCGCGCGGCCGGGGTTCCGGACGGGCCTCGCCGCGCCACTCCGGCCGCGAGCCGGGCGCCGAGGGAAGACCCTGGATCCCCGAACCGGGGGCCCGTCACCGGGCCATGGACGCCTTGGGCGTGTCCCAGGCAGGCGGGTTCCGGACCGCGCCCCGCCATGCTGTCCGGCCGCAGGCCGGACGCCGGGTCGGCGCGGGGCGGGGGCGACCGGCCGATGACGTACACAGACCTACCACCGCACACCACGAGGAGCCCGGCGCCCATGACCGCCGACCATGACACCGCGATACCCGTGACGGACGGGCGGCTCCGGCCGCGGCCGGGCGACCCGGCGCGCCAGGAGGCGTTCCTGCCCGCACCCGCCGTCCAGAACCACGCCGCCAACCTGACCGCGCTGCCCGGCGGCGACCTCGGCTGCGTATGGTTCGGCGGCACCCAGGAGGGTGTGCCGGACATCTCCGTGTGGTTCTCCCGGCTGGCACCCGGCTCCGACACCTGGTCGGAGCCGGTCCGGCTGTCCGACGACCCGGCGCGCTCGGAGCAGAACCCGCTGCTGTTCCCCACCCCGGCCGGTGAACTGTGGTTGCTCTACACCGCCCAGCAGGCGGGCAACCAGGACACCGCGGAGGTCCGGGTCCGGGTGTCGGACGACAACGGGGACACCTGGGGCGCGCCGCGCACCCTCTTCCCGGCCACCGCCGGGGGCGGGGTGTTCATCCGTCAGCCGATCGCGGTCCTGGACGGCGGGCGGTGGCTGCTGCCGGTGTTCCACTGCGTGTCCACCCCGGGCGCCAAGTGGGTCGGCGACCATGACACCAGCGCGGTGATGATCAGCGACGACGAGGGCCGCACCTGGCGGGAGCGGCCCGTGCCGGGCTCCACCGGCTGTGTGCACATGAACGTCCACCCGCTCCCGGGCGGCACGCTGCTGGCCCTGTTCCGCAGCCGGTGGGCCGACGCGGTGTACCGCTCGCACAGCACGGACGGCGGGGAGAACTGGAGCGAGCCGGAGCCCACCGGGCTGCCCAACAACAACTCCTCCGTCCAGTACGTCCCGCTCGGCGACGGACGGCTGGCGCTGGTGTACAACCACAGCAGCCGCGCGGACGCGACGGCCCGCCGGGTCTCGCTCTACGACGAGATCGACGACGACGGGGAGGCGGGCGACGCTCCGGCCGCCACCCCCGCGCAGGCGGAAGACGCCCCCGGTGCCTTCTGGGGCGCGCCCCGGGCGCCGATGACGCTGGCGCTGTCGGCCGACGGCGGCCGCACCTGGCCCGTACGGCGCGATCTGGACGTGGGCGACGGGCACTGCCTGACCAACAACTCACGCGACCGGCTCAACCGGGAGCTGTCGTATCCCACCATCCGGCAGACCCCGGACGGCACGCTGCACATCGCGTACACGTATCACCGCCAGGCCATCAAGTACGTCCGCGTCAGCCCGGACTGGGCGGCCGATGACTGAGCCCCCGGCCGCGCCCCACGCCGTGGTCACCGGCGCCAGCTCCGGCATCGGTGCCGCCATCGCCGCCCGGCTGCTGGACGAGGGGTGGCGGATCACCGGGATCAGCCGTACGGCCCCGCCGGGCGCCCGCGACCGGCTGCGCTGGCTCCCGGCCGACCTGGCCCGGCCGGAGGAGCTGCCGGAGGCGCTCACCCCGATGGACGAGGACGGCCCGCTGGACGCCCTCGTGCACGCGGCGGGCGTCCAGCGCTCCGCCCGGCTGGGCGAACTGGACGCCGAGGACGGGTCCCTCATGTGGCGTATCCACGTCCAGGCGGCGACCGTCCTGGCGGACGCGCTGGTGGACCGGGTCCGGGACGGCGGCCGGGTGGTGCTGGTGGGCAGCCGGACGATGACCGGCGTCCCGGGCAAGAGCCAGTACGCGGCCACCAAGGCGGCGCTGACGGGCCTGGCCCGGTCCTGGGCGGCCGAACTGGCGCCGCGCGGGATCACCGTGAACGTGGTGGCGCCGGGGCCGACGGACACCCCCATGCTGCGGGACCCGGGCCGCAGCCGTACCCCGCCCGTCCTTCCGCCGCTCGGGAGGCTCGTACGCCCCGAGGAGGTGGCCGGGCTGACGTCGTTCCTCCTGGGCCCGGAGGGCGCTGCGATGACCGGCCAGACGCTGGTGATGTGCGGGGGCGCCTCGCTCTGACAACCGGGTCCGGGGGCCCTGTTTCGGTCATGGCCCTGACACGGAATCTCTTCGTGATGTTCACCATTGGACGATCCTGTGTCTGCCACGCTTTCGGGGATCGAACAACGGTCGTAAATCGGGGAGAGGACACCACACATGACCCGTGTGACCCGCTGGAAATCCCTGGCACTGCTGGCCGGCGTCGTGACGGTCGCCGTCACGGCGCAGACCCCGGCCACCGCGGTACCCACCAGCACGGCGTACGACGACACGTACTACAAGGACGCGATAGGCAAGACCGGGGAGCCGCTGAAGGACGCCCTGAACCAGATCATCAGCAGGGACGTCAGCAAGCTCTCGTACGACGAGGTCTGGGACGCCCTCAAGAAGACCGACGAGGACCCGGACAACTCCGCCAACGTCATCCTGCTCTACACCGGCCGGTCCCAGAGCAAGGACGCGAACGGCGGAAACGCCGACGACTGGAACCGCGAACACGTCTGGGCGAAGTCGCACGGCGACTTCGGCACGTCCACCGGGCCCGGCACGGACATCCACCATCTGCGCCCGGCCGATGTCTCGGTCAACAGCACCCGTGGCAACAAGGACTTCGACGAGGGCGGCTCGGAGGTGGGGGAGGCGCCGGGCAACCGCACCGACGACGACTCCTTCGAGCCCCGTGACCAGGTCAAGGGCGATGTGGCCCGGATGATCCTGTACATGTCGGTCCGCTACGAGGGTGGCGAGGGCTACCCCGACCTCGAGCCCAACGACAAGGTCGACAACGGCAGCCAGCCCTTGATGGGACGGCTCTCCGTGCTGAAGAAGTGGAACGACGAGGACCCGCCGGACGCCTTCGAGAAGAAGCGCAACCAGGTCATCTACGACGACTTCCAGCACAACCGCAACCCGTTCATCGACCACCCGGAGTGGGTCGCCGAGATCTGGAAGTAACCCGGCCCCGCATCCGGCCCCCGGTCACGCGCCCCGGGCCGCCGCCAGCAGCTCGGCGGTGCGTCCGGGGTGTCCGGGGGCGGCCCGCAGCGAGGGCAGCAGCAGGGTCCACAGTTCGGCCAGATGGTCCTCGACGAGCCGCCGCCCGTCGAGGGCCTCGGACACCGTGTGCAGGCCGAAGAAGGCACACACGATGGTCCTGGCCGCGGGCAGCGGATCGACGTGGGCGGCCAGCTCGCCCTCGCCGTGGGCCCGTTCCAGCATGGCCCCGACGGCGTCGATCCACCCGATGAACGGGGGCGGGAAGGGCGCCGCGATCAGGGAGCGCTCGGTCCACAGCCGGGCCCCCGCCCGTACCACGATGTCATCGCGGAAGGCGCGGGCCACCGCGAAGCTGAGCCGGACGAGCTGCTCCAGGGCGGGCACATGGAGTCCGGAGTGCCGGTCGATCAGGGGCGGCCAGGTGGCGAAGTGTTCCTGCACCACGGCGAGGGCGAGTCTTTCCTTGCTGGTGTAGTGGAAGTAAATCGCCCCGCTGGTGTGACCCGAACGGGCGGTGATGTCGCTGATGCTCGTTCCGGCGTAGCCGCGTTCGTCGAAAAGGGATGCGGCCGCTTCCAGAAGAGACCGGCGTGTTTGTTCGGCCCGTTCTTGCACGTGTTCGTCGTCCTATCAATCAGCCGGTCCGGTGTGACGGAGTGAACTTAGCGGACTTTCGGCCGCTGATGGTGATGAGGACAGACAGGTCAAACATTATTAGTATTTTATGGTGATCGTTCGCGAGGCTCGCGGCCTCTCGGAGCCGACCGGTCCCACCGGTCGGCCGCTCAGTTGGTCCCGCACCGTGGCGCGTGAAGCCGTGCACCGGGTTTCGGTGGCCGAGGTGCTGCTCACCGACGTCCGTACGCTGGGTGACGGACGGTTCGAGGCGGCCGCCCAGTGGCCCCGCTCCCATCCGACGTTCCCGCACGGCGGGGACGGCCGGCACCATCCGCTGATGATCGCCGAAACGCTGCGCGAACTGGGGATCTACATCCCGACCCGGTACTACGCCGTGCCCGCGGGCGCGCACTTCCTGATCCGCGACCTGTTCTTCCGGCTCGACCCGGAGACCGAGCCCCGCGCCCCGCACGGGGCGACCGACATCACCTGCCGGATCGCGGTGACGGACGTCCGCACCGCACAGCCCACCGGGCGGTGCGTGTCCGGCATGCGGCTCGACGTCGGTCTGTGGGCGGGTGGCCGGATCTTTGCGCGGGCCGGGGGCACCGCCCGCTTCCTCGACGGCACGGCCTACGCGGAGACCCGCTCCGCCCACTCGGGCCAGACCGCGAGGCGCCGACTGCGCGCCGCCGTACGGCCCTCACCAGGGCAGTTGGGCGTACCGGCGGCCCGGGACGTGCTGGTGGTGCGGGACGGGGGAGTGGTGTACCTGGACCCCGCGGACCCCCGCCACCCGTTCTTCTTCGACCACTGGAGCGACCATGTGCCGGGGCTGGTGCTGCTGGAGGGCGCCCGGCAGGCCGCGGCGCTGGCCACCGGGGGCCTGCTGATCCGCCCCCTGGCCTGCCGGATGAAGGCGATCCGGTTCACCGAGTCCCATCCGCCCGCCGTGGTCGAGTGCGTCTCCCACGGCAGAACGTGTGTCTTCCGGCTGCGCCAGGCGGACATCTGCACGGCGGTCGGTGTGCTCCAGTACGGCTGACCGCACACCAGGACGACGAACACCCCGAACGACGAACACCACGAGCGGCGAACGCGCTGAGCGACGAACAAACCGCCGACGCTGAGTGACCCCTTGCTTACTCGGGGTCATCTCACTAACGTAGTGATCGTTATGTTTCGGGCAGGCAATTCTCCGCCTGTACGGCTTTTCCATGCCACATCCGGCATTCGGCGCGCAGCGCCCGCCCAGAAATTCACCGCGCTGCTCCCCGTGGCTACAGGCGAATCCTGCGCCGATTCCCCCATCTCTCCTGGAACGGCAGGCAGATGACAGCAGAAACCCTTCTCGCATGGACCCCCGCCGCCATCGTCTTCGACTGTGACGGCACTCTGATGGACTCCGAACGGCACTGGGAAAAGGCCCGCGAAGTGGTGCTCGCGGACTACGGGGCCGTCTGCGACGAGGAGTTCGCGGGGCGCACCAAGGGGCTCCACTACACCGAATGCGGCCGCATGATGGCCGAATTCGCCGGACTCCCGGACCTCGCCGACGAGATGACCCGGCAGCTGCTGAGCGCATTCCGCAGACTGGTCGCCGAAGACCCGGTCACCATGCCGGGCGCGGCCGAACTCGTCCACAAGGCGGCGGCGTTCGCACCGCTGGCCGTGGCGAGCAACTGCCCGCGCGACGTGGTCGAGGACGGGCTCTCCAAGGCCGGGCTGCTGCGCTACTTCGACCATGTGCTCGTCCCCGGCGGGGAAGTGCGGCCCAAACCCCATCCCGATGTGTATCTGGCGGCCGCCCGCCTGTGCGGTGCGGCCCCCGGTGACGCGCTAGCGGTGGAGGACTCCCACTGCGGCTTCCTGTCCGCCTCCCGGGCCGGGCTGAGGGTGCTCGGCGTGGGACCGCGCAAACCCGTCGACGAACGTCCCCCGGTGGATCTGTGGGTCTCCACGCTCGCCGACCCCGACCTCCTCAAGTGGGCCGAATCCCGGGCGGCTTGAGGCCCTAAAGGGAGGATCCGTGCACCGGTCAGTCCATCTTCATCCCGTCGTGCTCCTTGCCGCCGCCCGACTCGGAACCACCCTGGGACTTCGACCCACCGTGGTGCATCATCGAGCCCTGCTCGATGGCGCCGCCGAGCTTCGCGCGCAGGGGCTTGAGGGATTTCGAGGACTGACCGGTGACCGACCAGCGGGCACCGACCAGATACATGCCCCCGTAGTCCTTCGAGGTGTTCAGCCAGTCCGTCTGGCCCTTCGCGGTGGCGAAGGTGACCATGGTGTACCGGTCGCCCTTGCTGGACTGGCAGGAGCCCTGGCGCAGTTCGTCCGCCTCGGTGACGATGGTCGCCTTGCAGCCGATGGCGTCGGCGATCTGCGTCAGGGCCGCGGGCTTGCCCGGCTTCCCCAGCTCCTTGGCGGCGTGCGCCTGCTCCTTCTTCTTGCCGTCCGCATGGCTGCTTCCGCCACAGCCGCTCACCAGGCCGCCCGCACAGAGCAATGCCGCACCGAGCGCGGCGGCACGGAGTACGCGTGACACTTCAAACCCTCCCGTCGAGGTCCGGCGGGGAGCCCGAAGCGCCGCCGCTCCGGGCCCCCGTCGGGATGGACCATCGTGCCGTCTTACTGGGTCACCTTCTTGCCCTTGTCGTCGAGCGCGAACCAGGTGCCCTTGACGCCCTGGCCGTTGGTGTCGCCCGGCTTCTTGTCCCCGGCGAAGGTGTAGAGCAGCCAGCAGTCGAAGGCGGCCTGCTTGGTGCCGTCGGGGCGGGTGAAGGAGGTCACCTTCGAGGCGTCCACCCCGGAGACCTTGGTGGTGTCGATGGCCTTGACCGGCTTCCACTTGTCCAGGCAGGCGGCGTCGACGCAGGCCGTCTTCATCGGCCACGCGCTGTCCTTGTCGAACCGGTAGACGGTCATGCCCTCGCCGTTCACCATGATCTTGCCCAGGTCGGCGTTGTTGTTGACCATCAGCTCCAGGGCGCCGCCCCCGGCCTTCTTGCCGGCCGGCTTGCCGTCCGGGGCCAGCGCGTTCCAGGTGCCGCCCACGCCTTGGCCCTTGGTGTCGCCCGCCTTGGTGTCGCCCGCGTAGCGGTAGACCGGCCAGCCCTCCAGGGTCAGCTGCTCGCTGCCGTCGGAGCGCTTGACCTTGCCGAGCTTCTTGGAGTCGATGCCCGCGCCGGCCGTGGCGTCGTCCGCGGGGACCGGCGGCCACTTGGTGGCGCACGCGTCGTTGCAGTTGGACTTGGCGGGCTTGGGGGTGTCCTCGTCGAACCGGTAGAGGGTCATCCCCGCGCTGTCGGACACGAACTTGCCGAGCTTGGCGTCGCTCTTGACCGCGAGCTCCTTCGCCGCGCCGGTCTTGCTCCCGCCCGCCTCGCCACTGCCCGCCGCCGCGCCGGTGTCACTGCCGTACCCACCGGTCGCGCCGGCCCCCGCGGCCGCCGCGCCCGCACCCGCCGACGCCGATGCACCCGCACTCGCCGTCTGGCTGCTGCCGCCCACGGGCTGGACGTTCGCGCTGCCCGCGGAGGTGTCATTGCTGCCACACGCCGCCGTCAGCATGACCATCGCCGCGGACACTCCCGCAAATGCGATCTGACGCCGCTTCTCCATGACCACTCCCTGCGAAATCCTTATCGGTGTCCGGCGGTGAAGGCGCCGACACCATGCCCATACGGAGCCCGTGGCGAGGGACGTTCAGTCAGTTAAAAATTTGTCACCAGACGCAAAAAACGCTGGATACGAGCGCGCACGAACACGGGATACGAGGGCGCACAAACAAGCGACGGCCGTTGCGCAACGGCCGTCGTGGGAGGGGGTCTTCGAAGGCGGACTACTCCTCGATGCGCAGCGCCAGCGCGGGGCAGCGGCGCACCGCGCGCACCGCCTGTCCGCGCAGCTGGCGGGGCACGTCCATCCGGGCGGAGGACGGGTAGCCGTCGATGCCGAGCGTCAGCACCTCGGGCGGCAGGATGTCCGCGCACAGCCCGTGGCCCTGGCACAGCGACCAGTCCACCAGGAGCTTCTCCATCGGGCCCCGCTGCTGCCGCTCCGCGCGCGGTGGCGCGGACGCCTGACCGGTCGGCAGGGCCAGCGGCTGGGTCTCCTCGGGCATCGGCAGTACGCCGAGCGTGGGCCGCCCGCAGCCCGCGCCCATCGCATGGGACTCGAACTCCTCGGGAAACGCGTCCAGCGCCGTGGTCACGAATCCGGCCGTGCCATCGGGGTGGCTGCACGCGCCTCGCTTGCGCACCGAGTTGATGTACGCGCGCACATTGTCGATGGCCGACTGCCCGCCGCCCCGCTCCACCTGCCCGATCGCATCCGCGAGGGCGGGCAGCCCGATGAAGCAGGGACCGCACTGACCGGCCGTCTCGGCGGCCAGCCAGCGGGCCACCCGCGCGGTCTCGCCGAGCGGGCAGGTGTCCTCGGGGATGGGCAGCACCGCGCCCGCGCCCAGCCGCGCGCCGTACTTCTTCATGGACTCGCGCGAGATGGTGGTGGCGTTGATGCTCTTCGGGTCCAGCCACTTGCCGTGGTAGCCGCCCACCAGCACGCCCTGGCCGGGGGTGAGCCCGCACAGTTCCAGGACGTAGGTCAGCGGCACCCCGGTCGGCGTCTCCATCACGTACTTGCCGCCGACCGTCAGCAGGGTCGTGCCCGGCTCGGTGGGCAGCCCCACCGAGCGGTACGGCAGGGCGCCCATCCGCGCCGCGACGGCGAGCTGGGCGTAGGTCTCGGTGTTGGACAGCAGGGTGGGCAGCCCGCCGAGGCCGTTCTCGCTGGACCGGATCTTCCGGCCGTTGGGGATGGCCGGGGCGCCGCTGATGCCGTTGATGACGGCGCCGCCCTCACCGGCCACGAACCGGTCGGGCGTCACGCTCACTTCCACCGGGACCCCGCTGGGCCCGCGCTCGGCGATGGCGGCCTTCAGCGACTCCTCGACATCCGGTCGGTGGCAGGCGATGACGACCTCCTCGGCGCCGATCGCCTCGGCGGCCAGTGTGGCGCCGTCGATCACCAGATGCGGGGTGTGCAGCAGCAGGGCGGTGTCCTTGAGGCAACTGGGCTCGCCCTCACTGCCGTTGACCACCACGTTGCAGCGGCCGCCCGCACGGCCCGCCGCCTCGACGACCGCCGTGACCTTCTTGGCGAAGGGGAAACCGGCCCCGCCGCGCCCGCGGAGATCGATGTTCTCCGCGAGCGCGACGAGTTCGTCCGCCCGCAGGGCGGGCATCGTGCCGTGCACCGTCAAGTGGCCGACCCGGTCGAGTCGGTACGCCTCGTCCAGCCCGGCGAGCAGCCGGGGCGGATCGACACAGGCCAGCCTGGGTTTTGTCGTGATCACCGGTCCCACCCACGGGAGGCACCGAGGCGTTCACCGTCCCGTCGGCCCGAGTTGGCCGAACGGGGCCGCGGCACAGTGGGCGCGGCGCGCCGGGTGCGGCCTTCCTGAAGGCCGCGGGCAGGCGGGTTCCTCACCGAGATGCCGTCCCCTCGATCGTCGTCCTGGCTGCGCCGGGCTGCGAGCCGCATCCACAGCGCGATGGCCACTCCGGCGAGAGCCGCGATGTAGCCGTATGTCGCCCAGATCTTGGCCTCACGTCCGGCCTTCAGACCATGGATCAGCGCGAGGCCCCAGGCGGGGTAGGCGCCCACGTGGAGCGCCCGCCACCACCGGTACCGCCAGCGGGAGTTGCCCGCCGCGGCGAACGAGCTGCGGACCGCTCCGGTCACCGCCGCGATGACGAAGAGGTAACCGGCAATGGTTCCGAGCCCGATCAGCATCGGCTGCTTTGCGTCAGCGAACGGTAGCACGATCGAAGCTGCGTTCGTGTGGCTCTCGGCGACCTTCACCCAGATGTGAATGCCGAGAAAGAGCAGGCCGGCCACTGCGGCCGCCCGGTGGATGCCCTGGGCGATGAGCCGGTGGTTGGAGTGCAGGATCAGTTGGTCGGTCGCGGCGAGCCCCCACAGCACCGCTGAGCTGAGGCAGACCAGGGCGAGCACCCCGGCGCCGAAGTCGAGGAAGAGGAAAGTCTGGCTGAAAGCGCCGGCGTTGTACGTCACGATGAGGGACAGCACGACGGTCGCGACGATAGCGTAGATGCGGATGTTCCGGGACCACCCGATACCGGGCTGGTCCCGCCGAGTCCGGCGAGCGGCTCGTCGTCCTCCAGGTGCTTGGCGTCCCCCGTGGCGCCCCTGTGAGGGAGAAGGCGTTTGGGACATGGACATGGAGCCTCCCGATCGCGCGTGTTCCGCGCGGATGACGAGATACGTCAAAGTCGTCTTGGGGGCAGCAGCTTCTCGGAACTACACCTGATCTCCATAAGATTTGTCGTAACGTGACAACTTCTCGTGTATGAACACTGCCCAGACCGTCTACGGCTGATCCACTGTCATCCCGATGGCAAAGACCCGGCAAAGCGCCGGGACCGGTAGGGGTTGGGGTCCTCTATGAGGTAGCGGAGGACCCTCGACTCCCTTTCCGGACCGGATGAGACCGGAGACGGAGGCAACCTCCACGGGTCCGACCGACCCCCCAACGGTCGGGCCTCCCCCCGGCAAGAACGAGGTAATGATGGGCGAACTGGTGAACCGCATCTGGTCCCGCCCCCGTGGCGAGTGGACCCGCGTGCTGCGCAATGAGCTCCCGTCCCTGGCCGACGAGGTGATCGAGAACCTCCGGCACAGAATCCCGGGATTCGCCGACCTTCTGGAGGACTCTGAGCGTGAAAAGGTCCGCTGGGAAGTCGAGCAGGCTCTCCTGGCGGCGCTCGGCTACCGGAAGCCGGGCGAGGAGGGCGCCGGAGCCCCGGCCCTCTCCGACGCCGCTTACGGTGACGAGGCGCCCACCGACATCCCGCCCGAGCGGGCCCGGCGCGACCTGTTCGAGGCCCTGATCGGCGAAGTCTCGGTGTCCGAGCGGACGTTGGCCGAGCTGTCCCGGGCGGCCCGGTGGCCGCTGCCGGAGACCGTCCAGGCCATCGCCCTGCCCACTCCGGGCGAGGCACCGCCACTGGCCTCCGTGCTGGGAGACACGCTGATCGGCGCCGTCGGCGACGAGCTGTGCCTGCTGATCCCCGACCCGGACGCCGACGCCGACCCCGCTCCCGACCAGGGCGCGGAGCGGCTCCAGGACGGCGAACGGGACCCGGACCGGGAGGCCCCCGTGGACCCCGGCACCCGTGGCGCGCTGGAAGCCGCGCTGCGCGGCCGGACCGCCGCCGTGGGCCATGTGGTACCGCTGAACGACGCGGCGTCATCGGTCCGTTGGGCCCGGCGGCTGCTGACCATGGCCCCCGGCCGCGGCGGGCCCGAACCCCGGGTGCTCTTCGTCGACGACCACCTGTCGATGCTGCTGCTGCTCCAGGACGAGTCCCTCGTCCGGGCGCTGGCCGCGCGCTGGCTCAAGCCGCTGGTCGGGCTGACCCCCCGGCAGAGCGAACGGCTCCAGATGACCCTGCTGGCCTGGCTCGAGGGCGGTGGCGCGCCCGAAGCGGCCAAGGCGCTGAAGGTGCATCCGCAGACCGTGCGATACCGCCTGCGCCAGATAGAGAAGCTCTTCGGCCCGGGCCTGCGTGACCCGCGAATACGGTTCGAGCTGGAGATGGCATTGCGCGGCCGCAGGCTGATGGCGCAGATGGACCGCATCCGGCGCCATGCGTCCCGGGTGAGCCGACGACCCCGCACCGGCGCTGCCCCAGGCGTCCGTCCGCTGGGAATCGCCCGGGAGGCACGCGTCAACGGCCTCTGACCACAGAGGCGAACACACCGGCACCACCCAGGACTGCCGGCCGCGCGTGCGCGGTCGGCAGTCCGGTGCGTGGCGGGTGAGTCTGCGTGGTGCGGTGAGCCCGCGTGGTGCGGTGCGTCAGTGCGGGGACGGCGCCGCGGTGCGGTTCGCCGTGGGGTTCGCCGTGCGCATCGCGGCGTTGAGACCCAGCAGTTCCTTGTACGCGTGGGCACAGAAGGCGCACTCGGCCAGGTGGCGCGCGAGCGCGTGGCCACGTACCCCGCCGCGCCGCACCGAGGCGCCGAGCATGGCGCTGAAGTGGCGGCAGCGGTCGTTTGCCGCGGACTCCAGATGGGACTGGAGATACGACTCCCGCAGCCCCTCACGGGCGCGGAAGGCCAGTGAGGTGACCCCGCTGGGGGAGATGCCCAATAACGACGCCACGCGCTGCGGGGGTTCCTCCTCGACCAGGGTGTGCCACAACACGGTCTGCCAGCGTTCCGGAAGGCTGCGGAAGGCGCGGACGAGCAGCTGACGGTCCTCGCGCGCCACCACGTGCCACTGGGGGTCGGCCATGGGTGCGTGCTGGAGCCAGGTCTCGAAGTCCGCGGTCAGCAGGATCTGACGCTCGCCCTCGCTCCATTCCAGCGCCGTGTGGCGCACGACGGTCAGCAGATACGGCCGCCACGGCCCCCGTGGGCCGCCGCCCGCCCTGACCGCCTGGAACGTGCGGATGAACGCCTCGGAGGCCAGGTCCTCGGCGTCATGGAGCGCCCGGCAGCAGGTCCGGGCGTACGAGAGCGTCGCCTGGTGGTGGCGGCGGTACAGGATGTCGCCCGAGGCCGGGCTGGTGGCGCCCAAGGCGTACTCCTCCTTGAGCCGACGGGTCAGCTCCTGGTCGGAGGGCGCACCGGCCTCGGTGGCGCAGACCCCCCGCACGCACGGACCGCCCGGCTCCCGGGTGGCGGGAAGGACCGGACGGTCGGGGTGGCCGGGGTGGCCGGGATGGTCTCCGGCGGTGTCGTCGGCGGCCGCGTCACCCGCGGCCCGGTGGTGCGATGCAGCGCGGCGCGCGCCGGCCTTGCGGCCGGCGCGCGCCAGGTGATCATCTGCCATCAGTTTTTGCACTGCTGGCCGCTGTTGATGCAGTCCACAGCCTTCTTCATGAGCTCTTCCGACATCACGTTGATGAAGTCGTCGTGGTCGGTGATGGGCTTGTGCAACTGCTCGGGGAAACCGTCCACGGCGAACGGGGTGTCACCCGGGTTCTCATAGCTGATGGTGTTCACCAGCTGGGGGATGGCCTTGAAGCCCTGCGGGCAGGAGCCGTCCTCGTTGGCGTTGGCCACGTGGTCACGGTGGTTGGCGCTGTCGATGTTCTGGCCGTCCCAGCAGCTCTGGAAGTCGAAGGTGCGCAGCAGGTCGCTGCCCTCGGGGCAGAGCGGGTACTTGTCCGTCAGCTGACGGTCCTCGAAGCCGGAGCAGCTCCAGGAGGCGTTGGCGTTGGCATCGCCATTGGTGAAGGCCTTGGCGTCACCGGTGATGATCCGGAGAAACTTCGGCATGGCCTCGACCTTGCTCTGGGCGTTGCCCTTGAACTCGATCTTGGACTCCTTGGGAGTCAGGATCGTGCCGACGTTGCCTTCCTGGCCACCGCCGAGCTGGTTGGCGTCGGCCTCGTCCTTGCCGTCCTGGAGGCGGAGCACCGGCCAGTAGTAGGTCGACTTGTCGTCCTGGTTGGCGCAGGAGGTGCCCCCCTGCTCGAACGTCTGGTTGTTGGCGAAGGCGTCGTTCTGGTCGCTGCCCACGTAGTCGTGCATGTGGTGGGCGCCGTTGCCCACACCGGGGGCGACGATGACGTTGTCGCTGTTGCGGAGCTTCGGGTCGCCGACGCCGCACTCCGAGGTGAAGGTGCCGGTGGAGCCGTTGCCGTTGGCCTGCGGGGCCTGCTCGGCGTTCGGCTGCACCTGGGTGATGTCGACGAAGTCGTCCTGCGCGGGGCCGTTGCCCGCCTGGCCGCCGGCGTTGCCGGGCACGTCGTTGGCGCCCTCGCCGCCCTGCTGCTGGCCGCCCTGGTCGCCGCCCTGCTGCTCGCCGCCCTGTTGCTGGTCGCCGCCTTGCTGCTGGCCGCCCTGCTGGTCGCCGCCCTGTTGCTGGTCGCCGCCTTGCTGCTGCTGGCCTGCCTGTGCGACCTGCTGCATCTTGCATTCGCTCATGTCCTGGAGCTGGGAGTTCTCCCCGCCGCCCTGGCCCATTGCCTGGCCCATCTGGCTGAGCGTCTGCTGGCGCTGGTCGTTGAGCTTGGACAGGGCTTCGTCGCCCGAGACCTGGCCCTTGTTCATCTGCTGGTAGGCGGTGGCCACCTGGTTGTCCAGCTCACCGAGACCCTTGGCGACTTGGGCCTGGGAACCCTTCGGCACATCGCCGCTCAGCTTCTGGCTCACGTCGGGGCAGCTGATCGTGCCACCGGCGGATTTGGCCGATACGGCGCCACCTTGAGCGGAGGTGTTGTTGTCCCCGCTTGCTGATGCGTTGGCGGTGATGATGGCGGCCCCGCCGCCGCCCAGTGCCAGGGCGGCGACGATGGCGACCGTTTTGTTCTTGAACCGCCCGCGCTTGTGGGTCTGTTGCCTCATGAGATCACTTCACTTAGTCGTTAGAGGGCGTCGTAGTCGACAAGCCCGGTGTCCTCGAGGACCGTGATGTGGTCGAGAACGATGGTGTTGGCCCTGGTGGCCAGAGACCTGACCATGGAGTTCTTGCTCTGGGCACGAACCTGCGCCACCAGATTGAACACCTTTCCGTGGGCACTTCGCAGGAATTGCGCGAACAAACGCTCGAATTCTGCGCTGCTCGGTGCCTGGGACATCTCGTTCAGCCAGCCCTGCTGCTGGTCGTTGGGCTGGGTGGGCAGGCTGACACCCAGGGCCTGGGCGACTTCGTTCGTACGGCGGTCGAGTTCGGTGTGGCCGTCGATGAGGTGCTGGCCCGCGGTCTTGACGGCCTCCGAGGTCCCGCGTTCCTTGCCCATCCGCCCGGAGGGAAGTTCCCAGAGGCCGGCGAGCTTGACCTTGCGTACGAAGTCCCGATCGGTCGGCGTGAGCGGTCCGTACTGGGTGGTGACCGTCCCGCCGCCGTCGTCCGAGACACCGTTGGGCAGTACCGCGGCGCTGCTCGAGCTGAACAGGCTCACGGGGATGAGAATTGCCGCGAGCGTAACGGCGAGCGCACCAATGATGAGCCCGCTGCCGATCGTACGGCTGGATGCGATGGATCTGCTCAGGTTTGCTGATCGCACAGCGCCCTCCTTGCTTCGGAGTGACACCGGACGCTAGTGCCTGGTGTGGCACGGTCGTGGAGACCTCATCACTAGTGAATAAAGCCGGGACAGGGATCTCTACTCGTTGGTACTCTTCGCGCCCGCGCGTTGGAGGCGTGGATTCGCCCCTGGATATGCCGATTTCGGCATCGCTCAAATTTTTTTTTCCGGCGGATTGAGCACGGCGGCGCGGCCGTACGTATGGCAGGGAGAACCCCCCGCCATCACCACGACCGGAAGGGCCCAAGCCGTGCGAGCGACCGCGATGAACCCGACGCCGGTGCCCCGTGTTGCGCGAACCGTCCCGGGACACCGTTCTGCGCCGAAACCGCCGGTGCTGTCACTGGCCGGGGACCGGACCCCGACGCGACGGGAGCCCGCACCCCACGAGCCCGCCGAGGAGGGGACGGGCGCCGCGGTGATCCGGCTGCTCCCGGGGGGCCGGGGTCTCCCGCCGGATGGTGACGGCGAAGCGGATCCCGCCCCGGGCCGTCTCCCCTCTCCTTCTGTCCTCTCTATAGGAGAGGGCCGTAAGAGGGGAGAGGCTCGGTACAGGGGGCAGGGCCGCTATAGGGGAGAGGGCCGTTACAGGGGAGAGGGCCGGACCGGGCGACCGCCCGGCGGACCCGACGCCGCGTAGACCGTACGGTCCCCGCGCCCAGGTCGCCCCCGTGCCGAGGCCCGTTGACCGGCCGTCATCGTCGGTTTCCTGACGTATGACCCTATGCCGAGCGGTTTTCGACCACCTCTGACCTGCTGCTACGGCCCCACCACGGCGCAGGTAGCGTGTGCCCGGTCAGCCGGTCGTGCAGGGTGCAACAAGAGGTGGGACGTGGCCGCGGAGCGAGGGACGTTGTCGAAGCGGGTGGCCCAGGCGCGGCGGGAGTTGCCCGGCCACTACGCCCATCTCTTCGACGGGCGGCCCGAAGTGGACATCTCCACCACCGAACTCCGCCCCGACCAGGCGATCCAGCTGGCCACCGCGTACGGCTACCGCCACCATCGCACCCGGGGCTCCAAGTCGCTCCGCTACCGCGTCTTCGTACCGGACCACGACGCCGGGGCGCAGCGGGAGGCGGTGCCGCCCGGCACCCCCTTCGAGGTGGCCGCCCGGCATCCGGCCTTCCACGACCGCAGCGCCCGGGCCGCCCGGAACCACGCCGAGATGATCGAGCGGGAGCGCAGCATGGTCAAGCTGGTCCCGGCCATGGCGGTGGTGCCGTTCGTCGCCATCTGGCTGGTGGTGCAGCTGACACTCACAGGCAAGCCGGTGCTGCTGGTGCCGATCGCCTTCTTCGTCTTCCTGGAAGTGGCGCTGGTTCTGATGGTCCGCGCCGGCCGGCGCAAGCAGCGTGTCCTGGAGGTGCAGGCCGAGTGGCTGATGCGCCGCTACCCCCCTGATGGCTTCCCCGACGGCTTCCTGCCGGGTGTGTGACGACGCCCCCGCTGCCGCTGATCGAATGATCGCTACTATGGCGGTGTTCAGCGGATAACGAAAGCCGATCGCGTCGACGCACAGTCCGGCCGTACGCGTCCGGCGAGACGGGCGGTAGGACATGCGGGAGTCGGCGCGGAAGCGACAGGCGCGGATCACGGACCTGGTGGAGTCCCGGGGCATCGCGCGGATCACCGATCTCGCGGATGAACTGGGGGTTTCCGTCGTCACCGTACGGCGGGACGTCGAGGAGCTGGCCCGCCGCGGCGAGGTGCGCCGCGGCCATGGGGTGGCCCGCTCGCTCCAGCCGAGGGCCCCGGAGTCCACCGCCACCGGCGACACCGTCGGCATGGTGATCCCGGAACGCAACACCTATCTGACCGAGGCCGTGCAGGCGGCCCGGGAGGTCGCCGAGAAGGCGGGGCTGCGGCTCGCGCTGCACATCGCGGCCGACGAGCCCGACGCCGAGCGCACCGCGGTGCGCTCGGCGCTGGAGGCGGGTGCGCGCGGCCTGGTGCTCTCGCCGCACTGGCGCACGGCGGCCGAGGCGGCGCGCGATCATTCCTGGCTGCGCGCCCTGGACGTCCCCGTGGTGCTGATGGAGCGGCGCCCCGAGCGCGGCAGCTCCCTGTACGAGCTGGACTGTGTGCGCTCGGACCACGGGTACGGGGTGCATCTGGCGCTGGGGCACCTGACCTCCCTCGGCCACCGGCGCATCGTGCTGGCCGCACGCGACGACAGCCCGACCGCCAGGGTGATCCGGTCGGAGTTCGCCGAGCAGACGGCGGCCCGGGGCATCGCCGAGGGGTGCCCGACCATCCTCAGCTCGCGCACCGCGGGCCCCGATCCGCGTGCCGACGACGCGCGGGCGGCCGACCTGGCGGAGACGCTGCGCAGGGCCGGGGCCACCGCGGCGCTGATCCATGGCGACATGGAGGCGCTGGTGCTGGTCCAGCGGCTGCGGGAGGCCGGGGTCGAGGTGCCGCGGGACTGTTCGGTGGTCGCGTACAACGACGTGGTGGCCGACATGGGCCAGATCGCGCTGACGGCCGTCGCCCCGCCGAAGGCGGAGGTGGGCAGGGCCGCCCTCGGGCTGCTGCTCCGGCAGCTCGACCACGCCCGGGAGGGCCGGTGGCCGGGGGCCGCCCGCCACCTGGAGCTGCTGCCCGGTCTGGTGGCCCGGGATTCGACGGTGCCGCTCGCCTGATCCGAGCGTCTGATCGTTTGACCGCTTTGGTTTCTTCTGTTCGATGTATTGACGGTATTTCCGTCAAGCGATCAGGATTCCCCCTGACTCCACCGCTCCACCGCGAACAGGGGAGGGTTCATGCCTGGTCACCGACGCCCAGGACGCCCGGCTACCGGACGCCGGGCGACAGCCGGAACAACGGCACTGCTCACACTGCTCGCCCTCCTGCTGACTGGTTGCTCCGGCGGCGGCGGAGCGGACACCGCCAAGGACGGCCCCGTCCGCCTCACCTTCTGGTCCGCGCTGCGCGGCAGTCAGGAGGTGGTGGACGAGTTCAACCGCACCCACACCAACATCAAGGTCGACTTCGCGCAGGTTCCCTCGGGAGAGCAGGGCGGCTGGGCCAAGCTCAGCAACGCCGCCCGCGCGGGCAACGCCCCCGATGTGGCCACCATCGAATACCCCCAGCTGCCCGGCTTCACGATCGACGGGGTGCCCCGGGACATCAGCAAGCTGCTGCCCGACTCGGTGCGCCGCAAGATCCTGCCGCAGGCGCTGGACCTCACCACCTTCGACGGACGTACCTATGCCGTGCCGGTGGACATCGAGCCGATGGTCTTCCTGTACCGCAAGGACATCTTCGCCAAGAACCACATCCCGGTCCCCAAGACCTGGGCGGAGTTCGAGAGTTCGGCCCGCAAGCTCAAGAAGGCCGCGCCCCGTTCCCGTATCGCCAGCCTCTTCACCACCGGCGGCACCCTGTACATGGCCGCGTACGCGTGGCAGGCCGGGGCCAAGTGGTACGAGACCTCCGGCGACACCTGGCGCGTGTCGATGGACGATGCCCCCACCCGCAAGGTCGCGGACTACTGGCAGGGCCTGAAGGACGACGACCTGGTGCGCGTGGAGCCCGGGTCCAGCCAGCAGTGGCGGGCCCATCTGCGCAGCGGTGAGACGGCCGGTTATCTGGCGGGCGCCTGGGCCGCGGGCTCGATGATGGCGTCCACCCCCGACGGCAAGGGCAAGTGGGCCATCGCGCCGGTGCCGCAGTGGGACGCGGCCAAGCCGAAGGTGAGTACCCAGGGCGGCTCGACGTTCATGGTCACCAAGGACAGCGACCATCCCAAGGAGGCCATGGAGTTCATCTCCTGGATGGTCACCAGCCCCGACGCCCTGCGTGCCAAGCTCGCCAGCGGTGTCAGCAGCGCCTTCCCGTCCGTGCCCGGCCTGGTCCCGGTCGCCCGCAAGGAGATGGACACCAGCTACTTCTCCGGCCAGGACATCTTCGGCCTCTTCGACGAGCAGGCCAAGCTGATCGCCCCCACCTGGCAGTGGGGACCGCGGATGGTGTCGACGACCACCTCCGGTGACGACGGGCTCGCCAAGGCCGGGGCCGGGAGCGGCAGTGTCCTGGAAGCCCTGCGCGACGCCCAGAGCCGGACGATGCCCGATCTGAAGAGCCTCGGCCTGTCGGTCACCGAGCGCTGAATCCCGCCACCCGCGCTGTGTCTCCCCTTCAGCCGGCTTCCCCTTTCACCGTGAGCCGAGGTATCCCGTGAGTACCGTCATCTCCTCGAAACGGACGGCGCCGCCACCGGCGTCCGCCGCCGAACCGCCCTCCAGAACCGGCCGGCGCCAGCAGCGGATCGCCGCCGCGGTGCTGCTGACCCCCTTCACGGCCCTGCTCGTCGCCGTGTTCCTGGTCCCCGTCGGGTACGCCATCTACCTCAGCTTCTTCGGCGAGGACCACGAGGGGCTCGGCTTCGGTGGCGGGCGTACCGTCTTCACCGGACTGCGCAGCTATCTCGCGGTGCTCCAGGACCCGAGCTTCCTCACCGGGTTCGGCACCATCGCCCTGTATTGCGTGATCTTCGTTCCGCTCGTGGTCCTCAGCGCCCTGGCGATCGCCCTGCTGCTGGACTCGGGCCTGGTCCGGCTGCGGCGGACCGCGCAGATGCTGCTCTACCTGCCGCACGCCGTGCCCGGCATCATCGCGGCCGTCCTCTGGCTGTACCTCTACACCCCCGGGCTCAGCCCGATCATCAAGGTCTTCGCCCAGGCCGACATCACCATCGACTTCCTCGGGCTGCACACCGTGCTCCCGTCGATCGTCAACATCGCCCTGTGGAGCGGACTCGGCTACAACATGATCATCTTCTACGCCGCGCTCCAGGCGCTGCCGCGCGAGGTGATCGAGGCCGCGACCATCGACGGCGCGGGCGGCATCCGCACCGCGCTCCAGGTCAAGGTGCCCATCATCCGCGGTTCCCTGGTGATGGTGTGCATGTTCTCCCTGATCGGCGCGCTCCAGCTGTTCACCGAGCCCATGCTGATGAACCAGGCCACCCCGATGGTCAACTCCCGCTTCACCCCCAACATGTACATCTACGACGCGGCCTTCCGCCGCAACAACTACGGACTTGCCTCCGCGGCCTCGGTGATCCTCCTGATCGTCACCTGCGCCCTGTCGTACGCCGTGACGCGCTGGTCGGGCCGCCGGGAACGGAGCGCGCGATGACCACCACCACCCCGAACAGCACCCTGCACACTCCCAGAGCCGGTGTCCGGTCCCGGCTGACCAGCCGCGGCGTGGCCAACGCCGTCGTCCTGATCGCGGCGCTCTACACCCTGCTGCCCGCCCTGTGGCTGCTGCTGGCGTCCACCAAGAACGCCGACGCCCTCTTCGGCAGCGACATCCTCTCCTTCGGCGACTTCTCCTTCGCGAGCAACCTCTCCGACCTGTTCGCCATGGACGGCGGGCTGTACGGCGAGTGGTACGTCAACAGCCTGCTGTACGCGGTCGTCGGCGCCCTGACCGGCTCGCTGATCAGCGTGGCCGCGGGCTACGCGTTCGACAAGTACGAGTTCCGGCACAAGGAGAAGCTGTTCGCCCTCGTGCTCACCGGTGTCATGGTGCCGCCCACCGTCCTCGCCCTGCCGCTCTACCTGGTGGCCTCCGGCGTCGGCATGGTGAACACCTTCTGGGCGGTCTTCATCCCTGTCCTCTTCAACCCGTTCGGCGTCTACCTCGCCCGCCTGCTCAGCAGCGGCTACGTACCGAACGAGGTGCTGGAGGCGTCCCGGGTCGACGGCGCGGGGGAACTCCAGACCTATGTGCGCGTCAGCCTGCGCATGCTCGGCCCCGGCTTCGTCACCGTCTTCCTGTTCCAGCTCACGGCCATCTGGAACAACTTCTTCCTTCCCATGGTGATGCTCTCCGACCAGCATCTGTATCCGCTCAGCCTCGGCCTGTACACCTGGAACAGCTCCGCTACCGTGTCGCCCGAGTACTACCCGCTGGTCGTCATCGGCTCGCTGCTCGCCGTCGTACCGCTGATCGTCGCGTTCGTGATGCTCCAGCGCTACTGGAAGTCCGGACTGACCGCAGGGAGTGTCAAGTGATCGCATCGCAGCCGCCGCAGCCGCCGTCCCGCCCTCGCCCGCGCGCCGCCCTGGGCATGGCGGCGCGCACCGCCCGCCAGGTGCTCGGCTCCGGCGCGCTGGACCGGCTCACCGCACTCCTCGACCTCGACCCGGACCTCGTCCTCGACGACTTCACCACCCCCGCCGCGCGCCGCACCCTCGCCGACACCGAACTCCTCGTCACCGGCTGGGGCTGCCCGCCCCTCGACGACCGTGCCCTGGACGCCGCGCCCCGGCTCCGCGCCGTCGTCCACACCGCCGGGACGGTACGCCACCACATCACCGACGCCTGCTGGGAGCGCGGCATCGCGGTCTCCTCGGCGGCCGCGGCCAACGCCGTACCCGTCGCCGAGTACACCCTGGCCATGATCCTGCTCTCCAACAAGCGCGTCCTCGCCATGGCCCGCGACTACCGCACCGAACGGCGCACCATCGACTGGAGCGGCCGCTACCCGGACGCGGGCAACTACCGCAGAACGGTCGGCATCCTCAGCGCCTCGGAAATCGGCCGCCGGGTGATCGCCCTGCTGGAGCCGTACGACCTCGACGTCCAGCTGTACGACCCGTATGTCACGGCGCAGGACGCCCGGGAGCTGGGCGTACGGCAGGTGGGGCTGCGGGAGCTGTTCGCCACCAGCGACATCGTCAGCGTGCACACCCCCCTGCTGCCCGCCACCCGCGGTCTGGTCAGCCGGGAGCTGCTGGCCGCCATGCCGGACGGCGCCACCCTGATCAACACCGCGCGGGGGGCGGTGCTGGACCAGGCGGCGCTGACGGACGAGGTGGTGGCGGGACGCCTCCACGCCGTCCTCGACGTCACCGTGCCGGAGGTCCTGCCGGCCGAATCGCCGCTGTACACATGCGACAACGTGCTCCTCACCCCGCACATCGCCGGATCGAAGAGCGGTGAGCTGCGGCGGCTGGCCGACCTCGCGATCGGCGAGGTCGAAAACTACGTGGCCGGACGGGCCTTCGCCCATCCCGTCCTCCACGAACGGCTGGACCGCTCCGCGTAACCGCCGTAGCAAGCACGGCCGCCCCCGGACAAGGAGACCCACCCCCACATGTTCGTACTCGACCTCCCCGAAGACGACCGCGACCTCAGCCCGCACACCGGATACACCCGCGCCCACTGGGAAGCCGCCGCCGACGGACTGCTGCGGGCCGCGCTCCGCTTCGCCACCCCCCACCACGGGCTGCTCGACCTGCCGGGGCCGCCGTCCCGGTCCGGGGTCCGCTCCGACGGGCTCGAAGGGTTCGCCCGCACCTTCCTGCTCGCCGCGCTCCGCGGCGCGGGCGCCTACGGCAAGGACCCGCACGGCTTCCTGGAGCGCTACACCGAGGGCATCGACCACGGCACCCGCACCCCCGGGCGGGACGACGCCGAGTCCTGGCCGCTCATCGGACACCACGGGGTGCAGGGGCAGCCCATGGTGGAGTCCGCCTCCATCGCGCTCGGGCTGCGCCTGACCGCGCCCTGGACCTGGGACGCGCTGCCCCCCGACGCCCGGGACCGCACCGAGGAGTGGCTGCGCGGCGCGCTGCGCCACGCGCCCGCGCCCAACAACTGGTACCTCTTCCAGCTCACCGTCGCAGGCTTCCTGGAATCCGTCGGACGCGGCGACGCCGAAACCGCCCGCGCCATCGACCGCCCGCTCGGCCTGCTGGACGGCTGGTACCAGGGGCAGGGGTGGTACTCCGACGGCGACGGGCGCGCCTTCGACCACTACAACGGCTGGGCGCTGCACATGTATCCGCTGCTGCACGCCCATCTCGCCGAGGACCGCGCCCTCCTGGACCGCCTCGGCCCCCGCCTCGAGGAGTTCCTCGACGGCTTCGCGCTGCTCTTCGACGCCAACGGCGCGCCCATCCACCACGGGCGCTCCCTCACCTACCGCTTCGCTGCCGGAGCCGCCGTGGCGCTCGGCGCGCTCACCGGCCACACCCCGCTCGCACCCGGCACCACCCGCCGCCTGCTCAGCGGCGCGCTCCGCCACTTCCTCGACCGCGGCGCCCTCAGCCCGGACGGCATCCTCGGCCTCGGCTGGTACGGGCCGCACGCCCCGACCGTGCAACGCTACTCCGGACCCGCGTCGCCGTACTGGGCGTCGAAGGGCTTCCTCGGCCTGCTGCTCCCGGCCGACCACCCCGTGTGGACCGCCCCCGAGGAGGCCGCCCCCGCCGAAGGGCCCGACCGGGCGCTCGCGCTGCCCGCCCCCGGGCTGCTCGTCCAGACCACCGCGAGCGACGGTCTGGTGCGGCTGCACAACCACGGCAGCTGCAAGGTGCGCCCCTGGGAGGCGGAGCGGCCACCCGCCGAACCCCTCTACGGGCGGCTCGCCTACTCCACCCGCACCGGCCCCACCAGCGCCGACAACATCCCCGACAATCACATCGCCCTCCAGATGCGCGGCGTACGCAGCGACCGGCTGCGCATCGAGCCGCTCGCCGCGGGCCCCGGCTGGCTGGCCTCCTCCCACACCCCGCTCTTCCCGCCCGGCGGCCCCGTCCTGCCCGCGGCGCGCCTGGACAGCCTGACCCTGGTGCGCGGCAGGCTCGAACTGCGGGTCCACCGCACCGTGAACATCCCCGCCGGGACCACGGTCCACCACACCGGCTGGGCCATCGCGCTGCCCCCGGGCGCGGCCACCGAGACCGACGCCACCGACGGGGCACCCGAAGTGTCCCTCGCCGGGGCGGAGGTCACCGGCCAGCTCCTCGGGCTGCACGGCTGGGACACCTCCCGTACGGTACGGGCGCCCCGGGGCACCGCGTACGGAACCTGGGCCCTGGTCCCCGAACTGACCGGCACCGTGGGCGACGACCCGTCCGGCACCCTCTTCGCCGCGCTCGCCTCGCTCACCGGCGACCCCGGGCCGGCCCCGCTCACCAGGCTCGCCGCGGTCGACGTCAGCGGGCACACCGTCACCGTGCGCTGGCCCGACGGGATGCGTACCGTCGTGGACTTCGGCGACGGGGGCGCGGACACCGTCCCCACCGTGAGGGAGGAGACCACGTGAGCCGGCTGGGCATCTGCTCGGTCACCCTTCGCCACCTCGACCCGCCCGCGGTGATCTCCGCCGTGGCCGGTGCGGGCCTGGAGTGCGTCGAATGGGGTGGCGACGTCCATGTGCCCCCGGGCGATACGGCCGCCGCCCGGGCGGTGCGCGCGGCCACCCTGGACGCGGGGCTCGCCGTCGCCTCGTACGGCTCGTACTACCGCGCCGGGCACACCGACCCGGGGGAGTTCGACGCCGTGCTGCGCTCGGCCGTGGCCCTCGGGGCGCCCCGGGTGCGGATCTGGGCGGGCGTCACGGGCACCGACGCGACACCGCCCGAACGGCGCCGGGCGGTGGTCGAGGACACCCGGCGTGCCGCGGTGCTCGCGGCGGACGCGGGCGTGGAGCTCGCGTACGAGTTCCACCGCAACACGCTCACCGACGGCGCCGCGCACACCCTCCGCCTGCTCGACGAGGTGGACCGCGCGGAGGTGCGCACCTACTGGCAGCCGCCGGTCGACCTGCCCGACGCGGAGGCGCTGACCGGGCTCGATGTGCTCGGTGGCCGGGTCGCCGCCGTCCACGCCTTCTCCTGGTGGCCCGGCACCACCCGGCTGCCGCTGACCGCGCGCGCCCCGCTGTGGCGCCGCGCGTTCGAGCGGCTGAGCACCGAGGACGCCGCCCCCCTGGACGTTCTGCTGGAGTTCGTCCCCGGGGACGACGAGCGGCTGCTGCCGCGGGAGGCGGCGACGCTCCGGGCCCTCGCCGCCGTGTGACCTCCGCGGGCCGGGTGCGGGCGACGGATCAGCCCGCACCCGGTGAGGACGCCACCGGTGAAGACGCTGCGCCCGGTGAGGAGCCGAACGCGCCGTTCTCCTCGATGGTGCCGCCGAACTCGCTCCGGAACGTCTTCATGTTCTTCGTCGGCGACGACGACAGTGCCCAGCGGTTGCCGACCAGATAGACGCCGCCGTACATCTGCGCGGTCTCCAGCCAGTCGCGCTGCGCCTTCATGCTGATGAAGTCGAGGAAGAGGAATTTCCCCTTGGAGTTGCGGCAGACCGCCTGCCGGTAGTCGTCCACCTGGGTGGTGAAGTCCGGCTTGCAGCCCGCGGACTTCGCCAGCTGTTCCACCCGCGCGGGTTTGGGCGCGGCGCTCGCCTCGCCGCCCGGCCCCGCCGTCGCACTTTTGCCCCCCTTGCCGCCCGTCCTGGCGTCCGTCGCTCCGCCGCCGTCGCCGCAGCCTGCGGCCAGCAGCACGCTCGCCACCGCCAGCACCGGAGCGATGCGCCGACCGGGGCGGCGCCGCGTTCTGACCGGGTGGGGTGAAGCTTCCATCAGGCTCCCTCTCGTTCTGGTTCGGCCGGGGCGTGCGCACACCGCTGCGTACCTCACGCCCAGGGGTACGGACGAGCGGAACGGGTTGTTCAGTGCGCCGTACCCATTGACACCTGACGTCCAGCAGGTATGTTCTGGCCATCGAAAAATGACTTCCGGATTACGGAAAGTAATTTCCGTCTTTCCGGAGCATATGAGGCGGACGGTGCCGAGGTGATCCTCCCGACCCGGATCGGCAACGTCCCCGACATCGCGGCACACCACCCTCGGTGAACCGCCCGACGAAGAACTCCCGCTCGTCCCCCCCGGAGCGCCCGATGACCTCACCGACGCCAGGGCCCGCCCGGCCCGATCCCCGCCTCTACAACGAAGACCTCGCCCCTGCGGCAGAGCGCAAGTGGGGCACGTACAGCATCTTCGCGCTGTGGATGTCCGATACCCACGCGATCAGCAACTATGCTTTCGCCGCCAGCCTCTTCGTGCTCGGCCTGCCCACCTGGCAGGTCTTCCTCTCCCTGCTGGCCGGCATCACCATCGTCCACTGGTTCATGAACCGCATGGGCCACGCGGGCCACCGCACCGGCGTCCCCTTCCCGGTCCTGGCCCGCGCGAGCTGGGGCGTGTACGGGGCCAACATCCCGGCGCTGATCCGCGCGGTGATGGCCGTCGCCTGGTACGGCATCCAGACCTGGCTGGCCTCCGAGGCCGTCGTGCTGCTGGGCATCCAGGTCGCCCCCGGGCTCGCCGCGTACGACCACAACTCCTTCCTCGGTCTCTCCACCCTCGGCTGGATCGCCTTCCTCCTGATGTGGGCGCTTCAGGCGGTGCTGCTCACGCGCGGCATGGAGTTCATCCGCAAGGTGCAGGACTTCGCGACCGGCCCGGTCGTCTGGCTGGTCATGCTCGCGCTCGCCCTCTGGCTGTTGGTCAAGGCGGACGGCGACATCTCGCTCACCGCGAGCCTCACCGGCCTCAGTGGAGGCGAGCAGCTGCATCAGAGCCTGATCGCGGTCAGCCTGACGGTGGCCACCTTCCTCACCCTGGTGCTGAACTACGCCGACTTCGCCCGCTTCACCCCCGATCACCGCTCCTACCGGCGCGGCAATCTGCTGGGGCTGCCGGTGAACTTCACCGCCTTCGCCCTCGTCTCGGTGCTGATGACGGCGGGCACCATCTCCGTGTTCGGTCAGGCGATCTCCGACCCGGTGCAGGTCATCGCGAAGATCGACAATCCGGTGGTCACGATCGTCGGCGCGATCTCCTTCGTCATCGCCACCGTGGGCATCAACGTCGTCGCCAACTTCGTTTCCCCCGCGTACGACTTCGCCAACCTCGCCCCCAAATACCTGAACTTCAAGCGCGGCGGCATGCTCACGGCGGTCCTCGCGGTCGTCGTCATGCCGTGGAAGCTCTACTCCAACCCCGTCGTCATCCAGTACTTCCTGGGCGCCCTCGGCGCCTTCCTCGGCCCGCTGGTCGCGATCCTGCTCGTCGACTACTACTTCGTACGGCGCGGGCACATCGACATCGATGCGCTCTTCTCCGCCGACACGGCGGGGGAGTACCACTACCGCAAGGGCTTCAACCCGGAGGCGATCATCGCCTTCGTCCCCGCGGCGGCCGTCGCCGCGGTCCTCGCCCTGGCGAAGGCGTTCAAGGACGTCGCCCCGTTCTCCTGGGTCTTCGGTCTGGCCGTGGCCGGGGTGATCTACTACCTGCGCGCCGGGAAGACCCGCAAGGGCGGCGAGCCGATGGCGGACGGGCTGATCCGGTCGCAGTCCGTGAAGAGCGCGGCCTGACGCGTTACCGGGGACGCGGCGGCATGGCGTGATGCGGCGTGGTGTGCGGGAATACGGCGAGATGGTTTAGCGTTCAACCAGACGTCGGTGGCCGACCGACCGCTGAACACCCGCAGGGAGGAGAGCGTCATGCCCGCCGTGACCGTCGAGAGCACCGTGCAACTGCCCCACATCCCCGCGCCCGACCCGCAGACCGCCCCGCCGCGCCCGGTCCGCTCGGTGACCGGCGCCCCGCGCGGCTTCGAGGGCGAGGGCTTCCCGGTCCACCGGGCCTTCGCCGGGGCCTCGCTGCGCGATCTCGACCCGTTCATCCACATGGATCAGATGGGCGAGGTGGAGTACGCCCCGGGCGAGCCCAAGGGCACCCCCTGGCACCCGCACCGCGGCTTCGAGACCGTCACCTACATCATCGACGGCCAGATGGAGCACCAGGACTCCAACGGCGGCGGAGGGCTGATCGCCGACGGCGCCACCCAGTGGATGACCGCCGGTGGCGGCATCCTGCACATCGAGACGCCCCCGGAGCACCTGGTGGTCTCCGGCGGTCTCTTCCACGGCATCCAGCTGTGGGTGAACCTGCCCCGCGCCAACAAGTGGAACCCGCCGCAGTACCAGTCCATCGAGGGCCCGCAGGCCGCGCTGCTCTCCTCGCCGGACGGCGGGGCGCTGGTGCGCGTCATCGCCGGAGAGGTGGCCGGGCGCCGGGGGCCGGGCGGCACCTTCACCCCGATCACCATGATCCACGCCACCCTCGGCCCGGGCGCCCGGCTCGACCTGCCCTGGCGCCCCGACTTCAACGCGCTCGTCTACTCCCTGTCCGGACGCGGCACGGTCGGCGCGGAACAGCGCCCGCTGGACGCGCACGAGCTGGCCGTCTTCGGTCAGGGCGGCTCCCTGAGCGTCGCCGCCACCGAGCGCCCGGACAGCCGCACCCCCAACCTCGACGTGCTGATCCTCGGCGGCCGGCCGATCCGCGAGCCCGTCGCGCACTACGGCCCGTTCGTGATGAACACCAAGGCCGAGATCGCCCAGGCGGTCGAGGACTTCCAGAGCGGACGCCTCGGCGTGATCCCGGCCGGGCGGATCCCGCACACCGGCGGCGACGGCGGGGGACAGAACTAGGGAACGGGACGTACGGTGTCCGCAGTGTGGCTGACACCGTACGTCATCTGACAGCTGTCATCTGCTCCTTGTCGCATGCCACTTGATAGTCGTCATCTGTCGGCCGTCAGCCGTCAGCCGCGATCCGTCATCTGTCAGTCATGAGCCGACAGCTGCGCACCGCACACCGTCGCCTGCGCACGGGCGGCCAGGGTGCGCCGGTCGTCGGTCCCGCGCGCGGGCAGCAGCGGCGGGTGCGTGTGCACCCGCACCGTGAGCCCGGTGGCGCTGGCCACCCGGCGCAGCGAGGTGCCGAAGTCGTCCTCGCCGACGAAGGCGGCCACCGTGGTCGGTGCGCCGTGCTGGACGTAGTCCAGCGAGACCGGCCGCACCGGGGCGCCCGCGTCGAGCGCCGCCTGGAAGGTGGCCCGCCGGAAGCTGCCGCCCGTTCCTGCGCACCAGGTGACGCCCTGCGGGAAGACCATCACCGACTGGCCGGAGCGCAGCCGATCGGCCATCTCCCGGACGCGGCCGGGCAGTTGGCGCAGGGAGCCGCGGTCGATGAACATCGTGCCCGCCCGCTTCGCCAGCGGGCCGACCACCGGCCAGGTGCCCACCTCCCGCTTGGCCAGCATGACCACCGGCTCGACGGCGAGCAGCGCGATGATGTCGAGCCAGGAGATGTGGTTCGCCACCACCAGGGTGCCGGTGCGGCCCGGGGCGCTGAGCGTGCGGTCGCCCGCCACCTCGAGCCGGATGTCCAGCGCGTCCAGCATCGCCGCGGCGGTCGAGCGCAGCGCTTCCGGGCCGCCGATGCGGTCGCCGCGGAGCAGCGCGCTCATGATCGCCCGGCTGAACGCCGCGTAACGGCGGGCGATCCGGGTGGCGGGCAGCCGGTCCGCGGCGTGTGACACGCAGCTGGGGGAGCACGGCGACCAGGCCGCCCACGCATGCGCCGGAAGGTTCGCGTCGACGCTCACCGGCACGGTCACCGGGACTCGCCGAGGAAGTAGCGGCGGTAGCGGTCGTTCATCCGCTCCGTGTCCAGCAGGACGAAGAAGTCGGCGTCGTTGAAGCTCCGGTCGTGCTGCGGGGAGCCGCACATCCAGGCGCCGACCCGCAGATAGCCGCGGAGCAGCGGCGGCAGTTCGGCGTAGCTGGGCCGGGCGTCCAGCGTCTGCGTCGGAACCCACGGGTCGAGCGGGTGGACCCGCAGCTCGGGCGGGGCGGCGTGCTTGGTGGTGCCCAGCAGCCAGGCGTTCGACGCGGCCTGTTCGCCGTCGCCGAGCGGGACCGAGGCGCAGCCCGCGAGGTAGCGGTGGCCGGACAGCAGGACGTAGCGGGCGAGACCGGCCCACATCAGGTTGATGACCGCGCCCGAGCGGTGATCGGGGTGTACACAGGCCCGGCCCGCCTCGACCATCGAGGAGCGCACGTCCTCGGGGAGCCCCCGCAGATCGAACTCGGTGTCGGAGTAGAGACGCTCGCTGCGCCCCGGGGGCAGTAGCCGGTAGGTGCCGACCACGGTGTCCGTCGCGGTGTCCGTGACGATCAGGTGGTCCATGACGTCGTCGAACTCGTCCACGTCACGGCCCGGGAAGGGTGAGGTGAGCACCCCGCCCCGTTCTTCGCCGAACACCTGGTAGCGCAGTCGCTGCGCGGCGTGGATCTGCTCCTCGGTATGGGCGATGGAGGTGACGTACGAGCTCGTGGAGGCCGCAGCCGGGGACGTCGTGAGCACGGACATTCCTGTTCTCCGTTCAGGGGACCGTCAGGAGCGGTGACGACACCACTCTTGCTCCGGCTCCGAACGGCACAGTGTCCGCGTGGTGATTCGACGACTGCCAGCCGATGACGAAAACATGCCGCAGGTCGAACGGCGAGGTGTTATAGAGCGCCGTGCGGTCCCTGAACCCCGCGATCCCCGGGGAGCGGGAAGCCGAGCGCCCGGGCCGCGGCGGCCGGGGTGGGCTGCGACCAGTGGTCGGCGACGGCCTGCGCGGACGAGAGGGAGCGGGTTTCGGCCAGATCCAGATAGAGCACCCCGTCCAGATGGTCCGTCTCGTGCTGGACGATCCGGGCGGGCCATCCGGTGAACTCCTCGTCCAGCTCCCGCCCCGTCTCGTCCTGCCCGCGCAGCCGGATCCGCTCGGGCCTGCTGACCACGGCCTGCCAGCCGGGGACGCTCAGGCACCCCTCGAAGAACGCCGCCCGGGCGTCGCCGACCGGTTCGTACGACGGATTCACCAGCACCCGGTACGGCTGCGGCACCCGGCCGCGCGCCTCGCGCACCTCGGTCGCCACCTCGGCCGGGTCCTCGATCACCGCGAGCCGCAGCGGCACGCCGATCTGCGGAGCGGCCAGCCCCACCCCGGGAGCGTCGTGCATCGTCTCGCGCATCGCCCGCAGCAGCCGGTCCAACTGCCCGCCGGGCAGCTGACCGTCGTAGGGGAGGGCCGCTTCCCGTAGGACGGGGAGACCGGCGGAGACGATGGGGAGCGGACGGCAGCCGTCGAGCAGCTCTTCGACCAGCTCGGACAGGGAGGTGGTGGGCATGGGGACAGCCTGACAAGGAGGCCGGTCGGGGGCAATCCATCGGGCGGGCGGCGGCCCCCGGAACGGGCAGTTCGATGCTCACGATCGGACAAACGGTGAACCCGATGCGGGCGCGCTCCGTACCCGCCCGTGAGCCGCCGGGGAATCCCACGCCTCCGCGGCTCATCCGGGTCCTCCCGAGACTCGGTTCGCTGCCGCTCCGCGGTGTCTGTCCCCGTTTGTGCACGGCGGAGCGGCAGCCCCGGCCAGCTCCCGGCCGGAGGCGAACCACCGGCGGCCGCGGAGGCCCTGGCCTCCGCGGCCGCCGGTGCGTCGCCCCGCGCTCAGCCGCCCCGCTCAGCCGCCCGCGCCGCCGCGGCCCTCCGCCTCTCCGGCCCCTGTGCCTCCGGCCCCCGCGGCGTCGGACTGCACGGCCCGGGCCTCGGGCAGCAGCTCGCGGATGTCGTTCGGCAGGGCGCCGTACACCTTCTCCATCAGCTCCGGGTCCACGGCCGAGTCCAGCACCTCGAAGAAGGCGCTCGCCTCCCGGATCGCCTCCTCCTCGGTACTCCCGGCGCGCCAGGCGATCCGGCCCGCGAAGCCGGTGAGGCCGAACCGCTCACCGTGGTCACGGTGGTGCGCCCGCTGCTCCGGAGAGCCCTCGTGGGATGCGGTGACCCGGCGTATCGGCTCGGCGGCCTCCGCGGGCAGCTGCGCCGACAGATGATCGGCCAGCCCGCCCGGAATGCGCTCGGCGAGCGTTTCGAGCGTCGCGCGCACGGTCCGCTCGGCGGCCTGCCGGTCGGGCAGCTGCGCCCGGGCCTGGACCTGGCCTGTCAGTTCTTCGTAGCGCATGATCGGCGCTCCTCGGATCGGGTGTGCCCGGCGTCCCGCGCCGAGTGCCCGGGGTCGCCCCGGCGAATCCTCACTCCGGTTCGCGGGAGGCGAGCAGCGGGCCCAGGACCCGGGTGCCGGGGCCGGTGCGCCCGCCGGGGCCCGGCAGCTGGGTGGTGTTGTGCACGGTCAGCGGATCGCCGCAGTGCGCGCACGCGGTGACGGGGGCGGTGTCCCGGCCGCAGGTCAGGTGGTGGACGCGGGCCGGTGCCCCATCCGTGCCGGCGCACCAGCGGTCGCCCCAGCGCATCAGCGCCAGCAGCACCGGGTACAGCTCCTCGCCCTTCTCGGTCGCCCGGTAGTGCTCGCGCGGCGGCCGTTCCTGGTAGCGCTCCTTGCTCAGGACGCCCTCCTCGACCAGCCGGGCCAGCCGGGCCGCCAGCACCTTGCGCGAGATGCCGAGGTCATGGGCGAGGTCGTCGAACCGGCCGACCCCGGTCAGCACGTCCCGCATGATCAGCGCGGTCCACGCGTCGCCGAACAGATCGGTGGCGCGGGCGATCGAACAGGCCACATCGGCGAGCGGAGTACGGGTCATGCCCCGAGCCTACCTGAGTTCCCTCGGGGAACCCAGAGTGCTAGGTTCCCTCAGGGAACCCATCGGTTGGACGAGGGAGAAGAGCATGGCCGCCGCCCCGCGCATCGAGCTGGACGCAGACGAGCCCGACACCGTCGACGGCCGCCAGATCAGGGCCGTCGCCTTCCAGGAGTGCCGCATGGCGTACGTCCGCGGCACCCTCGCGGCCCTCGGCCGCGCCCCGGACGGCCGCCCCGCCCTGGTCATGGGCAGCGGCCGCGGGCTGCTGGCGCGCGGGCTGGCCGGGCTCGGCTTCGACGTCACCGCCGTCGACCCGTCCGCCGCCGCCACCCGCATCGCCCGCGCGGCGCACCCGCACGATCACCCCGCCGTCGCCTACCGGACCGCGCCCGCCGAGGAGCCGGGCCTCGCGGACGCCGCGTTCGACCTCGCCTATTACGCGGACACCTTCGAGATCACCCCCGATCCCGACCGGGTGCTGGCGGAGGCAGCCCGGCTGCTGCGCCCCGGCGGCGTCCTCGTCTACGACACCGTCAACCGCACCCCGCTGTCCCGGCTCGTCTACCTCGGCGCCTTCCAGCGCCTCCCGCTCACCCGGATCATGCCCACCGGCCGCTACACGGCGGCCCGGCTGCGCACCCCCGCCGAACTAGCTGCCGCCCTCGACCGGCACGGCCTGCGCGAGGAGGACATCTGCGACTTCCGGCCCCGGGATCCGCGCGGCCTCATCCGGGCCACCGTCGCCCGCCGCCGCGGCCGGATCACCGACGAGCAGATCCCGCCGCTGGCCGATTTCGTACTGGCCCCGGACGCCCGGCCCCGCGTCACCTACCTCGGCTACGCCCTGAAGGGCTGATCGCGGCGGCTGAACGCGGCAGTGCGCGCGTTCCGGCGCACACTGGCACTGTGACGGGAAAGCGCAGCGCCGGGATCCTGCTGTACCGCGGGACGGGCCCGGCCACCGAGGTTCTGCTCGGCCACATGGGCGGGCCGTTCTGGGCCGCCAAGGACGAGCACGCGTGGTCCGTGCCCAAGGGGGAGTACGAGGAGGACGAGCTTCCCGAGGCCGCCGCGCGGCGCGAGTTCCAGGAGGAGCTGGGGCTGCCGCCGCCCGCGGGCGACCTCCGTCCGCTGGGCACCGTACGGCAGACCGGCGGCAAGCTGGTCACCGTCTGGGCCCTGGCGGGCGACCTCGACCCGGAGCGGATCACACCCGGCACGTTCGCCATGGAATGGCCGCGCGGGTCCGGGCGGACGCGGGAGTTCCCCGAGGTCGACCGGGTCGCCTGGCTGGACCTCGGCCGGGCCCGTACGAAGATCATCGCGAAGCAGCAGGTCTTCCTCGACCGGCTCGGCGAACTGCTCGACGGGGCGGCCGGGACACGCTAGCGGGAAACACGGTGGTGGGCATGGAGAACGTGAGGAGTTCCGAGTACCTGCCCCGGCTGCGCCTGGACGAGCTGCTGGAGGAGCTCCAGGTGCGCATCGACGCGGTGCGCGGCACCCAGGACCGGCTGCACAGCCTGCTGGAAGCGGTCCTCTCGGTCGGCCGCGAGCTCGATCTGCGCCAGGTGCTGCGGCGGATCGTCGAGGCCGCGGTGGTGCTGGTGGACGCCGAGTACGGGGCGCTGGGCGTGATCGGCGACGATCAGCGGCTGGCCGAGTTCCTGCCGGTGGGGGTCGGCCCGGAGCAGCGCGCGGCGATCGGCTCGCTGCCCGCCGGTCACGGCATCCTGGGCGAGCTGATCCGCCACCCCGAGCCGCTGCGGCTGGCCGAGCTGTCCGAGCACCCCGCCTCTTACGGCTTCCCGCCCGGCCATCCGCCGATGCACTCCTTCCTGGGCGTGCCCATTCGGGTGCGGGACGAGGTGTTCGGGAACCTCTACCTCACCGAGAAGCGCGGCGGGAAGGAGTTCGACGGCGAGGACGAGACGGTGCTGTCCACCCTCGCCGTGGCCGCCGGGGTCGCCATCGAGAACGCCCGCCTGTACGAGGAGGCCCGGCACCGCCAGCACTGGCTGGAGGCGAACGCCGAGGTCACCAACAACCTGCTGTCCGGCGTGGACGAGACCGGGGTGCTGGAGCTGATCGTCGACCACGCCCGCCGGATCCTCGCCGCCGACCTGGGCGTGCTGATGCTGCCCGTCACCGGCTCCGACTCCCTCCAGGTCGCGCTGGCCTCCGGCACCGACGCCGAGGCGCACCGCGGTCTGGTGCTGCCCCGCGAGGGCACGTTCGCCGGTGCCGCCTTCACCGCGTCCGAGCCGGTCACCAGCACCGATGTGGCGAACGACCCGCGGATCACGGTCGGGCCCCAGCGCTGGGACGGCCTCGGCCCGGCCGTCGCGGTCCCGATGCGCACCAGCGACGGGGTCGGCGGCGTCCTCTCCCTCGCCCGTACGGAACGCAGCCCCGCCTTCACCCAGATCGAGACCGACACCCTGCTCGGCTTCGCGGGCCAGGCGGCGATCGCCATGAAGCTGGCCGAGCGGCGGCGCGACGCCGAACAGGTCGCCCTGCTGGAGGACCGCGACCGGATCGCCCGCGATCTGCACGACCTGGCCATTCAGCGGCTGTTCGCGGCCGGGATGACGCTCCAGAGCACCCTGCGCTTCGTCCAGCACCCGGAGGGCTCCGAACGGCTGCTGCGGGTGGTGGACGACCTCGACGACACCATCAAGATCATCCGCTCCACGATCTTCGGGCTGCGCTCCCACGAGGCGGGCCCCGCGGTGCAGGGACTGCGGGTCCGTACCGCCAAGACGATCGAGGAGGCGGTGCCCGCGCTCGGCTTCACCCCCGCGCTGCGCACCGAGGGACTGGTCGACACCGATGTGCCGCGGCCGGTCGCGGACGACATGGTCGCGGTGCTCGCCGAGGCCCTGTCCAACGTGGCCCGGCACGCCCGGGCGCACGCGGCCGAGGTCACGCTGATCGTGAACGGCGGACGGCTGACCCTGACCGTGACGGACGACGGCGTCGGCATTCCGGACGGCGGCCGCCGCAGCGGCTTGCGCAACCTCGCGGAGCGCGCCGAGAAGCTGGCCGGGCGGCTGGACCTCACCGCGCCCGCGGACGGTGGCACCCGGCTGGTGTGGTCCGTACCGCTTCCGGACCGCTGACGCCCGGACCGCCGATGCCCGGACCGCTGACGCCCGGGCCCAGCCGGATCAGCATCTGCACATGGCCGGGCGCGCGCCGCCCATCGCTCAGCGCCCAGCGCAGATCGGACCACTCCAGCGCCTGGTGCAGCAGCGAGGCCCGGATGCCGTGCGCCGTCGCCAGCAGCAGGACGTGTTCCAGCGCCTGACCGGCCCGCAGCCAGTCGGCACGCCGGTCATGGGCGGTGGTGAGCACGGCGATCGTCTGTCGGCCGCTCCCGCGCACCCGGCCGCCGCCCGGCGCGTGCTCGCGGCGGTCCTCGGCGGTGCGCCGCTCGGCCTCCGCGGTCAGGTGCAGCAGTCGCGCGGTCTCCTCGGGGCCCGCCGAATACAGCGTCGCCCCGTCCCCGCGTGCGGCCTCGGCGAACACACCCAGCTCCGTCGGCGGCAGCCGCCGCCCAGGGAACGGGAACCGGCTGCCGGGCCGCCGCCAGATCATGTCGTACAGGCCGTCGGGGTGCGGGGCGGTGCCGCCGCGCGGGGACACGGCCAGCCCCACGGTGGCCAGCAGGTCCGGCTGGGAGCGGTGCGGCAGCAGCCGTACCACCGGCTCCCAGCCGAAGTGGGCCACGGCCACGCGCAGATTGCACACGGCGGCTCCGGCGGAGACGCACAGCGCCCGCCCCATGGGGTCGGCGTGCCGCAGACCGCGGTCCGGGGCGGCCCGGACCTCCAGGGTGACGGTGTCCGGGTTGAGCCGGTACCGCCATGGCTGGGCGTGGAGCATCGACGGAGCGGCGACCGCGGCGGAGATCAGCTTCTCCAGCGTCGCCGCGTCCAGTACTGCGGGCTCCATGATCTTCTCCTCGCCGGGCGGGCCGGTCACGGTCACGGTCGAATGGTCGAATGGTCGGAGGGGGCACAGGGGCAGGTCGGGTTCGGAGGGGGACGGGGTCAGCGGGGCGGGGCCGGACGGGCGTCGGGGTCCTGCGCCGGGGACGTGTGGCTGGCCAGGACGGCGGCCTGGATACGGCGTTCCACGCCCAGCTTGGCCAGCAGCCGCGAGATGTGGTTCTTGACCGTCTTCTCGGACAGGAAGAGCCGCTTGCCGATCTGCCGGTTGGTCAGCCCCTCGCCGATCAGCGCCAGGATCTCCCGCTCGCGCGGCGACAGCCCGGCCAGCGCCTCGTCCCGGGGCTCCTGCGGGGTGTCGTCGCCGCGCAGGGTCCTCATCAGCCGGGCGGTGGTGGCCGGGTCCAGCATCGACTGGCCGGACGCGACGGTCCGTACGGCGGACACCAGGTCCGACCCCTTGATCTGCTTGAGCACATAGCCCGCGGCCCCGGCCATGATCGCGTCCAGCAGCGCATCGTCGTCGTCGAACGAGGTGAGCATCAGACAGGCCAGTCCCGGCATCCGGGAGCGCAGTTCGCGGCAGACCGTGATGCCGTCCCCGTCCGGCAGCCGGACGTCCAGGATGGCCACGTCGGGCCGCAGCGCCGGGCCCCGGGCGAGCGCGTGGTCCACCGTTCCCGCGTCACCGACGACCTCGATGTCCGGCTCGGCGTCCAGCAGATCGTGCAGCCCGCGCCGTACCACCTCGTGGTCGTCGAGCAGGAACACCCTGATGGGCGCAGGGGGTGTCACCCGTGTCCCGGCCCAGGTCTCGGTCATGGCGCCCTCGCACCGCTCGTCCGCTCGTCGGTCCCGCTCGTCCGTCCACCCGGCCCCCGGTAGACGAGCGTGGCGCATCCACCCCGTGCACACCAGGGCCGAACGGGCCCCCGCACGGCCGCGACGGGACCGAAAGGCCCACGACGGAGAGGGCTGCACGGCCCTCGTATCCCCACCGCGCGCGTGTCACGGTCTGAATCATGGGCACGAAAGTGCGGGGGCGGTGGTTGTGGCGATGGCGGCGCAATCCCCTCAAACGCCGCTCGGACGTGGTGGAAGCCTGGGTGGTCCTGGTGACCGGCCTGGTGATGGTGGTCGGCGGCCCCGCGGCGGGAGTCGCGACCGGCGACGCCGTGGCGGAGGGCCTGCGGCAGGAGCGCGCGGACCGGCACCGGGTGCCCGCCGTGCTGCTGGAGAACGCCCCCGCCGCGCTGCCCGCCGCCGACGGTACGGACACCGCCCGGGTGCGCGCCGAGGTGCGGTGGACCGCGCCCGACGGCGTCGTGCACACCGGTATGGCGCGGGTCGACGAGGGCAAGCGCGCCGGTACGGCCACCACGGTCTGGACCGATGAGCGCGGCCGTCTCGTCTCCGACCCGCCCACCGAGCGGCAGGCGGCGACCCGGGCCACGCTGGCCGGTGCGTCGGCGTCGGCGGGGGTGTGCCTGGTGTCGCTGGCGGGCCGTGGGGTGGTGCGGTGGCGTCTGGACCGCGGCCGGGAACGTGAGTGGGAGCGGGCGTGGGCCGAGGTCGGCCCCCGCTGGACGCGCCGCCACACCTGAGCCGCCCCGCGACAGCTGGTGATCTCAGGCCGGTGGCCCCGTCAGATGGGCGGTGGTCAGCTGGTTGTCGAAGTCCACGACGCCCTCGATCGCACGGATCAGCCGGGCCGCGGCCGGGATCAGCACGGCGTCCCGGACATGTCCGGTGAGGGTGACGACGCCCTCGCTCACGTGCACCTCGACCGACTGCCCCGGGGCCGGGAAGAGATGGGCCACCACCTCGCGGCGCGCCTCCTCCTCGATCTCCTCGTCCGGCCGCAGGAACACCTTCAGCAGATCCGCGCGGCTGACGATGCCCTCCAACCGCCCCTCGTCGTCGACCACCGGAAGCCGCTTGACCCGCTTGTGGGTCATGATCCGGGCCGCCTCGGCGAGCGTCGCGTTCGCGTGCACCGTGATGGCCGGGCTCGTCATCAGCTCATCGGCGCTCACCGCGCCCGCCTTGGCGATGCCGGGGAGGTCGCGCAGCTGGGCCAGCCGCGCCGGATCGCTGTTCCGGAACTCCTCCTTGGGCAGCAGATCCGCCTCCGACACCACACCGATGACCCGGCCCTCGCCCGCCAGCACCGGCAGGGCGCTCACCTTCCACTGCTCCAGCGTCCTGACGATCTCCTTGAACGGCGCCTCGCGGCCGACGGCGACGACGGTATGGGTCATCACATCGCTCACGATGCGCGCGGTCCGGGACACGGAATCCTCCTGTCGGCGTCCTGTCAGCCCGGCTCGCCGCGCGCCCGGATCCGACGGCCGGTGATGCGTTCGGGCTCGATGCGCAGCCACAGGTCGCGGCCGCCGCCCGGCCACGGCGGGGTGTACGCCGCGTCGTCCAGCCGCCGTACCGCCGCCGGGTCGGTGACCCGACGGGCGCGGCCCACGACGAGCACGCTCCAGCCCTCGCTGAGCGCCTCGTCGATGTGGTCCACCTCGAAGGCCACCTCGGCGCCCGCCGCGGCCGCCGGTGTGGCGTCGGGTGCGGTCCGGAACACCACGGTGTCGTCCACGACGCTGTAGTTGACGGGCACGATGGCCGGGCCCGGCGCGGTGGAGACCGAGACCCGGCCCACGCCGTGCGTGGCGAGCCGCTCCCGGCACTCCCACGGGCTCAGCTCCAGCAGATCGGCGCGGCGCGCGGCCCGTCCGAGGCCGGGCGGCGACATGGCGGTGCCGCCGCGCAGTTCGGCCGTGCTGGTCTCCAGCGCCGAGGCCAGCCGCAGCAGGACCCCGGCGCCCGGATCGGCGGGGTACTCCTCGATGTAGCGCACATAGCCCGGCGAGGTGCCCGCCCGCGCGGCCAGGTCCGCCCGGGAGAGGCCGAGCTCTTCGCGCCGCAGCGCCACCCGCCGACCGAGGTCGCCTCCGCCGCCGGTGGGCCGGGAGCCCGCGTGAGCCGTCCTGGATGTCTCGGACATCGCCGTTCACTTCCCTCGGGTGACCAGGGGCGGGTGGTGCCCGCCGATCGCGACCTTGAGCGCGCCGGTGTCGGCGGACCGGGCGAACACGTCGTACGCCTCCTCCATCTGGTCGAGTTCGAACAGGTGGGTGATCAGCGAGGACGCGGGCAGCCGTCCGGCGGCCAGCATGGACAGCAGCGTGGGCGTGGAGTACGTGTCGACCAGCCCGGTGGTGATCGTGATGTTCTTCTTCCACAGCTCTTCGAGGTGCAGCGTCGCGGGCCGGGCGTGCACGCCGACGTTGGCGATCCGTCCGCCCGGTCGCACCATGCGGGTGCAGACCTCGAAGCTCCGCGGCGTCCCCACGGCCTCGATCACCACATCCGCGCCCAGCCCCTCGGTGAGATCGTCGATCAGCCGCTCGGGCTCCTCGGCGGCGTCCGCCACCGCGTCGGCGCCGACCTGCTTGGCCGCGTCGAGCCGGAACGGGGTGAGGTCGACGGCGATGATCCGGCCGGGGGAGAAGTACTCGGCGGTGGCGATCGCGGCCAGCCCGACCGGGCCCGCGCCGACCACCGCCACCGTGTCGCCGGGCGCGACCCGGCCGTTGAGCACGCCCACCTCGTAGGCGGTGGGGAAGACGTCCGCCAGCAGCACCGCGTACTGCGCGTCGGCCGCGGCGGGCAGCGGATGCGTGGACAGGTCGGCGAACGGCACCCGGACGTACTCGGCCTGCGTGCCGTGCACCGAACGCCCCAGGATCCAGCCCCCGCCGCCACGGCACTGCCCGTACGCCCGCTCCCGGCAGAACCGGCAGTGGCCGCACGCCGAGATGCACGACACCAGCACCCGGTCCCCGGGCCGTACGCCGCGCACCTCGTCGCCGGTCTCGACCACCTCGCCGACGGCCTCGTGGCCGAGCACCGTCCCGGCCCGGACGTCCGGCACCTCACCCTTGAGGATGTGCAGATCGGTGCCGCAGATGGTGACCGTGTCGACGCGGACGATGGCGTCGGTGGCGTCCTCGATGCCGGGGTCGGGCACGTCCTGCCAGGCGAACAGCCCGGGCCCCTGGAAGACGAGTGCTTTCATGGCCGCTTCCTCTCGTGCGGGGCGTGCGATGCGTGCCGCCGCGTACGGGGCAGGCGGCGCCGGGGGCCGCCCGCTTCTCGTGGGCCCGGATTGCGCGGTGCGCGGTACTCGGCATGTGGCGCTTGACCGGTCCGCTTCTCCGCGTCGTGTCGAATGCCCCCGGTGCCGCTTCCAGGCGACCACGCCGGGGGTACCCGCCGCCTAGGGCCAACCGGCCCCCGCCCAGGTCATCCGGCCCAACCACCCCGCCGCGACGCCGACGCCCGGCCGCGCTTCCGGCCCCTTCGGGCGGTTGATTCCCCGCCCCGCCCCTTCCCGATACCGGGGGCAGGCCCCCGGACCCCGCCGCCAACCTGGCCGGGGCGCAGGTCGGGGCCGGGGCCCGGACTCGGCCGGAGCTGGGGCCGGTGGTTGGTCTCCGCCCCGCCCCTTCCCGCTGCATCCGATACGCGGCTCCGTCGCGCGGCGGAGGGGCAGGCCCGGCCCCTCCGGTCCGGCCGCATCGGGATCTGGCCGGGCCCGGCCAGGCTTGGCCAGGTCGAGGGTTGGGCCCGGACGCCCGCTGGGCCGGGCCCCGGCCCGGCCGAAGCAGCCGGGGGGCTGGGGGCTCGCCCCCAGTTTCGGGAAGGGGCGGGGTGGGGGAACTAGCCCACCGGGACTAGGACCACCGGGCAGTGGGCGTGGTGGAGGACCGCGTGGGTGACCGGGCCCAGTTGCATGCCCAGGCGGGTCGTCCGCCGCTGGACGGCCAGCACCAGGACGTCCGCCGCGCGCGATGCCTCGACCAGGGCCTGGGCGGGGGCGCTGTGGGCCGTGTGTTCCTGGACCCGCACCTGCCCGAACTCCTCGCGCAGCTGGGCCACCACGCGGTACGTCACCTCCTGCTCCCGCTCCGCCCGCAGGGCCACGGCCTCCCGCGAGGGCAGCGCGTGGTCACCCGCGAAGAGGCGGGGGCGGGCCCAGGCGTACAGCACGCGCAGCCGCGCACCGCGCCGTATCGCGTCCTCGAACCCGTAGCGGGCCGCCGCCTCGTCCGCGCCGCTCTCCACCCCGACCAGCACCTTGCGGTGGCCCTCGGGCCCGTACGCGGGCGCCGGTGCGTCGCCGCGCACCACCAGCAGCGGGCGGTGGGTGTGGGCGGCCAGGCGCAGCCCGACCGAGCCCAGCAGCAGCCCGGTGAAGCCGCCGAGCCCCCGGGTGCCGATGACGATGAGCGAGGCGCGTCCGCCGATCCGCAGCAGTTCGGGCACCGCGTCCTGCGGGGTGAGGGTGGGGACGATGCGCAGCTCCGGGTCCTGCTCGGCGGCCCGGGCCATGGCCAGCCGCAGGACGGTCCGGGCGATCTCGACCGGCGGCCGCTGCGGTTCGGCGTCCGCGTCGAAGGTGAGCGGATCGGTCCGCGCCCAGGGCCAGGCGTGCACGATCTCCAGCGTGGCGCCGCGCCGCCGCGCCTCGCCGACCGCCCGGTCCAGGGCGTGCCAGGCGCTGTCGGAACCGTCCAGGCCGACCACGACCCGGCCGCCGTTCCGGATCGGCCGTACGGGTTCGGTCATGGCGCACCGCCTCCGGCCGCACCGCCCGAGGGGGCCGCCGGGCGCGAGTCGTCCACGCGGTAGGTGAGCCGGTCCACGACCGCCACCACCCCGTCCACCTGCCCGGCCATCCGCACCGCGATGGGGACCTCGCTGTGCCGGTCCAGCTCCCCCTCCAGCCGTACGACGCCGTCGGTGACGGTCACCGTGACGGACTGCGGGCGGAGCCACAGCGAGCGCACCAGCACCTCGTCGATGACCTCCGCGCGGATCTCGTCGTCCGGGCGGAGGAAGACCCGGAGCAGATCACGGCGGGTGACGATGCCGATCAGCCGGTCCTCCTCGTCGACGACGGGCAGCCGCTCCACGCGGTGGCGCGCCATGGTGCGGGCGGCGTCGACGATGGTGTCCTGCGGGCGCACGGTGACGGCGGGCCGTGACATGAGATCCCCCGATGACACCGCACCGTCGGCCCGGGCGGCCAGATCCGTGCCGGTGATGACGCCGACGACCTTGTCGTCCTCGTCCACCACGGGCAGCCCGCCGATCCGGTGCCGTTCGAGCAGCGCGCCGGCCTCCTCGGACGAGGCCCCGTGCCCGACCCGGACGACGTCGTCGCTCATCACGTTGCCGATCTTGCGATGCTTCATCCCCGCCTCCTCGCGGACCAGCCTCCACCGGCCGGCCGCCCGCCCTCTTGGGCTGCCCGGGGTCGGGTCCGGGCCGAACGGCCCCGGGTCCGGTCGTGACCCGATCGGCAAAAGGGGTACGCATCACGCATACAGGACGAGTGGATACCGACCGAGTCAGGACGAGCGGAATGAGAGGCCCATGTCCGACGCACCGGGGACGACGACGAACGACCTCACCGAGCACGAACTGCACGCCCTGGACGCCCACTGGCGCGCCGCGAACTACCTCGCGGCCGGGCAGATCTATCTGCTGGCCAACCCCCTGCTGGCCGAGCCGCTGCGCCCCGAGCACATCAAGCCGCGGCTGCTCGGCCACTGGGGCACCTCGCCCGGCCTGAACCTGGTCCACACCCACCTCGGCCGGGTGATCAAGGCCCGCGACCTGGACGCGATCTGCGTCTGGGGCCCGGGCCACGGCGGGCCCGCGGTGCTCGCCGGGTCGTGGCTGGACGGCAGTTACGCCGAGGTCTACCCGGATGTGAGCCGGGACGGGGCGGGTATGGCCCGGCTCTTCCGCCAGTTCTCCTTCCCCGGCGGGGTGCCCAGCCACGTGGCCCCGGAGACCCCGGGCTCGATCCACGAGGGCGGTGAGCTGGGCTACTCGCTGGCGCACGCCTACGGCGCGGCGCTCGACAACCCGGAGCTGCTGGCCGTCTGCGTCATCGGCGACGGGGAGGCCGAGACCGGGCCGCTGGCCGCCTCCTGGCACGCCAACAAGTTCCTCGACCCGGTCCACGACGGCGCCGTGCTGCCGATCCTCCACCTCAACGGCTACAAGATCGCCAACCCGACGGTGCTGGCCCGGCTCCCCGAACCGGAGCTGGACGAGCTGCTCCGCGGCTACGGCCACGAGCCGATCCACGTCGCCGCGCGGCCCGGGGACGATCCGCTGCGGACGCACCGGGCGCTGGCCCGGGCCATGGACCAGGCGCTCGACCGGATCACCCTGCTCCAGCGCACCGCCCGCGAGGAGGACGCCGTCGAGCGTCCGCGCTGGCCGGTCATCGTGCTCCGCACGCCCAAGGGCTGGACCGGTCCGGCCGAGGTCGACGGCCTGCCCGTCGAGGGCACCTGGCGCTCCCACCAGGTGCCGCTGCCGGCCGTCCGGGAGAACCCGGACCATCTGCGGCAGCTGGAGCGGTGGCTGCGCTCGTACCGCCCCGAGGAGCTGTTCGACGGCGAGGGACGCCCGCGCCCGCAGGTCCTCGCCTGCGTACCCGAGGGGAAGCGTCGCCTCGGCGCCAATCCGCACGCCAACGGCGGACTGCTGCTGCGCGATCTGCCCGTGCCCGACCTGGCGCGGTACGCCGTGCACGTCGACAAGCCCGGGGCCACCCTGCACGAGCCGACCCGGGTCCTCGCCGGGCTGCTGGAGCAGATCATGGAGGACACCGCCGACCGCCGTGACTTCCGCCTCGTCGGCCCCGACGAAACCTCCTCCAACCGGCTCGACGCCGTCTACCGGGCCACCGGCAAGGCGTGGCAGGAGGAGATCGTCGTCACCGACGAGCATCTGAACCGGCACGGCCGGGTCATGGAAGTCCTCTCCGAACACCTCTGCCAGGGGTGGCTGGAGGGCTATCTGCTCACCGGACGGCACGGCATGTTCTCCTGCTACGAGGCGTTCGTGCACATCGTGGACTCCATGGTCAACCAGCACATCAAGTGGCTGAAGGTGGCCCGCGACCTGCCCTGGCGACGCCCCATCGCCTCCCTCAACTACCTGCTGACCTCGCACGTGTGGCGGCAGGACCACAACGGCTTCTCGCACCAGGACCCCGGCTTCGTCGACCATGTGCTCAACAAGAGCCCCCAGGTCGTACGGGTGTATCTGCCGCCGGACGCCAACACCCTGCTCTGCGTGGCCGACCACGTGCTGCGCAGCCGCGACTACGTCAACGTCGTCGTCGCGGGCAAACAGCCCTGCTTCGACTGGCTCGACCTCGACCAGGCCCGTGTCCACTGCGCCCGCGGCGCCGGAAGCTGGGACTGGGCGGGGACGGAGACCGGCGCGGGCGAGCCCGACGTGGTGCTGGCGGCCGCGGGCGACGTGCCCACCCAGGAGGTGCTGGCGGCCGCCGGGATCATCCGCCGCCATCTGCCCGATGTGGCCGTGCGCGTGGTCAACGTCGTCGACATGACCCGGCTGCTGCCCAAGGAGGAGCATCCGCACGGGATGTCGGATCCCGAGTTCGACTCCCTGTTCACCCGCGACCGGCCGGTCATCTTCGCCTACCACGGCTACCCGTGGCTGGTGCACCGGCTGGCCTACCGCCGCGCCGTCCATCCGCATCTGCACGTGCGCGGCTACAAGGAGGCGGGCACCACCACCACGCCGTTCGACATGGTGGTCCGCAACGACCTGGACCGCTACCGCCTGGTCATCGACGTCATCGACCGCACCCCGGGGCTCGCGGTGCGCGCCGCGTCCGTACGGCAGCGGATGCAGGACGCCCGCACCCGCCACCACCAGTGGATCCGCGACCACGGCACCGACATGCCCGAGGTCGCCGAGTGGTCCTGGACCGGCTAGACCGCTCTAGCGGTCGGCCCGCCAGGAGTCCGCCGGGAAGAAGTCGTCCAGGAAGGGGTTGCGGAACTTCCCCGCGGGGTCGTGGTCGGCCAGCAGCCGCCCGAAGTCGGCGGCCCGCTCGTACGAGGCGACGATCCGCTCGGGGGCCACCGTCGTGAGCTTGCCCCAGTGCGGCCGCGCCCCCAGCGGCAGCAGCAGCTCCTCCATCGCGGCCACCACCTCGATGACCGCGGCGTGGTCCGGCACCCAGGTGAAGTGCAGCGCCACACTGTCCCGCCCGTACGCGGGGCTCAGCCACAGGTCGTCCGCCGCGACCGTGCGGACCTCGGACACCTGGACCACGGGCGCGATCCGGTCCCCGAGACTCCGCAGCGCCGCGAAGGCCTCGGCGGCCGCGGTGCGCGGCAGGATCAGCTCCGACTGGAGCTCGTCGCCGTTGCTGGGCGTGAAGTCCGGCCGGAAGTGCGGCAGCCGCTCGTGCCACGGCCCGGGCGCGCCCAGCTGCTCGGTGCAGTGCAGCGGTGGCATCGCGGGCACCGGATGGTGGTGGCGGTCGGCCGGGCGGGCACCCAGCCACGGCTGGCCGGGCTCGGGCGGGCCCGGCAGGTCCGTACGGCACTTCAGCCACACCACGGCCTCGTCCGACTGCCAGTCGGTGAAGACGCTGACGCTGTACGCGGCGGCGAAGATCTCGTCGAAGCTGTCGCCCAGCCGGTCCAGCGGCAGCCCGGTCCACACCCACTGCGCCACCTCGTACGCGGGCTCGATGTCCAGGGTCATCGAGGTGACGACGCCCAGCCCGCCGAGCCCGACCACGGCACCGGACAGCCGGTCGACCTCGATGTCCCGGCGCAGCTCGGTCACATCGCCCTCCGGGCCCACGATCTCCAGGCCCGCCACCGACGCGGCCAGACAGCGCTGCACGTTGCCGGAGCCATGGGTGGCGGTGGCACAGGCCCCGGCGACCGTGATGTGCGGCAGCGAGGCGAGGTTCGCCAGGGCGTAGCCCGCCGTGTGCAGTTCCTCGGCCACCTGGGCGTAGCGCATGCCCGCCGCGATGGTGGCCGTCGAGCCGTCGGGGGCGATCTCGACCCGGTGCGGCATCCGCTCCAGGGAAACCAGATCGCCGTCGGTGTCGGCGATGCGGTTGAAGGAGTGGCCGGTGCCCAGCACCCGGACCCGGTCGGCGGAGCCGACGATCCGCCGCAGTTCGTCGGGCGTGGCCGGGCGGTGCAGCCGGGCCGCGCCGAAGGTGATGTTGCCTGCCCAGTTGGTGGTCGCTCCGGTAGTCAGCATCCGTGGGTCCTGTTCCTGCTGGGGGGCTGGGCCCGCTCCGGGCCTGGGGTGATGTGGCAAGGACCTTGGTACAGGCCCGCCCCCTGATCCGTACAGACCGCCCCGTCCGCCGCCGGATGTGACCCGGACGGAGCAGCAGGACGGGCCACCCGGGCGGGGGCGCGCACACGATGGTGCGGAACGCGATCGGTACCGCCGCTCGCGCACCGCTGGAGAGGGGCGGCCATGGCGGACGAGAAGGACACCGGTAGGCGCGGCGGCATGCTCGGCGAACTCTGCGCCGAGTTCGCCGGCACCATGATCCTCGTTCTCTTCGGCTGCGGTGTGGTGGCCCAAGTGGTGGCGGGCGGGGCGCTCACCAAGCCGGTCGGCGCGCTCGGCGACCACGACTCCATCGCCTGGGGCTGGGGGCTCGGTGTCACTCTCGGCGTGTACGTGGCGGCGCGGCTCAGCGGCGCGCACATCAACCCGGCGGTCACCCTCTCCCTGGCGGCGTTCAAGGGTTTCCCCTGGCGCAAGGTGCTTCCGTACGTCGCGGCCCAGACGCTCGGCGCGTTCGTCGCGGCCCTCCTGGTGCGCTGGAACTACACCGAGGTGCTGGGCCACGCCGACCCGGGGCACACCTTCAAGACCCAGTTCGTGTTCTCCACCCTTCCCGGCAACGGGGCGCTGCCGGTCAGCGAATGGGGCGCGCTGCGCGACCAGATCATCGGCACCGCCATCCTGGTGCTGCTGATCTTCGCCCTCACCGACCTCCTGAACGATCCGCCCCAGGCCAACCTGGCGCCGCTCATCATCGGTCTGGTCGTGGTGGCGATCGGAATGGCGTGGGGTGCCGACGCGGGCTATGCCATCAACCCGGCCCGTGACTTCGGCCCCCGGCTCGCCAGCTTCCTCACCGGCTACGACACCGCGTGGCGCGACCAGTACGGAAACTTCTACTTCTGGGTGCCCATCGTCGGCCCGCTGATCGGCGGACTCGTCGGCGCCGCGCTCTACAAGGTCCTGGTCAGCCGCTTCCTCCCGAAGGCCGGACCACAGGAAGTGGGGCGCATCCCGGCCCCCGAGGGACCCGAAGCCTGAAGGAGGCGGCATGCCGGACTTCGTCGGTGCGGTGGACCAGGGGACCACCAGCACCCGCTTCATGATCTTCGACCACGACGGCGGCGAGGTGGCGAGGTACCAGCTCGAACACCACCAACTCCTGCCCCGCGCGGGCTGGGTCGAGCACGATCCGGTGGAGATCTGGGAGCGCACCAACTCCGTGATGCAGAACGCCCTGCGCGCGGGTGGGCTCTCACCCGCCGACCTGGCCGCGATCGGCATCACCAACCAGCGCGAGACCACCGTCATCTGGGACCCGCGCGACGGCCGCCCGTACTACAACGCCATCGTGTGGCAGGACACCCGCACCGACACCATCGCCTCCGCCCTCGAACGCGACGGCCACGGCGAGACCATCCGCCGCAAGGCGGGACTGCCGCCCGCCACCTACTTCTCCGGCGGCAAGATCAAGTGGATTCTGGAGAACGTCGACGGGGTCCGGGAGGCCGCCGAAGCGGGCCACGCCCTGTTCGGGAACACCGACGCCTGGGTGCTGTGGAACCTCACCGGCGGGCCCTCCGGCGGCATCCACGCCACCGATGTCACCAACGCCAGCCGCACCATGCTGATGAACCTGGAGACCCTCGACTGGGACGACGAGCTGCTGGACATCTTCGGCATCCCGCGCGCCATGCTCCCCGCGATCAACCCCTCCTCCCACCCCGAGGCGTACGGCCAGGCCCGCACCTCCCGCCCGCTGCGCACCGCCACCCCCATCACCGGTGTCCTCGGCGACCAGCAGGCGGCCACCGTCGGGCAGGTGTGCTTCGCCCCCGGCGAAGCCAAGAACACCTACGGCACCGGAAACTTCCTGCTCCTGAACACCGGCTCCGAGCTGGTCCGCTCGACCAGCGGACTGCTCACCACCGTGGCGTACCAGTTCGGTGACAGCCCCGCCGTGTACGCCCTGGAGGGCTCCATGGCCGTCACCGGCTCGGCCGTGCAGTGGCTGCGGGACCAGATGAAGATCATCGACGACGCCCCGGGCAGTGAACGCCTCGCCCTGACCGTCGAGGACAACGGCGGGATCTACTTCGTCCCCGCCTTCTCCGGCCTCTTCGCCCCGTACTGGCGCTCCGACGCCCGTGGCGCCATCGTCGGCCTCACCCGCTACAACACAGGCGGCCATCTGGCCCGGGCCACCCTGGAGGCCATCTGCTACCAGAGCCGGGACGTGGTGGAGGCCATGGAACGCGACGCGGGCATCCACCTCGACGTCCTCCGCGTGGACGGCGGTGTCACCGACAACGAGCTGTGCATGCAGATCCAGGCCGATGTCCTCGGCGTCCCGGTCAGCCGCCCCGTCATCGCCGAGACCACCGCCCTGGGCGCCGCCTACGCCGCGGGCCTGGCCACCGGCTTCTGGCGGGACACCGACGAGCTGCGCTCGCACTGGAGCGAATCCCGGCGCTGGGAGCCGCAGTGGAGCGAGGAGCAGCGCGCGGAGGGCTACGCGGGCTGGAAGAAGGCCGTGGAACGCACCCTGAACTGGGTCCCGGTGGACTGACCCGGCGGAATCCGCCTGCCAGCCGATGAACTCCGTGGTCAGCCGGGCCTGGAAGCGCCGCCACGCGTAGTCGTACTGGGGCTGGGCGTTGCCGTCCGGCGTCCACAGGTCGGCCCAGGTGGAGAGCCGGTGCGACCAGTAGACCAGCCCCCACTCGCGGTTGAGGGGCCTCCACGCGCCGTACGGCGCCGGGTGTGCCGGTGCGGAAGAACGTTTCGTAGCCTCGTCATGCGTCCGGAGGGAGAGGTTCACGGGGCCGGAGGTACGGACGGCGGTGGCGCGGTGGCCCGCGCAGGCGGTGGCGCCGAGCGCGAGCCCGCCGCCGAGGAGTGTGCGTCGGGTGAGGTGCGGGGACGGTCCTCTCCTCTGCGGCTCCAGAGAGATGTGCTGCCGTAACTACTGAGGTTTTCGGTTCGGGGTGACGTCATGGCAGGTCTGGGATGAGTCCGGTCTCAGGACGTCTGGCCGGTACTGCAGGCGTTTGAGGCGGGTGCGGGTGAGGGCTGCGAGTTCGTCGATGGTGCACGGAGCGAGGTTGGCCAGGCTGTGCTTCACATGTGCCCAGACGCCCTCGGCGGGGTTGAGGTCGGGCGCGTAGGAAGGGAAGCGGAAGACGGTCAGCCACTGCCGGGCCGCGATCAGCTCGCGCATGGCCGCATCCACGTGGTGGGTGTAGTTGTCCCACACCAGCACGATGGGACCGCCGAGCTGCTGGTGGGCCGCATCCAGCAACGCGGCGAAGTCCTTCTCCCGGAAACCCTTCTTCTCGCCCTTGCGTCCGTGATGCGCCAGCATCCGGAAGATGAGCCGGGTGCGGCCACCGGGTCTGCGGCAGACCAGACCGGCCATCGAGATCCGTCCCGATCCCGCGGCCCTGACCGTGACCCGCGGTGTGTGACCGCGCCGGGACCAGGTGCGCGCCTTCGGCGGACGCAGGAGCTGTCCCGCCTCGTCCGCGAAACACAGCCAGGCGCCCCGGTCCCTCACCGTCTTTCCACGCGNGGCCAGGTCTCCTTGATCCAGGTGGCCACCGCCTCCTCGTCCCGCTCGGCCGCCCGCCGTGCCGGGACCTGCACGGTGAAACCCATCTGGCGCAGGATGCGCCAGGTCTGCGCCGGGCTGAAGCGGACGTGGAAGCGGCGGGCGATCACGGTGGCCACCCGGGCCAGCGTCCACCGCTGGTCCTCCACCCAGCCGTGCGCTGCCGGTCCCTTCTCCAGCTCAGCGGCCAGCCAGTCGCGCCAGTCGGGTTTCATGCGCGACGGCCGCCCCGACGGCCCCTTGGACCGCAGAGCCTGAACGCCGGCCTCCCGCCAGCGTGCGTGCCAGGCGTAAGCGGACTTACGGGAGACCCGTAACCGCCGTGCGACCTGTGGTGGCGCCACTCCTTGTGCGAATAACTCAGCTGCCTGGAAGCGNACTTGCTCTCGCCGAGCCCGCTGCTTCGCAGTCAGACCGCCTCCATCGGGATACCGCATAACACCGGGATACACCCACCAGCGAGATCACCATCACCCCGAACCGAAAATCTCAGTAG
>NZ_JAIWIH010000034.1:0-75705 GCF_052851135.1 Streptomyces sp. BRA346 | reverse complement strand
CGAGGTGCCCAGAGCATCCGTGCCGTGCAGATCGTCGTCCTCGACGTGCACGGCCTTGTCGGCACCCATCGACAGCGCCTTGCGCAGCGCGTCCTTGGCATCCTCCGGACCCACGGTCAGCACCGTGATCTCCGCATCGTCATCCTCCCGCCGACGCTCCTCCGCGATCTGGAGGGCCTGCTCGACCGCGTACTCGTCCAGCTCCGAGAGCAGGCCGTCCACATCGTCACGGTCCAGCGTCAGGTCCTCGGCGAAGTGCCGATCACCGGTGGCGTCAGGCACGTACTTCACACAGACAACGATCCTCAAACTCACGCCGACTCTCCTTACGGTTCTCGGATGGCTGCGCTGCCGAACCGGAGCACCTGAAGGAGACTATGGCACTCAGTACCCTTCGTAAAGGTACTCAGTGTCACTCATGCCGCTGCTGATGCTACGTTCCCTCCATGACGGACGTACGCGACGAAGGCGGGGCGACCACGGCGACCGGCGGGCCCGGACCGTCCGGCAAGGCGCCCATGCGCGAGGTGCTCATCGAGGCCGCGTTCCAGCTCTTCATGGAGCACGGTTTCGAGCGGACCACGGTGGACGACATCGTGGCGCGGGCCGGAGTCGGGCGCCGGTCGTTCTTTCGCTACTTCCCGTCCAAGGAAGACGTCGTCTTCCCCGAACATGAGCGCTGTCTGACCGAGATGAGCGCCTTCCTCGCGACGAGCACCGACGGCGAACCGCTCGACGCGGTCTGCGACGCGGCCCGTCTCGTCATGCGGATGTACGCCACGAACCCCGAGTTCTCGGTGCAGCGCTATCGCCTCACGCGCGAAGTGCCCAGCCTGCGCGGCTACGAGCTGTCTGTGGTGCACCGCTACGAGCGAACCCTGGCCCACTACCTCCGGCAGCGCTACGCGGGTGACCCGAACGGAGCGCTCAGGGCGGAAGTGCAGGCCGCGGCCGTCGTCGCCGCGCACAACAACGGGCTGCGGGCCTGGCTGCGAGGCGGCGGGCACGGCGATGCCGCGAAACCGGTGGATCAGGCACTGACCTTCGTCCGGCAGACGTGGGACGACGCCGGTGAATCCGCGGAGAGCGGCAGCGCCGCGCCCGCACCGGAGGACGATGTGATCGTCATGGTGGCGCCGCGGGGGGCTCCCATGTGGCGCGTGGTGCAGAAGATCGAGAAGACCTTGGGAGACGAGTAGCCACCGCCATGGCACTCAGCACCCTTGACCGAGGGTACTGAGTGCCATAGCGTGCGGCGTCGGAACGCGAGCCGGACCGTCGGCCCTCTCTCCACAAGCCTGCCCTTCCCGTACGAAGGACCGCCATGGAAAACGTCTCCCGCCTCGGTGTCGTCGGCTGCGGCCTGATGGGTTCCGGGATCGCCGAAGTCGCCGCCCGCCAGGGCCTGGACGTCGTGGTGGCCGAGGCCACCCAGGACGCCGCCGAGGCAGGCCGCCGCCGTCTCACGGACTCCCTGGACCGTGGCCTGCGGCGCGGCAAACTCACCGAGGAACAGCGCGACCAGGCCCTGGCCCGGCTGACCTTCACCTGCCACCTCGGTGACCTGGCCGACCGCCAGTTCGTCATCGAGGCGGTCGCCGAACAGCGGGATCTCAAGAGCACGGTCATGCAGACCCTCGACAAGGAGGTCGTCGACCCGCGGGCGATCCTGGCCACCAACACCTCCTCCCTGCCCGTCGTCGACCTCGCAGCCGTGACCAGCCGACCGGAGCAGGTCATCGGGATGCACTTCTTCAACCCGGTCCCGGTGCAGCCCTTGGTGGAGCTGATTCCCGCCCTGACCACGGCCTCCGAGACACTGGAGCGGGCCGGGGACTTCGCCACCCAAGGCCTGGGCAAGCAGACGATTCAGGCCCCGGACCGCTCCGGCTTCGTGGTCAACGCCCTGCTGGTGCCCTATCTCCTGGCCGCCGTCCGCATGGTGGAGACCGGCACCGCCCGTCCGGAGGACGTCGACCAGGGGATGGAGCTGGGCTGTGCCCACCCCATGGGGCCGCTGCGCCTGCTCGACCTCATCGGGCTCGACACCGCCCAGGCCGTTGCCGAGTCGCTGTACGAGGAGTTCAAGGAACCCCTGTACGCGCCGCCCGCCCTGCTGCGCCGCATGGTCGCCGCCGGACGCCTGGGCCGCAAGAGCGGCCACGGCTTCTACGTCTACTGAGGCCGCCGTCAACTAGGCAGACGGCGTGGGCCGTTTTGCCGTCCTTCCGCCGTCGAGCACCACGGTCTCTCCCGTCAGAAAGCTCGACCTGTCGCCTGCGAGGTAGACGGCGAGGTCGCCGACATCGGTGGGCTGCCCCACGCGCCGACGGCCAGGGCGCGTCAGGCCGTGAATGCCTGCCGGAACGAAGAGGAGTCCGGGCTTGGTGCAGAACTGTCCCATGCCCAGGGTGGAGGCGTTGGCGTAACCAGCCGGGATCTCGTCCCGACGGGTGGCCCAGGCGCCACCCGGCAGATCGCCGAGTTCATCGGCATCGGCGGCACGGGCGCGGTCATCGTGCTGCTACGGGGCGGGCCGGGGCCGTACGCTGCCCGACCACCCGGCCTCGAAGACCGCTCCGCCCTGCACGAGGGCGCCCCTCTGGTGTGAGCCCTCCGTCAGGCTCCGGGCCTTCCCCGGTGCGAGCTCTCCTCCGGGGGCGGCAGCATCCGGGAGGGGCCCACGGTGCTCGAACGCGCCGCTCTGACGTCGCCCGGCCTCTTCGAGGGCGTCCAGACATGGTTGGTCGGGCACCCGCTGCTCGTCGCCGTGACGGTTGCGGCGCTGGCGGTCGTCGCCCAACGCACCGTGCGATGTCGGTTGGCGTTTTTTGTTCACAACATACCCGGCCCCGACCGGGAATGATGTGCGCCGTGCCCACGAAAAACACATCGACACCCGAGTCCACGACCGATGTCCCCGACCAGCCGTTTCGCGTCCGACTGGCTGTCCGCCAGAGCGATCTGGACACCAACGGCCATGTACGCGGCTCCGCCTACGTGGACTTCGCCGACCACGCCCGTTGGGCCTGCGTACGGGAAGCCGGGGTCGATCCGTTGGAGATGTCACGGGCCGGGCTGGGACCCGTCAATCTGGAGACCACTATTCGCTACCACCGTGAACTGCGCGCGGGTGACGAGTTCGACGTCACCTGCGTGTTCACGTACGACGGCGCCGACAAGAAGACCGGCCGCGCCACCCAGGAACTCCGGTGTGTCGACGGCACTTTGGCCGCCACGGTCGAAAGCGTCATCGGCGTGCTCGACCTCACGACGCGCCGCCTCGTGCGCGACCCGGCCTCTCACTGGCGCCGGCTGGCCACCACCCCCTCCCTGCTCGGCGCCGACCAGACGGTTCGTTCAGTGTGAGTGCTCGGATCCGGTGGCGCCCGCCGCCGTCCCGGCCGCGCCCTGCGCGGGCACCGTGAAGGCCGCCGTCCGGACCGTGCCCTGGTGCTTGAAGTCCAGGAACAGGCGGTACGCGCCGGGGGTCGGTGCGGTCGCCGTGAAGGAGATGCCGGGGCCGGGCCTGGTCTTGCCGTCGCCTGGTTCGCCATTGGGGTGGACGTGCAGGTACGCGAGGTCGCCGGAGCGCAGGGCGACCAGGTGGCCGTAGGCGCCGAGGTAGGGCTGGAGGTCGCGCACCGGTGTGCCGTTCCGGGTGACGGTGAACGTCAGCTCACCGGCCGTGCCGGGGGTCAGATCGCCGCCCAGCCGGACCTCGTAACCGCCCGTCCTGGCCGTCGTGGTGCGCGCGGGCAGCTCCTTCGGCGCGTACGCTCCGGCCACGGCGAGGTCGGCGCCGAGCGTGAGCGCTTCTCCGCCCGTGGGCTTGAAGTCCGCGAAGACACGGTAGCCACCGGCCTTGGGGAGATCCACGGGAGTGGACCAGGTGCCGTCGGCCGCCCGGGTGGGGTGCAGGTGGCGATACTCCGTCAGGTCGATTGAGGCGACGATCAGGTGGAGTTCCTTCTCGTGCTCCCGGTCGTAGCGGGTGAGCTGCCGCCCCGTGGCGTTCCGCACGATGGCGAAGCGCAGGTCGGCGCTCTTGCCTGCCTGGAGGCGCGGGGTCTTCACGTCGAGGGTGTAGCCGCCGTCGGAGATCTGTAGGCCTCCGGGCACGTCGGTCTTCTGGCCCTGTTCATGGCCTTGCTCGTGGCCGCCGCCCTCCTCGGGGCGCGCGGCGTCCGCGTGCTCGCCATGAGCCGCGCTCTTCGGCTCGGGCGAGATCTCGCCGACCCCGCTGCCCACGCCGTACGCGGTGCCGAAGGTCGCGGCGAGCGCGGCGGCGAATGCGGTGATCCGCAGTCCGGTCTTCATGGCCCACTCCTCGTCTCTCGGCCGCCTCTCCTCGCGGCCTTCCGCATGTCACGATACCCCTAGGGGGTATGAAGTCAAGCCGAGCCCGACCTTGCCATAGATACGGGAGGGGGGTATACAGAACGAGGTCGTGAACATACCCAGGCGGGGTACCCGCCATCGACTGCGGAGGAGCAGACATGACCACCGCCACACCCGGCGCCGAAGAGGTCGAACTCGCCATCGGCGGCATGACCTGCGCCTCGTGCGCCGCCCGGATCGAGAAGAAGCTCAACCGCATGGACGGGGTCGAGGCCACCGTCAACTACGCCACCGAGAAGGCGAAGGTCACCTTCCGGGAGGACATCGCCGTCGCGGACCTGATCGCCACCGTCGAGGCCACCGGATACACCGCGCGCGAGCCCCAGCCGGACCCCGCGGACACGGCGCCCGGCTCCGAAGCGGACGACCAGGGAGACGCCGAACTACGGCCGCTGCGGCAGCGGTTGACCGCCGCCGTCCTCCTCGCGGTTCCGGTGATCGCGATGGCCATGGTCCCCGCGTTGCAGTTCGAGTACTGGCAGTGGCTGTCGCTGACGCTGGCGGCACCCGTGGTGACGTACGCCGCCTGGCCCTTCCACAAGGCGGCTTGGACCAACGCCCGGCACGGCGCGGCCACCATGGACACACTGATCTCCGTCGGCACGACCGCGGCGTTCCTGTGGTCGCTGTGGGCCCTGTTCTTCGGCACGGCCGGAACACCCGGTATGACACACGCCTTCGAGCTCACCATCACCCGCACCGACGGCGCCGGGAACATCTACCTGGAGGCCGCGGCCGGGGTCACCGCCTTCATCCTCGCCGGACGGTACTTCGAGGCACGATCGAAGCGGAAGGCGGGCGCGGCGCTGAAGGCGCTGATGGAGCTGGGCGCCAAGGACGTCACGGTGCTGCGCGGAGGCCGCGAAGTACTCATCCCGGTCGGTGAGTTGACGGTCGGAGACCGGTTCCTGGTCCGGCCCGGCGAGAAGGTCGCCACCGACGGCACGGTCGTCGAGGGGACGTCCGCGATCGACGCCTCCATGCTCACCGGTGAGTCGGTCCCGGTCGAGGTCGGCGTGGGCGGCAACGTCACCGGGGCCACGCTCAACGCCGGTGGCCGCCTGGTCGTGGAGGCCACCCGGGTCGGTGCCGACACCCAGCTCGCCCGCATGGCCAAGCTGGTGGAGGACGCGCAGAACGGCAAGGCGGCGGCTCAGCGGCTCGCCGACAAGATCTCGGCGGTGTTCGTCCCGGTCGTGATCGCCCTGGCGCTCGGCACGCTCGGCTTCTGGCTCGGCAACGGCGCGGGGCTGACCGCCGCCTTCACCGCCGCGGTCGCCGTCCTCATCATCGCCTGCCCGTGCGCCCTGGGCCTGGCCACCCCGACCGCCCTCATGGTCGGCACCGGCCGCGGCGCCCAGCTCGGCATACTCATCAAGGGGCCCGAAGTCCTGGAGACCACGCGCAAGGCTGACACCATCGTCCTGGACAAGACCGGCACCGTCACCACCGGCCGCATGACCCTGCTCGCGGTGCACACCGCCGACGGCACGGACGAGACGGACGTGCTGCGGCTCGCGGGCGCTCTGGAGCACTCCTCCGAACACCCCATCGCCCAGGCCGTCGCCGCGGGGGCGGCCACCCGGGTGGGCAGCCTGCCGACCCCCGAGGACTTCGCCAATGTGGCCGGACTCGGTGTCCAGGGCATCGTGGAGGGCCACGCGGTCCTGGTCGGCCGGACCAAACTCCTGGCCGAGTGGGCGATCTCCCTGCCCGAGGAGCTGGAGCGGGCCAAGGCGGAGGCCGAGGCCGCAGGACGTACCGCCATCGCGGTCGCGTGGGACGGTGAGGCCCGCGCGGTCCTGGAGGTGGCCGACGCCATCAAGGACACCAGCCCGGAAGCGATCAGGCGGCTGCGCGCCCTGGGCCTGACCCCCGTCCTGCTGACCGGCGACAACAAGACCGTCGCCGAGGCGGTCGCGGCCGAGGTGGGCATCGAGGCCGGGCAGGTGATCGCCGAGGTCATGCCGCGGGACAAGGTGGACGTGGTCAAGCGGCTCCAGGCCGAGGGCCGTTCGGTGGCGATGGTCGGCGACGGCGTCAACGACGCCGCCGCGCTCGCCCAGGCCGACCTCGGCCTCGCGATGGGCACCGGCACCGACGCCGCCATCGAGGCCGGGGACCTGACCCTGGTGCGCGGCGACCTCAGGGCCGCGGCCGACGCCATCCGGCTGTCCCGCAAGACCCTGGGCACCATCAAGTCCAACCTCTTCTGGGCCTTCGCCTACAACGTCGCCGCGCTCCCCCTCGCCGCCTCCGGACTCCTCAACCCGATGATCGCCGGAGCCGCGATGGCCTTCTCCTCCGTCTTCGTGGTCGGCAACAGCCTGCGGCTGCGTGGCTTCCAGGCGGCGGGCCAGTGAGCAGGCGGCACGCACACCCCGTCGCCTCCACCGCATCGGCCACCGCGCAGGGCACAGCAGGGCCATGAACGCGGACGACAGCAACGTTCTCGCCCGGGCCCGCCCGGCGACCAGGCTTCCGGTCCGGGACCTGGACCGGGCGAGGCGTTTCTCCTCGGAGAAGCTCGGGCTGGAGCCCGTCGAGAACGGCCCGGGGGGCTGCTCTACCGGTGCGGGGGCGTGGACTTCGCCCTGTTCCGCTCGGCGGGCGCCTCCCCCGGCACCTTCACCCAGATGGGGTGGGAGGTCGACGACATCGAGACGGCCGTGGCGGCCCTGAAACGACGCGGCGTGGTGTTCGAGGAGGTCGACCTGCCCGGGCTGCGCACGCGGGACGGGATCGCCGAGATCGACGGCAACTACCCGAGCAAGGGTGCGCGGGGTGAACGCGGCGCCTGGTTCCGTGACAGCGAAGGGAACATGCTGGGTATCGGCGAGCCGGTCGCCTGAGCCGACGGCCCACGGTCAGCGGCCGGTCCACCGGGGGAGGCGTTTCTCGGCGAAGGCCCGCGGGCCCTCCACCGCGTCGTCGGACGTCAGCATGGCCCGGTAGGCGGGCAGGTGGCCGTGGCGCAGGTGCTCGTAGCCCTCCTCGATCGTGGTACCGGCCGTGGTGCGCAGGATTTCCTTGACCGCCGCCACGGCCAGTGGCGCCCCGACACAGATGTCGCGGGCCAGTTGCATGGCCGCCTCCAGGAGTTCGGAGCCTTCGACGACGCGGTTGACCAGGCCCCACCGCTCCGCCTCGGGCGCGGGCATCCGGCGCCCGGTCAGCAGGAGGTCCCTGGCCACCGCCTGCGGGAGGCGCCGGGGAAGCCGCAGCACTCCGCCGGAGTCGGGGACCATACCGAGGGTCACCTCCGGCAGGGCGAACTCGGCGTGGTCGGCGGCGACGATGAGGTCGGCGGCCAGGGCGAGTTCGAAGCCACCGCCCAGGGCGAGGCCGCCCACCGCCGCGATGACGGGCTTGTCGAGGTCGAAGAGTTCGGTGAGGCCTGCGAAGCCGCCCGGGCCGTGATCGGCGTCGATCGCCTCGCCCGACGCCGCGGCCTTGAGGTCCCATCCCGCGGAGAAGAACCGCTGCCCGGCGCCGGTGAGCACCGCCACGCGCAGCGTCTCGTCCCGGGCCAGCCGGTCGAAGGCCGCGTGGAGCGCGCGGCTGGTGGCCACGTCGATCGCGTTCGCCTTGGGGCGGTCCAGGGTCACCACCAGGATGCCGCCGTCGACCTCCGTACGTACCGGGTCAGCCATGCCGTCCTCCTCGTTCTTCGGTCCCCAGGCTGATCAGCACATCGGCGGCCACCACGCCGCCGTGGCCGGGCAGGACCAGCAGGGGGTTGATGTCGAGTTCCCCGAGTGTGTGCGCGTGGGCGCGCGCGAAGTCGGCCACGGCGGCCACCGCGTCGACGACCGCGTCGACGTCGCCCGGCGGCCGGCCGCGGTAGCCGGTCAGCAGCGGCCAGACCCGCAGGCGCCGCAGCGCGGCGCGGATCTCCTCCCGCCGTACGGGCAGCAGCAGGGTCGCCGCGTCGCCGAGGAGTTCGACCAGGGTGCCGCCCGCGCCGAGGGTGAGCGCCGGGCCGAACTGCGGGTCCCGGTGGACCCCGACGATCAGTTCCGCCACCGCGCCGTGGACCATGCGCTCCACGAGGAAGCGGTCCGAGAGGCCCGCCATGCCGTCCACCGCGTCGCGCACCTGCTGTTCCCCGGTCAGCCCGAGGCGTACGCCGCCGACGTCGCTCTTGTGCGCGATCGCCTCCGACAGCGCCTTCACCACCACGGGGAATCCGATGTCCCGGGCCGCTTCGGCGGCGGTCGCGGCGGTGGCCACGGCGCCCGCCGGTACGGGCACACCCCACTCGGCGAGGACCCGCTTTCCCTGCCACTCGTCGAGTGGGGGCGTCCTGGTCGGCGGCGCGGTGGCCGGGTCGAGTGGCAGGACCGCATCGGGCGCCTCCTGGGCCAGGCCGATGCGGCGTGCCGCCGCGATGGCCGTGAGGCATTCGGCGATGCCCTGCATCGGGGCGACGCCCTCGTCCAGCAGCCGGGTGCGCACCGGTTCCGGCAGCCCTTCCGGCAGCGAACTGACCACACACGCGGGCGCGCCGGTGTGCCGGGACGCGGCGAGGTAGGCGTCCAGGGTGGTCTGCCACGTCTGCGGGGAGCAGCGGTCCGCGCGCGGGAAGTCGAGCACCAGGAGGTGCATGTCGAAACCGGTGGTGAGGAACGCGCTGAAGCAGTTGCGCTGTGCGTCGGCATCGCCCCAGATGTAGGTGTGGTAGTCCAAGGGGTTGGCGACGGAGACGCGTTCGCCGAGCACCTCGCCCAGCCGCCGGGCGGTGTCGTCCGGGAACGGTGGCAGTTCGACCTCGTGGTCGTGGGCGAGATCGGCCAGCAGCGACGCCTCGCCTCCCGAGCAACTCGCGGAGGCGATCCGCGCCCCGGCCCGCGACAGCCCCGGCCGTGCCCCGTGGACGTGCAGGTACTTCAACGTCTCCAGGAAGGTGCCGACCTGGTGCACCCGGGCCATTCCCAGGCGCCGGAAGAAGGCGTCGCAGAGCACGTCGGAGCCCGCCAGCGAGCTCGTATGGCTCAGATTGGCCCGGCCGCCCAGTTCCGACCGGCCCGTCTTCAGCACGACGATCGGCACCCGCCGGTGGAGCGCGCGTACGGCGGCCCGGGACAGGCCCGCGGGATCGTCGATGCCCTCCAGGTGCAGACCGATCGCGGTGATCCGGGGGTCCTCCAGCAGGGCGTCCACGAGTTCGGCCACCCCGGTCACGGCGGCGTTGCCGACCGTCACCAGCCGGGCCAGCGGCATCGATCTGCGCTGCATGGTGAGGTTCTGGCCGATGTTGCCGCTCTGCGTGATGATGGCGACGCCGCGGTCCACGCGCCGCCCGCCGTGCTGGTCGGCCCACAGGGCGGCGCCGTCGAGGTAGTCGAGCATCCCGATGCAGTTGGGCCCGATCACCGCCATCTGCCCCGCGGCGCGGACGAACGCGCGTTGCCACCGCGCGCCGGTCGGCCCGTCCTCTGCGAAGCCCGCCGCGTGGCAGACCGCTCCGCCCGCGTCGCGTGCGGCGAGTTCCGTCAGCACCTCGACGGTGGCGTCCCGCGGCACGGCGAGGAACGCGGCGTCCGGTGGACCGGGCAGCGCGGCGGTGTTCGGGTAGCAGCGCAGGCCCTCGATGGTCGTACGCCGGGGATGGACGGGCCAGATCGTCCCGGTGAAGCCAGCGCGGCGGCACTGCCGGATCGCTTCGGCGGCGGTGTCGCCACCGAACACGGCGATGTTGCGCGGGCTCAGCAGGCGCCGGAGGTTGTCCCTGGTACCCATCCCCGCGTCACGATCCGAGGGGACGCAGCAGGGAGCGGGAGATGATGTGGCGCTGGATCTCGCTGGTGCCGTCCCAGATGCGCTCCACCCGGGCGTCCCGCCAGAACCGTTCGATCGGCAGTTCCGCCATCAGCCCCATGCCGCCGAAGATCTGCACCGCCCGGTCGGTGATCCGGCCCAGCGCTTCCGAGGCGTACAGCTTCGCCATCGCCGCGTCCCGGTCGGTCATGGTGCCCTGGTCGAGCTTCCACGCCGCCCGCAGGGTGAGCAGTTCCGCGGCCTCCAGTTCGGTGGCCATGTCCGCCAGGGGGAAGCCGACGCCCTGGAAGCGACCGATCGTCTGCCCGAACTGGCTGCGTTCGGCGGCCCACCCCGTGGCGAGGTCCAGTACGCGCCGGGCGCGGCCGACACTGGTGGCGGCGACGCTGAGCCGGCTGGCGCCCAGCCACTCCCCCATCAGGTCGAAGCCACGTCCCTCTGCACCGAGGCGCTGGCTCGTGGGGATCCGGCAGTCCGTGAACGACAGCTCGCACTGGTGGTATCCCCGGTGCGATACGGACGCCGAGCCACGGGTGACGGTGAGGCCCGGGGTGTCCAGGTCCACCAGGAACGCCGTGATCGGTTTCTTCCGCGCGCGCCCCGTTTCCCGGACCGCTTCGGCGGCGCCGGTGGTGGCGAAGAGGATCACGAAGTCCGCCGCGTCGGCGTGGCTGATGAAGTGTTTGGTGCCGTTGATGACGTACGTGTCACCGTCCCGCACCGCGCTCGTGGTCATCGAGCGTACGTCGGATCCGGCGCCGGGTTCGGTCATGGCCAGGCAGTCGTGGCGTTCCCCGCGGACGGTCGGGAGCAGGTAGCGCTCGCGTTGCTCCCCTTCGCAGGCCTGGAGGATGTTGCTCGGCCGTGCCACGAGCATCTGGAGGGCGTAGCCGGTGCGGCCGAGCTCGCGCTCGACCAGGGTCATGCTGGTGGCGTCCAGGCCGCCGCCACCCAGCTCTTCGGGCATGTTGGCCGCGTAGAGCCCGGCGTCGATGGCCCTGCGGCGGATCCGTTCGGCCAGTGCGGGCGGCACGTCGTCGAGCCGCTCGACCTCATCCTCGTGCGGCTCCAGCTCGGTCGTGACGAACCTGCGCACCGTGTCCACGATCATGCGCTGCTCGTCGGTGAGTTCGAAATCCATGGCGGCTCCTCAGGACGGCGGGACGGGAGCGAACGGGCTCAGCCGCGGCGGATGCCCATCGGGCGGCCGACGGACGCGGGGCGGGGAAGGGCCTCGTGTGCCCGCTGGATCGCGGCCAGCCGCCGGAGCAGGGCCGCGGGCATCGGGGACGACTTCCCCTGTGCCATGTCGACGTGCACCAGCATCTGTTCGGCCGTGGCCAGCAGGGTGCCGGTGGTGCCGTGGTGCATGTCGTGGAAGATGTGGACCCGCTTGGTGTCGTGGTCCAGGACGCGGAGGGTCAGCCGGATCGGCTCGCCCTCGGCCACCTCGCGGCGGTTGTGCAGATGGGTTTCCACCGTGTACAGCGAGTGGCCCGCGGCCCGGTACTGCTCGTCGATGCCGATGTAGCGGAAGAACGCGTCCGCGTTGTCCCCGAAGACCAGCAGGTAACACGACTCGCTCATGTGGCCGTTGTAGTCCACCCAGGCCGGGCTGACCGTGGTGTGGTGCAAGGACAACGGTGCGGGAATGTCGGCGGTGTCGTCCCAGGTGCGGTGGCCGGTGCCCTCGTAGGGGGTGACCACCCGGCTCGTGTTCTCCTCGGCTTCGTCGTCGCTGTCTGCCATACCCGGCTCCTGTTCCTGACGGTGCTGTTTCCGGGTTCGTGTCGGGATCGCTTAACTCCGAACGATCTCGCGTTGCACGAAGTCGTAGAGAATCCGCCGCATCCGCTCGACGCTGCGGCCGGGGCGGCCGGTGAGCACCTGGATGCCCAGGCCGTCGATCAGGGCCGTCAGGGACACCGCCAGCTCCTCGGGGTCGGCGTCGGTGAAGACGCCTTGGGCCTGGCCTTCGGCGATCGTGCGCGCGACCGTCTCGTGGTAGCGGGCGTAGGAATCGGTGTGCAGCACGCGCAGCTCCGGGCGCAGCGCGGTCTCGTTCCACACCTGCAACCAGATCGACCATTCCCGCTGCAACGCGCCCGGTGTGGGCAGTTGCAACTCGACCAGGCGCAGCAGCCGTTGGTGCGCGTCCTCGATGCTGTGCAGCTCCGCGACCTGGCGGTCGAAGGCCTGCTGCACCGAGTGGCGCAGCGCCTCGGTGAGCAGTCCGTCGCGGCCCGGGAAGTGGTAGTGGATCGTGGCGGCGCTCGTACCGCAGGCCTCCGCGACGTCCGACACCCGCACCGCGTGGTAGCCCCGCTCGGCGATGAGGCGCCAGGCCGCGTCGAGGATCTGGCGGTACCGGCCGGTGTCCCCATCGCGTACGGGGCGTCGGGCGCTGCGCTGCGGAACGGCGGACACGGTGTCCGCCTCGTCGCTGCCGTTGATCAGCCAGTTCACGGTGACGTTGCCGATCTCGGCGATCCTGGTCAGCTCGGCGGGGGTGAACCGCCGCGCCCCGGTCAGCGATTTGGACAGCTTGGTGGGGTCGAGCCCCATGGCGTCGGCGAACGCGCGCTGGCTGCCCGGGTATCCGCGCAGCACCTCGCGCACCCGCTGACGCGTCGCGTCCGCAGTGTGCAGCATGCCGCCGACCCTAGGGGCGCATTGCGAAACCCGCAATGGTCTGACGCATCAATCGCAACGCAATGCGGCGCGCCGTCCCCTCAGGCCGGGGAGTCCTCCTCCATGGGCGGCATGAAGGTGCGCAGCCACCGCTCCGTCTGGGCGACGTGGGCCTCGGCCGCGCCGGCGGCGGCGCGCGGGTCGCGGTCGGCGATCGCCGTGGCCAGCACGCGGTGGTCCTCGTCGCTCTTGTGCCGCATCCGCTTGCCCTCGGGGAGGGTGAAGATCTGGTACTTGCGGGAGCGGGCGCGGAACACCGAGAGCAGGGAGGCGAGGGCTGGGTTTCCGGCCGCGGTGGCGATCGCGGCGTGGAAGCGGTGATCGAGGTCCGATACCTCGGCCGGATCGTCGGTGGCTTCCATGGCCTCGATGAGCGCGAAGAGCTTCCGCGCCGTCTCCGGTGTGCCGCGGGCCGCGGCCTGCGCCGCGACGTGGGCTTCCAGGACGCGCCGGATCTCGTACACCTCCAGCAGGCCGGAGAGCGGCAGCAGCTCCAGGGTGAGGGACAGGCTGCCTATGATGTCCTCCGGCCTGAGCTGGGAGACATAGGTACCGGAGCCGTGCCGCGGCTCGACGACCCCCAGGGCCGCGAGCATCCGCACGGCCTCGCGCAACGACCCCCGGGACACGCCGAGTTCCTCGCACAGCTCGCCCTCGGGCGGAATGCGCCCTCCGGCACTGAGGCGCCCAGTAGCGATCATGTGGCGCAGGCCGTGGAACGCCTTGTCGACTGCGGACATCCGATTCCTCCCGAACGGGCGGGGCGCGGTCCCGCGCCCTTCGCCGCACTGTACCGATTCATCAGATGTGTCGGAGGTATCGATCGGAAGTCATCTGATGATCCACGTGGTCACACCTCTTGATTGCACGGAATCCGTCATGCAGGATGCCGAGTCATCATACGTGTTCTGGTTGCGATCAGATCTTTCTTGTTTCTGACGCCCCTCGGAACACCCGGATCCCGGCAGATCGGGAGTCATGTGAGCGAGACCGATGTCATCGCGGCGCCACGCCCCTTGTTGCTGGCCGACGGCAGGCCCGCCGACCGGGCGTGGTCCCTGGACCCCGCCATGCGGCATCTGAACCACGGTTCCTTCGGCGCGGTTCCCCTCGTGGCACAGGAGCGGCAGAAGCAGCTGCGGGTGGAGATGGAGCGCTCCCCCGTGGTGTGGTTCCCGGCGCTGCCCCAGCGGATCGCCGACACCAGGGTCGAGGTGGCCGACTTCCTGGCGGTGGCCGCCGACGACCTGGCCCTGGTGCCGAACGCGAGCGCGGGCATCAGCGTCGTGTACGCCGCTCTCGACCGCCGCCGAGGCGGGGAGATCGTCGTCACCGACCACGGGTACGGTGCCGTGACCATGGGCGCCGAGCGGCTGGCGCGCGACCGCTGGGACGGCAGCGTCCGCACCGCGCACGTGCCCCTGGACGCGGACGAGGAGCAGGCGTGCGAGGCCGTGTTCGCCGAAGTGTCCGAGGCGACGGACCTCATCGTGCTGGACCAGATCACCTCGGCGACCGCCCGCCTGTTGCCGGTGGAGCGGATCGGCGCGGAGGCGCGGCGGCGCGGGATCCCGCTGCTCGTGGACGGTGCGCACGCACCCGGTCTGCTCCCCGCCCCGCTCGATGGTCTGACCTGTGACGTCTGGGTCGGAAACCTGCACAAGTGGGGGTGCGCGCCCCGCGGCACCGCGGCGCTCGTCGCCCGTGGTCCGCTGCGCGAGCGGCTCTACCCGCCGATCGACTCATGGGGCGCCGAGGACCCGTACCCCGACCGCTTCGACCAGCAGGGCACGGTGGATGCCACCTGCTATCTGGCGGCGCCGACGGCGCTCGGCTTCATCGAGCACACCTGGGGCTGGCCGCGCGCCCGCCGCTACATGGACCACCTGGCCGGTTACGCCGCGCAGGTCATCGGTGCCGCCTTCACCGAGCTGACCGGCGCCGACAGCGCCGTCGACGTCGGCATGCCGGTCCCCGGAATGCGTCTGGTGCGGCTGCCCGAGGGGCTCGGCGCCACCCGCGTCGAGGCCGACGCGCTGCGCGACCGGGTCGCCGGGGAGCTGGGGGTCGAGGCGGCCTTCACCAGCTTCGGCGGCATCGGCTATCTGCGGGTGTCCGCCCACGTCTACAACACCGCCGCCGACTACGAGCACTTCGCCGAGACCTGCGTCCCCGTCCTCGGTGAGTGGGCCCGCGCGGCTCGCGGGCGGCACGGCGCGCCGTAGCCGCGCAGCACCGAAAACCCCTCCCCCACCCCCGACTCCCCCAGCCGCTCCGAGCGCGGCCCGCACCCAAGGAAGAGGTCAGCACGATGAGGAGAAGGACGGCAGCCCTCGCCCTCGGCACCGCCACCGCGATGGTCCTGACCGGCTGTTCCGCCATGAGCCCGAACGCGAACGGCACGGTCACGCTCAACATGGTCGAGAGCCTGACGAACCCCGCGCGTACCGATCTGATCAAGGGGCTCATAGCCGACTTCGAGAAGCATAACCCCAAGATCAAGGTCAATCTGATCTCGCCGCCCACCGAACAGGCCGACCAGAAGATCCAGCAGATGCTCCAGTCCGGCAGCGGCGTGGACGCGCTCGAGGTACGGGACATCACGGTCGGCCCGTGGTCGAACAACGGCTGGCTGTACGACATGAAGAAGGACCTCAAGGGCTGGCAGGGCTGGAACGCCATGACGGAGAACGCCGTCAAGGCGTCCGTGGACACCAAGGGGCGCACCTTCTTCGTCCCCTACGGCTTCTACGGGCTGAGCCTCTTCTACCGCAAGGACCTGATCAAGGAGGCCGGGTTCAGCAAGCCCCCGGCATCCTGGGACCAGCTGCTGAAGCAGGCGTCCGCCATCAACGACCCGGCGAAGCGCCGCTACGGCTACGCGTTCCGCGGCGGGGCCAACGCCAACAGCAACGCCACCGCCATCATCGAGGCGTACGTCGCCGACAAGGTCGACCTCGCCAACGGCTACAAGCTGAAGAACGGGCGCACGATCTTCTCCGCGCCCGAGGCCCTGGACGCCCTCAAGACCTACCTCACGCTCTTCAAGAAGGCATCGCCCAAGTCGTCCGTCTCCTGGGGCTATCCGGAGATGGTCGAGGCGTTCTCCAATGGCTCCACAGCCTTCCTGCTCCAGGATCCCGAGGTCATCGCCACGGTCTCCGAGTCCAAGTCGATCTCGAAGGACCAGTGGGACACCGCTCCGCTCGTGGCCGGGCCCAGCGGGAAGACCGTCCAGCCGCTGGCCACCGCCGGGTGGGGCATCGCGAAGGGCAGCAAACACAAGGCCGAGACCGTCAAGCTGATCAAATTCCTGTCCCAGGGCAAGGCGTCGACGGACTTCACCAAGAAGAACAGCCTGGTGCCGACCCTCAAGTCGGCGACCGAGGACCCGTTCTACAAGACCGGCCCGTGGTCGTCGTACGTCACCATGACCGAGCACCCCGGCACCTACCTCAACGTCCGCCAGCCGCGCGGCGTCGCCTGGTGGAGCGATTGGGAGCAGAAGTCCGACGCCGACGTGCAGAAGATGGTGATCGGCAAGATGTCGCCCAAGGAGCTGCTGGCGGGCTGGGACGCGTACTGGACCAAGAAGTGGGAGCAGGAGAAGTAGGGATGCCCGCCACGTCCGCAACGACGACCGGGCCGAAGCCGTCGCGCCCCGTCCGGAAGCAAGCCGTCCCGAGTTCCCGAAGCGGGCCACGGGACGGCCGCAAGCGGGAGTTCACGACCCGCCGGGGCCTGCTCATCGCCGCCTTCATGGCACCGGCCGCGATCTTCGTGGCGGTGTTCACGTACTACCCGATGATCGCGGGCAGCCAGATGGCCTTCCGCCACTGGGATCTCAACGATCTCACCGACACCTCCTGGGTGGGCCTGCGGAACTTCCAGGAGGTGTTCTCCGACCCCAACTGGGACACCGTGCTGGGCAACACGGCCCTCTGGGTCATCGGGTCGATCGTGCCCCAGCTCGTGATCGGTTTCGCGCTCGCCCTGTGGCTGCGCCGCCGGTTCCGGTTCCGCGGCGTCTACCAGGCGCTGGTCTTCTTCCCCTGGGCGATCTCCGGGTTCCTCATCGGCATCCTGTTCCGCTGGATGTTCAACAGCGAGTTCGGCGTCGTGAACGACCTGCTCCAGAAGGCGGGGCTGATCGACCAGCCGGTGGCGTGGCTGGCCGATCCGCACAAGGCGATGATCGCCGTGCTGATCGCCAACACCTGGTACGGCGTCACCTTCTTCGCCATCATGCTCCTGGCCGCGCTCCAGTCGGTCCCCGACGAGCTGTACGAGGCCGCGGCGCTGGACGGGGCCGGGAAGGTGCGCACGCTCTTCCAGATCACCATCCCCTACATCCGGGTCACGCTGGTGCTCACGGTGCTGCTGCGGGTCATCTGGATCTTCAACTTCCCCGATCTGATCTTCGGGATGACCGGTGGCGGGCCGAACAACGAAACGCACATCGTGACCACCTGGATGATCAAGATCACCCAGCAGGGCGACTACGGCAAGGCCTCGGCGCTCGGCCTCCTCGTGGTCGCGGGGCTGCTGCTGTTCACGGTGTTCTTCCTGCTGGCCACGCGCGAGAAGCGAGAGGTGAGGTCGTGATCGGCAAAGAGACCGCGGTCGGCCGGGCCGTCCGGATCGCCTTCCTGGGGCTGTGGCTGGCCTTCACCGTCTTCCCGCTGTACTGGATCACCATCACCTCGCTGAAGGCGCCGGGCGACATCTTCTCCTTCCCCCTCGCCTACTGGCCCGAGCACTTCTCGCTGGAGAACTACAGCGAGTTGTTCAACAAGGCCGACTTCGGGACCTATCTCACCAACAGCCTCATCGTCGCGACCGTCGCGGGCGCGGTCGCCACCGCCATCTCGATGCTGTCGGCGTACGTGCTGGCGCGCTTCGAGTTCCGCACCAAGTCCGCGCTGCTGACGGCCGCCCTGGTCACCCAGATGATCCCGGCCTTCATCGCCCTGGGGCCGCTGTATCTGCTCATGACCGACCTGAAGCTGGTCGACAACCGGCTCGGGCTCATCCTCGTCTACATCGCCGTGTGCATCCCCTTCTGCACGGTGATGCTCCGCGGCTTCTTCGAGAACATCCCCGACGCGCTGGAGGAGGCCGCGATGATCGACGGCCTCTCCCGGTTCGCTGCACTGTTCCGGGTGCTGCTCCCGGTGATGCGTCCGGGCATCGTGGCGGCGTTCATCTTCAACTTCGTCAACTGCTGGAACGAGCTGTTCCTGTCGGTGACCCTGATGAACAGCGACGCCAACAAGACCATCCCCACGGCCCTCAACGGATTCATCTCCAGCTTCAACATCGACTGGGGCTCGATGTCGGCCGCGGCCGTGTTCACGATCCTGCCGACCATGGTGCTCTTCGCCTTCGCGAGCCGCCACATCGTGCAGGGGCTCACCTCCGGCGCCGTGAAGGGGTGAGGTACCCATGTCCGTGATCGACGTTCCGCCGCCCGACTCCGTCCATGTGATCACCGGTCCCTCCGGGGACCCGCGCACCGCCGCACCCGCGGGGGCGGGCCGCTGGACCGTGCCCGGCGCCGAAGTAACAGCGCGCCACGGTCCGTACGGCGCCTTGGCGGTGGCGCTCGCCGCGCCGGGCCCGGAGGGCGTGTCGACGGTGGCGCTGCGCTGGCGCCACCACCCCGGCGGCCACCGCCCCGCCCTGGTGCTCGGCGACGCGTGGGAGCGCTCGTACGGCGAGTTGCAGTGGCGTGGCATCCAGCCGGAACGCCCGCTGCCCTGGTACTGGCTGGGCACCGACCCGGCCACCGGCACCTGCGCCGGGCTGGGCGTGCGGACCCGCGCCGGGGCGCTGTGCTGCTGGACGGTGGACGAGGACGGCACCACGCTGTGGCTGGACGTGCGCTCCGGCGGCCTGCCGGTGGAGCCGGGCGGCCGGGAGGTCGCCGCCGCCACGGTGGTCGGGGTGGCGACGGCCGCGGACACCACCCCGTACGCGGCGCTCCAGGAGCTGTGCGCCGCCATGTCCCCCGATCCGCTGCTGCCCGAACGGCCGGTGGTCGGCTGCAACAACTGGTACTACGCGTACGGCCGGGACTTCGGCCCCGATGCCGTACTGCGCGACGCGGCCACCATCGCCGAGTTCGCCGGGGACCATCCGGTGCGGCCGTTCTGTGTCGTCGACGACGGCTGGACGGAGGGCGGCGGCAGCGCCCCGGGTGGGCCGTGGGACACCGGCCTGCCCGGGCTGTTCGACGACATGGCCGACCTGGCCGCGGGCATCGCCGACCGCGGCGCCCGGCCGGGCCTGTGGTTCCGGCCGCTGCTGTCCCGGGTGCCGGCGGAGGGGATGCGTCACGACACCGGCGCTCCCAGCCGGATCCCCCTGGACCCGTCGCTGGACGCGACGCTGGCGACCGTCGCCGCCGATGTGGCCCGCTTCCGCTCCTGGGGCTTCGAGCTGATCAAGCACGACTTCAGCACGTACGACGTCTTCGGCCGCTTCCACCCGGACACGCCGCACGCGATGGCCGGTCCCGGATGGCGGCTCGCCGACCGCACCCGCACCACCGCCGAAGTGCTGGTGGCCCTCTACCGGACCATCGCCGAGGCGGCCGGTGACGCCCTGGTGCTCGGCTGCAACACCGTCGGACACCTGGCGGCGGGCCTGGTGCAGGTGCAGCGCACCGGCGACGACACCTCGGGCCGCCACTGGGAGCGCACCCGCCGGATGGGCATCAACACCCTCGCCTTCCGGCTGGCCCAGCACAGCCGCTTCTACGCGGTGGACGCCGACTGCGTGCCCTGCACCCCGGCCACCGAGTGGCGGCTGAACCGTCAGTTCCTCGACCTGGTGGCCCGTTCCGGCACCGCGCTGTTCGTCTCCGTCGACCCGGCCGCCCGCACCCCGGGGACCGACGCCGACCTCGGCTCGGCCGTCCGGCTCGCGCTGGACGGCGGATCGCCCGGCGGCGTCGAACCGCTGGACTGGCTCGGGACCACGGCCCCGCGCCGCTGGCGGACGGGCGATACGGAACGCACGTACGCGTGGTCCCAGCCCTGGGGTGCGTGGCCGCCGCTTCCGCTCTGAACGTCCGTCGTCATTGGGCACTTTGGTCAGTCGAGGGCTCGTTCGGCCCGGCAGAGTGAGCAGATTGCCCAGACGGAAGACGACATGTTGCGCACTCGGTGGGGTCTCTGTCTACTTCTCGCATCACACAGCATTCCTGGACGCCAGGTCCAGGCCATGGAGGTGGTCAATGTGGTCATGGACGCGACCTTCTCGGGTGCCCCGGGCAAGGACCCGGCCGGGAGGGAACACCCCGGGACGCTCGGCACGCTGGAAGCGGGCGAGCGCCGGGTGCTGTGGCTGTCCACGGCCATCATCGACCACGCCAACCGGGTCCGGCCGAACCCCACGGGGCTGAAGGTCGGCGGCCACCAGGCGTCCAGCGCGTCGATGACCTCGATCATGACGGCGCTGTGGTTCCACACCCTGACCGCCGAGGACCGGGTGTCCGTCAAGCCCCACGCCTCACCGGTGCTGCACGCCATCAACTACCTGCTCGGCGAGCTGGACACGTCGTACCTCACGACTCTTCGCGCCTTCGGCGGACTCCAGAGCTACCCCAGCCGGTCCAAGGACCCCGACCGGGTCGACTACTCCACCGGCTCGGTCGGGATCGGCGCCACCGCGCCCCTGTGGGGTGCGCTCGCCCGGCGCTATGTCGAGGGCCGCTTCGGCGGCGCCGGGACCGGGCGGCAGTACTCCCTGCTCGGTGACGCGGAGCTGGACGAGGGGGCGATCTGGGAGGCGGTCCAGGACCCGGTGGTGTCCTCCCTGGGCGAGGTGACATGGATCGTCGACCTCAACCGGCAGTCCCTGGACCGGGTGGTGCCCGGCATCGCCGCCGGACGGCTCCAGGGCATGTTCACGGCCGCCGGCTGGCAGGTGCTGACGCTCAAGTACGGGCATCTGCTGAGCGAGCTGTTCACCCGGCCCGGCGGAGAGGCCCTGCGCACCCGCATCGACGCCATGGGCAACCCCGAGTACCAGCGGCTGCTGCGCTGCACCGCCGACCAGCTGCGCGAGCGGCTGCCCGGCACCGGCTCCACCGCCGGTCCCATCGCGGGGCTCATCGCACAACTGGACGACGCCACGCTGCTCGCCGCGCTGCGCAACCTGGGCGGCCACGATCTCGGCGCGCTCCTGGAGGCGTACGACGCCATCGACGACACCCGGCCGACCGTCATCTTCGCGTACACGGTCAAGGGTCACGGGCTGCCCACCGAGGGCCATCCGCAGAACCACTCCTCGCTGCTGACCGCCGACCAGATGCGCCCGCTGGCCGAGCGGCTGGGGGCGGACCTGGACCACCCGTGGGCCCTCTTCCCCGGAGGCTCGGCGGAGGCGTCGCTGTGCGCGGCCGCCGCCGAGCGGCTGCGCCGGCCCGAGCGCGAGCCGCAACAGCCGCCCGCCCTTCCGGCCGACCTCGGCCGCCCGGCGCCCACCGGAACCGGCCACACCCAGCAGGCGCTCGGGAGGGCGCTGCTGGACCTCACCCGCCGGGCGCCGGAGGCGGCGGGCCGGATCGTCACCGTCAGCCCGGACGTCAGCTCGACCACCAACCTGGGCGGCTGGCTGAACAAGGTCGGCGTGTGGTCGGCCACGGAAGGCACCGACTGGTTCGCCGACGACGCCGAGACGATCCTCCACTGGCGGGAGAAGCCGACCGGGCAGCATGTGGAGCTGGGCATCGCCGAGACCAACCTGGTGGGTCTGCTGGGCGAGTTGGGCGCCACCTGGAGCCGCTGGGGGCAGCCGCTGCTGCCCATCGGCGTGGTGTACGACCCCTTCGTCAACCGGGCGCTGGAGCCGTGGTCGTTCGGCATGTACGCGGGCGGACAGTCCATCCTGGTGGGCACCCCGTCCGGTGTGACGCTCGCCCCGGAGGGCGGCGCGCACCAGTCGATCACCACCCCGTCGCTCGGCATCGAGCAGCCGGGGTGTGTGTCGTACGAGCCCGCCTTCGCCATCGACACCGAGTGGTGTCTGCTCGCCGCCCTGGGCAACCTCGGTCGGCCGCACGGCAGTTCGGCGTATCTGCGGCTGTCCACCCGGCCGGTGGACCAGTCCCTGGCCGCCGTGCCCACCGACCCCGCGGCGCGTGAGCGACGGCGTCGGCAGGTGGTGGCGGGCGCGTACCGGTTGCGGCGCCACGACAAGCCGGTGGTGACCATCGCGGCGATGGGCGCCCTGGTCCCCGAGGCCCTGGCCGCCGCCGAACGGCTCGATGCGCTCGGCCATGGCGCCGATGTGGTGTGCGTGACCAGCCCTGACCTGCTGTTCCGCGCCCTCCAGGCGCGGCGTGGCCTGGCCGAGGACCCGGACTGGATCCTCGACCGCGCCTTCCCCGCCGACCGGGCCACCCCGCTGGTCACCGTGCTCGACGGCCATCCGCACACCCTGGCCTTCCTCGCCACCGTGCATCAGGTGCCCGTCACCACCCTGGGCGTGACCCGGTTCGGCCAGTGCGGTGCCCTCGACGACGTCTACCGGTACCACGGCATCGACGGCGACAGCGTCATCGCCGCAGCCCTCGACCTCATCGACTGAGCTTCCCGAGCAGGGCGCCGATGAGGACGGCCCCGAGGGCGAGGAGCGCGGCGGCGACGGTGAGGGCGAGGGAGAAGCCTTCCGTCGCGGCGCGCAGGGGGCCGTCCTCCGCGCTCAGGGTGTCGCCGCGGTGGGTGGCGAGGGCGACGAGCACCGCCACCCCCACGGCGCCGCCGACCTGCTGGACGGAACTCAGGACGGCGGAGCCGAGCCCGGCGTTCTCCTCGGTGGTGCCCTCGAGCGCGGCCACGGTCAGGGCGGGCAGGCTCAGCCCGCATCCGAGGCTCGTGACGAGCATGCCGGGCAGCACTCCGGAGGCGTAGCCGTCGTCCGGTGCCACGCCGGACAGCAGCAGGAGTCCGGCCGCGCTGATCAGGAACGCGAGAACGAGCGCCGGGCGCACACCGAGCCTCATCACCGCCCGGGAGGAGAGCCACATGCCCGTGAGGACGCCGGCGCCGTACGGCAGATAGGCGAGACCGGCCGTGAGCGGGCGGTAGCCGAGCACGGTCTGGAGGTGCACCATCAGCAGGAAGGCCATCGCGTACATGGCGGCGGAGAACAGCAGGGTCGCCCCCTGGGCGACGGCCCGGAACCGGAGCGACAGGAACGACAACGGCACCAGTGGCTCGGCGGTTCGTGCCTCGGCGGCGACGAAGGCGACGGCCAGGAGCACGGCCAGGGCCAGGGGCGCGACGGCGCCGGTGTCCCGCCAGCCCGACTCCCCGATCCGGAGCAGTCCGTAGACCAGGGACACCAGGGCGCCGGTGCCGAGCACCGCACCGGGCAGGTCGAGGCGTGCCGCGCGCCCGGCCCGGCTCTCCGGGACCAGGTACGGGAGCAGCGCGACGGCCGCGACGGCCACCGGCAGATTGATCAGGAAGATCCAGCGCCAGGACGCCAGGCCGGTCAGCGCACCGGAGATCACCAGGCCCGTCGTGCCGCCCAGGGCAGCGATGCCGCCCCAGATGCCGAACGCCTTGGTGCGCTCCTCGGTGCCGGGGAACAGCAGGGCGATCAGTGCCAGCGCGGCCGGGCTGGCCATGGCCGCTCCCCCGCCCTGGACGAACCGCCCGGCCACGAGCTGCCAGGGCTCCTGCGCGAGCCCGCAGACGAGGCTCGCCGCGCCGAACAGCGCCACGCCGGTCAGGAAGACACGTCTGCGGCCCAGCAGGTCGGCCATGCGGCCGAACAGCAGCAACAGCCCGCCGAACGCGAGGAAGTAGGCGTTGACGACCCAGGCCAGGCCCGCGGCGCCGAAGCCGAGGTCGTCGCGGATGCTGGGGAGCGCGACGTTCACCACGTTGTCGTCCAGGACGAGCATGAACTGCACGAAGCACAGCACCACCAGGGCCGGACCACGGCGCCCGGCGGCGGTGGGGTCGAGCGGACCGTGCGTACGGTGGCGGCGCCCGAGACGCGGAGGAGGGATCGGCATGCCACGACGCTATGCACCGGCCGTGTTGGCCGCGATGCGCTACGAGGCCACGTCATAGCGCATCGGGGACATAGCCTGGGAACCATGAACGATGATGCCCTGGGGTCCGTTCCTGCCGGAGTGGGCGCGATCGTCGTCGGGAACTTCCCGCTGGCGTACGGGCAGTGGTTCGTCCCCCACAGCCATTCGCAGCACCAGCTGGCCTGGGCGAGCCGTGGGGTGCTCGGCGTCGCCGTCGACGACGCCTACTGGGTGCTGCCGCGGACCCGGGCGTTGTGGCTGCCCGCGGGGGTGGTCCACCGGACCGGCGCGACCCGCGAGGCGGTGCTGTGCAGCCTCTACTTCGCACCGGACCGATGCGATCTTGACTGGACGGAACCCACGCCGGTCGGCGTCGACGGACTGCTCGCCCATCTGATCGCGTACCTCGGCCGCGACGACCTCCCCGATAACGCGCGGCTACGGGCCGAAGCGGTCGTGCTGGACCTGCTGCGGCCCCTTCCCGCCACGCCCATCGAAGTGCCGGACCCCACCGACGACCGCGTACGCGCCGTGGCCGACGCGCTGCTCGCCCGCCCCGGCGACCACCGGAGCCTCGAGGCGCACGCACGGGCCGTCGGCGTGAGCCGACGCACCCTGTCCCGGCTGTTCGTCCAGGACACCGGCATGAACTTCGACCGCTGGCGCACCCATGTGCGGCTGCGTGCCTCCCTGCCGCTGCTCGCCGAGGGCCAGCCCGTCTCCCGGGTCGCACACACCGTGGGATACGCGACGCCGAGCGCCTTCCTCGCGGCGTTCCGCCGAACCGTCGGCACGTCCCCGGGGCGCTACCTCAAGGGCGACACTCAGGAGCCTGAGGCGGCTGGAGGTGCCGCAGCTTCTCCGGGTTGCGGATGATACGGATCTCCGTGATCCGGCCGTCGACGACCTCCGCGCAGGCGACGGTGTCCGGGCGGCCCGCGACGGTGAGCAGCAGTCCCGGCCGACCGTTGACGTCGACCGCGTGCACGCGGGGATCCTCCATCGGCTGGGTGGCGACGGCGGCGAGGAAACGGGCGACCTTGTCCGCGCCGTGCTGCGGGCGGAGGGCGGCCTTCACCTTGCCGCCGCCGTCGCTCCACGAGGTCACATCGGGGGCGAGCAGCTCCATCATCCGGTTGATGTCGCCGCCGATACAGGCGGCCAGGAACTCGTCGGTGACCTGGCGCCGCACCTCGTCCGGTGTGTCGTAGCGCGGCCGCCGGGCCTGGACGTGTGACCGGGCGCGGTGGCCGACCTGCCGTACGGACGCCTCGCCGCGCTCCAGCATTCCGGCGATCTCCCGGAACGAGAAGCCGAACACCTCCTTGAGGACGAAGACCGCGCGCTCCAGCGGCGAAAGGGTGTCGAGGACGACGAGCATGGCGAGCGAGACCGACTCGGCCAGCTCCACCTCCTCGGCGGCGTCCGGCTCGGTGACCAGCGGCTCGGGCAGCCAGGGCCCGACGTACTGCTCGCGGGTGGCGGCGGCCGAGGTGAGGCGATTGAGCGCGAGGTTGGTGACCGTACGGGTCAGATAGCCGGCCGGGTTGTCCACGGAGGTGGACACCTGGCTGCACCGCAGCCAGGTGTCCTGCACCAGGTCCTCGGCGTCGGCGACGCTGCCGAGCATGCGGTAGGCGATGCCGAACAGCATGCGCCGGTGGTGTTCAAAGGTGGTTGCGTCGATCACGTCCGCGACGGTACCTCGCAGGCGTCCGAGAAACCCTGGCTGGTCAGGCCGAAGGCGCTGTTGATGCGCGAGCGGTAGTTTTCCAGGGCGACCACGGCGGTGAGTTCGACGAACGCGGCCTCACCGAGCCGTTCGACCAGGACGGCGGCCTGCTCGTCGGTGACGCGGGGCTCGGTCTCGGTCATGGCCTCGGCGTACTCCAGGACGAGCAGCTCCAGCTCGGTGAAGTCCTCCCGGTGGTCGCGCCACTGCGGGACCTTGGAGATCTTGTCCATGGGCAGCCCCAGTGCGTCGGCCTCCCAGTGTCCGAAGTCCATGCACCAGGAGCAGTTGATCCTTGCGGCCGTGGCCATGACGGCGAGGTGCTTGAGGCTCCGGTCGAGGCGGTTCCACGTGGCGGCGCCGCGCTCCTGCCGCACATAGGTGAGCAGCACCCGCGCGTTGTGTCCGAGGGCCAGCCCGGGGTCGAGCACCTTGCCGTAGGTGCGCCGGGAGTACCAGGCGCCGATGCGGTTGAGCAGGGTGTGGGGCGGGGCGAGCGGGATCCGGGCCATGGCGGGCGCTCCTCTTGTCGTATCCGTTGGTCGTGTCTTGCGGAGGTGTGACAAGGGAGACCGCCGGAGTGTGACATCCGGGCGGGTCGCCGAGCGGGTCGCTCAGGGGAAATAGGATTCGAGCGTGCCGCGGCGCCGGACGTCGAGCGTCGCGCAGTGGAAGGACCCGCCGAACGGCGCGTAGTGCAGCAGGTCACACGGGATCGGCTCGAACCCCCAGCCTTCGAGCGCGCGCAGCATGTCGGTGTGGTGGCGCTCGGCGATGACCCGTTTTTCGTCGACCATGAGGATGTTCATGCTGAGCCACCTGCCGCACATCGAGGTCAGCCTGAGCAGGCGTTCCTCGATCCGGTTGGGCTCGGGGGCGATCAGGATGTCCCATGAGCGCAGAATGTCGGGCAGGCGGTCGACATCGATGTATTCGGGATTGACCAGCGCCTTTCCCGGCGCCAGCACGAGGAACGTCGTGTCGATGTGCATGGGCGTGCGGCAGCGGCTCTCGATCTCGTGGATGCGGTATGCGGGACCGAGGTGACGGCGCAGCCAGTCGATGCCCATGCGGTTGGTGACATTGCTCCGCTGGACGAAGAGGTCGCGCCCCGCCCGGACGAAATCCGCCGCATCGAACACCGGCTCGAACTCGGTGAGGATGTAGCGCATCGGTTCGCCGTCCTCCGGGGTACGGAAATCCGGCGCGAACAGCGCGTCGGTGAGCTGCGGTTTGGGCGCCGCCGTCCAGCGTGCGCCGCGGCGGAAGTAGTCCTTGAGAATCGGGCGATAGGAATGGGTCTCGAAATACCGGCACGGCCATGCCATCGGTGTCTCGATGATTTCGTCGCCGATCACGAGCATGCTGTCGCGCGGGCAGGTGTTGCAGAAACCGCGCGACGACCAGTCGGGAGTGCCGAAGCGCTTCCTGTGGTCGACCGCGTCCGGGCGCGTGACGGTGACACCGAGGGACCGCAGGAGAGCGATGAACTGATCGAGCTCCTCCCGCGCCGGTTCGATGAGCCGGCGCGGATACTTGATGCCGGAGGCGAGCCCCTGCCACCGCGCCGCCCGGCGCGGGACGTTGCAGGACACCACGGGGTGGCTGGAGGGGATCGTCGCGCCGTCGAGACGCCCCACGATGATTTCCTCCAGCGGATCCCATTCATTGTGTGAATTGACCGGGGAAACGAGATGTTCCGCGGGAAGGTCGGATCGCTCTGCTACCACCATGATCTATCGCTTCCGATCACCGAAGTCAGGAAACGTGAAGTATTCAACGGGGTTCCCCGAACGACCGGGTGTACTCCTCCACCTAGGCGAGCAGAACCATCCATTTGGCCTCACTCCCCGATGACCACCACGCGCGCCCAGTCGGGTGGCGTATCCGGCACGTAATCCGGGTTGTCCTCGTCCCATGACCGCCGTGCCGGACGGTGGCGGGGGGAAGAGGCCCACCACCGTCGGGTACCCGGCCAGGGTGTCTGGCCGTCGGTGAGGGCCACGATGACATCAGGGCGGGGACGTGCCCGCAGGGCCCTGGCGAAGCCCGTAGGGAGGTCCGTACCCCCGCCGCCCACCAGGGGGATTCCCTCGGCGCGGCACAGCGGGTGCACCGTGTCGGCCGCCGCGTCGCACGGCAGCACGCCGACCAGGTCGCGGCGAGGCCGCCGCGGCGGCCTGGGAGCCCGCCGGCGAGGGGTGGGTGTCGGTCATATCGGCGGCGATGGACAGCGCGGTGGGTTCCCCGTCCGCGGTCTCGACCTTCGCGGATAGCGGGCGACGCGCCCGGCCCCGTACTGGAGCACCGCCTCGCCGATCAGGGCCATGATGTGCTTGCAGTACGAGCCGCGCGCACCATCGCAGGGGCGGTTGTTGTTGGTGCTGCAAGCGAACGCGTACGTACCGGCCGCGACGGACGAGACATAGACCCGCCCGATGTCCGAGCCGCTGGACACCACGCCCTGGAGGCGTCCGTCGGCCAGCTCGACGAACGGGACCTTGGCGAGCTTGCGCGGCCGTGCGGGCGGGATCACCCGCGCCGTACTCGACCTCTCTCCATCGGACAACGCGCCATCTCCTCTGCACACAGGGGTAGTTCCGCACCACAGCGGCGCGGCACGAATGAACATACGTGCGCCCACTGACAACGCCCTCGGAGCGGAGGCTGCGGGCGGAGGGGCGGGCGGAGGAGGCAAGGAGAAGCGGAATTCATAACTCCGTTACATCGAGACCCGGTTGGCCGGTTAGCATCCTCGAACGGGCATCGGATCTCGCCATGTGGGATGTTTTACAGAAAACTCTTGTTTCTTACCGTTTGCTCCTGTTTTCATCCTCTCAGCTTCAACGAACACCCGTCGAAGCTGATCAGGAAACATCAGAACAAGAACAGAACATGGGGTGGACCATGCGGCATATCCATGCCGGGCCGGACCGTGTCCGCAATCTGCACACACTCGGTCCGCACGGGACCAATTTGGAGGCCGCCTCACACGAATGGCTGCGCAGACGCGGCGTTGAGGGAACGGTTCATCTGCATTCCTCCATCGAGTCGGCCCTGGAAGCCGTCCCGGCCGACGGGCAGCACGCCCTGACCGCCTGCGCCGTCTACCCGGCCCTGCACACCCTGGTCTTCGGCAACCTCCACCGGTTACAGATGGTGGACAGCTTCATCATGCCGACGCACAACATGGTGCTCGCCTCCTCGGGAACGCCGGTCCCCGCCACCGTCGCCTCGCATCCGGCGCCCAGGGGGCTCGTCCCCGACTCGGCCGAGGTCCACGAGGTGCTCAGCAACTCCCAGGCCGCCATCGACTGCGCCGCCGGGAAGGTCGAGGGCTGCATCACCACGATCGTCGCCGCCGAACGGCACGGACTGCGGGTCCTCCGCGACTTCGGCCCGGTCCCCATGGTCTTCACCGTCCACCAGGTCCTGAGCGCGGACGCCGCGGCCGGGGAGCCGCTGGCGGCGGGGGCGGTGTCGCTGTGACCGACCAGGCACCCCTGAGCCCCGCGCACCTGGCCGAGGCGCGGCCCCTGACGGAATCGCTCATACCGATGGTCAACCGCTTCCGGGCGCGCCAGGCCGACGACGGCACGGTCACCGCCCCCACGGCGGACGACGTCGCGCTGCTCACCCGCATCATGGACGAGGCGTGCGCCTGGTACCGGCGCAACGGGCTGGGGCACCAGGCCGACGCCCTGGACGCCGACGTCGCCGGGTGGCTGGACGCCGGGCTGGACACCCCGCCCCACTTCGCCCGCTCCCGGGACGCGCTGCGCCCGCCCGAGGACGGGGGCGTGGTCTTCTTCCTCGCGCCGCTCCAGACCACCAACAGCGCACCGCCCGTCGGCAAGCGGCTGGACTGCTTCTACGCGCTGCGCAAGGAGCCCGACGCGCTGCCCGGCCTGGCCGTCACCCACCCGCACCCCAAGAACAACTGCCAGTCCCTGATCCTCATCACCGGCAGCGACGGCTTCGCCCACGGCAACTGCCTGGTGGTCTTCCCGGAGAACGTGGCCGCCCACGACAAGATCACCGACCAGCCGTACGCGATGTTCTTCTTCAACAAGATGCGCGCCATCCACGCGACCTACGCCCTCCCGGGCGCGGCGGCCGTCCTGACCCCGGACTCCATACCCCGGGCCTCCACCGGGCTGGCCCCGGACGTGTGCTACGAGGCCCGTGCCCTGTGGGGCTATCTGCACGACCGCATGCACTACCAGGGGCTGTGGCCGTTCGACGAACACATCTCGCTCAAGATGAACTGGTTCGTCGGCCTGCTCGAAGAGATCAAGGTGGACGCGAAGACCGCGCTGTCCTGCGCCGACGGCGAAGTCCCGTACACCGAGGAGCAGATCGCCATGATTCTGCTGGAGCGTGTCTTCCGCTACCCGCAGGCCGACGACGCGACCCGCAACTTCGACTCCGGCACCGGTGTCTTCCTCTACTCCTGGCTGCGCGAGCGGGGCGCGCTGACGGGTTCCGCACAGGACGGCGGGCTGCTGCGCCTGGACCGGGACGCCACCGTGAGCGCGCTGCGGGACTACGTCACCACGGTCGAGAAGCTGGAGTCCGAGGTCACCACCGACGCCGAGTACAAGGCCGCCGCCAAGGCCCTGGTACGCACCTATCTGCCCGAAGGGGAGCCCAAGCAGCGCTACCGGTTCACCGAGGACCAGCGGGTGCTGCTGCGTGCCAAGCAGAGCCTGGACCGGCTGCCGCCACTGACGTTCGGCCTCGCGCAGTGGTGAGGGGCGATCCCGAACCGCGCCGAGGGGGCGGGCCGCTGGTGGTGCCCGCCCTGTCGGTGCTCATGGTGCTGCTGCTCGCCGCGGGCTGGCTGATGTCGGCCCGTCTGGTCGACGGCGTTCCCGCGCTCGCCGTGGCGAGCGGCCGTACGGCGGCCAGCTTCCTGGCCATCTCCGCGATCGCCGTGCTCCGCCCGCGCAGCTGGCCGGATGTGCGGAAGGGGTTCGGCCGCCCGGGCGGGTTCGTGCTGCTGGCGTTCCTGGGGTTCTTCGCGTACTACTCCGGTACGTTGCTCGGCATCGGCCGGATCGGCGCGTCCCGGGTGGGCCTGATCGTCTCGCTGCTGCCGTGCGTGACGTTCGTCATCGGCATCGTGGCCTTCGGCGAGCGAGGCACCGTCCGCAAGGTGTGCGGCACCCTGCTCGCGGTGGCCGCGGCGTGCGGTTACGCGGTGGCGGACGGGGCGGGCGGCGACGCGGCAGCGGACGGGGCCGCCCTGTCGGCCGGTGTCGCGCTGGCGCTGGGCGGCACGTTCACGTACGCCCTCTACGGCTATGTCTACCGGCAGCGCATGGCCGACATCTCACCGCTGGCGGCGCTGCCCGCCATCACCGGGGCGGGCGCCGTCATGCTGGGGCTGACGACCGCCGTCTTCGTGCCGATGGGCGGCGTCACGGCGGCCGACTGGGGCGGGGTGGCGCTGCTCGGCGCGGGGCTCACCGCCCCGGTCTTCCTCATCTCGCACGAACTCATCCTGCGCAAGGGCCCGTTGTACACCTCCGCCGTGGCCCTGGTGGTGCCGTTCCTGATCCGCCTCGGTGAATGGGCGCTGGGGTGGGCGGGCGCGCCCGGTCCGCTGGTGCTCGTCCTGATCGTCGCCTGCTCGGCCGGGGTGTGGCTGACGGTGGGCGGCTCCCGCCGGGCGCAGGGCCCGGCCACCGGGTCCGGCACGACCGACGACACCGGCGAAGGAGCCGGGGTACCACAGATACGGGGAACATCGTGAGCACACAGCAGCCCTCCGTCGTCCTGGTGTACCAGCGGACGACGCTGCCCTGGGTCTTCGACAGCGCCGAGCGCGCGGGCATCCGCCTCATCCTGGTCCCCCGCCCCGACGAGACCGTGGCCGCGGACCGGCTGCCCCCGGCGGTGGCCGACGTGCTGCGCCTGGACCTCGACGGGGACCGTGCGGGAGCCCTGGCCACGCTGCGGCAGGTGCACGAGGCCACGCCGTTCCAGGGCATCTGCACCCTGTACGACCCGGCCGTGCCGTTCGTCGCGGAGGCGGCCGCACTCCTCGGGCTGCCCGGCATCGGGCGGGACGCGGCGCTCGGCGCGCAGGACAAGCGGGTGATGCGGGAACGGCTGGCCGCGGCGGGGCTCAACGTGCCCCGGTTCGTCGGCCTGAAGGACCCCTCCGCCTGGGAGGAGGCCGCGCACCTGGACTTTCCCGTCGTGGTGAAGCCCGCGCACGGCTTCTCCAGCCTCGGCGTCACCAAGGCGGAACACCCGGACGAGCTGGAGGCCGTGGTCGAGGAGGTGGGGCAGGTCTGCCGCGGCAAGCTGGGCGAGGCCCGGGGCCTGATCGTGGAGGAGTATCTCGACGGGCCGGAGTTCGCCGTGGAATCCCTCGCCCACCGCGGTGAGGTGACGGTGTGCAGCATCGGCTACAAGGGCAAGCCCGAGGGCCCCTACTTCGAGGAGAGCGTCTACCGCGCCCCGGCCGTCCTGCCCGAGGCCGTCGAGGCCGCGATCCGGCACGAGGTGACCACCGCGCACACGGCCCTCGGCATCACCGACGGGCCGACCCACACCGAGCTGCGGCTGCGCGGCGACCGGCCGTACCTGCTGGAGCTGGGAGCCCGCATCGGCGGCTCGGGGGTGTCCGAATACATCGTCCGGAACGTCACCGGGCGGGACTTCGCCGCGGACGCGCTGCGCATCGCCGCGGGGCTGCCGCCACGTTCCTTCGACGCCGGTCGCCCGCCCGCCGCCACGGGCGCCGCCGCCAACTACATCGTGCCGTGCGGCGGTTCGGGGCGGATCACCGCGATCCACGGCCTGGACGAGCTGCGCGCCGACCCCCGGGTGGACCACGTCGTGCAGATGCTCTTCCCCGGCGACGTGGTGCGCCCCTACCCGGACTTCACCGGATACCCGGCGTTCGTCCTGTCCCGGCACGCCACCACCGCCGAGGCCGAGGAGTTCCACCGCGCGCTGGAGACCACCATCCGCATCGAGTACGCCCCGGAAGGTGGCCGATGACCTCCCTCCCATTCGACGACCGTGACGGCGTCATCTGGTACGACGGCGCCTTCGTGCCCTGGCGCGACGCGAAGCTGCACGTCCTCTCCCACGGGCTGCACTACGGCGGTGGCGTCTTCGAGGGGATGCGGGTCTACGACGGCGCCATCTTCAAGCTCACCGAACACACCGAGCGGCTGCACACCTCCGCGCGCGCCCTGGGCTTCGCCATCCCCTTCGGGGTGCCCGAACTCGCCGAGGCCGGCCGGGAACTCGTCCGCAGGCAGGGCATCACCGACGGATACGTCCGGCCCGTGGCCTGGCGGGGTGGCGAGCAGCTCAGCGTGTCCAGTACGGGCAACCGCGTCCACGTCGCCATCGCCACCTGGGAGTGGCCGCGGCTCTTCGGGGACGCGACCCAGGAGGAGGGCATCCGCCTCGGCACCTCCCGCTGGCGCCGCCCGGCGCCCGACACCGCGCCGGTGCACGCCAAGGCGGCATCGCTGTACAACATCTGCACCCTCGCCCGCGACGAGGCCGAGGCCGCCGGTTACGACGACGCCCTGCTGCTGGACCACCGGGGCCTGCTGGCCGAGGCCACCGGCGCCAACCTCTTCCTCGTCATCGACGGCGCCCTGCACACCCCCGTCCCCGACACCTTCCTCAACGGGATCACCCGCCAGACCGTCATCGGGCTCGCCCATGACCTGGGCATTCCAGTCCATGAGCGCCCTCTGGAGCCGGACGCCCTAGCCGACGCCGACGAGGTGTTCCTCACCGGCACCGCCTACGAGGTGCAGCCGGTCCGCGCGGTGGACGGCCACCGTTACGGCGTCGGCAAGGTGACGTCGGCGCTGGCCGAGGCGTACGCCCGTCTGGTGCGCACGCCCTAGGATCCGGGCCACCGCCCCGGTCACGGCTCCCGGGTGACCGGGGCCTGCCACAGGGCGACGATCGCGTCGATGAGGCCGGTGGCGGTGTCGTGCCACGTCGTACGGGAGGTGGGGGTGGCGTCGGCGAGGGCGCGCTCCCTCTCGGCGGTCATCTGCGTGATGAGGTGACGTGTCATGGCGCCGCGCTCCGCGTACACCTCGTCGGGCAGGTCGGGCAGGCAGCGGTTCACCCCGTCCTGCAACGGGTGCAGCGACGGGGCGGCGGCGAACGCCTCCTCGGTGGTGACCGCCTGGAGCGCGGGGTCGGCCGTGACCTGGGCGATGAACCGCGCGTACCAGCTGGGGTGGCCCAGCTCCGCCAGGTGTTCGGTGGTCGGGCGGACCGCGCAGGCCACCCAGTCCCGCAGCTCGGTGGAGTCGCCGATGTCGGCCAGCATCCCCGCGCGGATCCGCTCCATCTGCTCGGCGTGCCGACGGACGATCGCGCGGACCAGATCGGTCTTGGTGCCGAAGTGGTAGTTGACCGCGGCGTTGTTGCCCTGTCCCGCGGCCGCGCTGATCTGGCGGTTGGCGACCGCGTGCACGCCGTGCTCGGCGAACAGCCGCTCCGCCGCCGTCAGCAGCGCCTCCCGTGTCGCGCTGACCCGTTCGTCCTGCCTCGTTCTGGCCGTCATCATCACCAACCGTATCCCGCTCCGCGCCGCGCACCGCTTTAAATCAATCCATTGCTTTAAAGCATACCCGGTGTCGCGCCGAGCGGCCGTGCGCGCCCTGCCGGCGGTGTGGCGTCCGGCCGCCGGCAGGGCGCTCCGCCTCAGCGGCAGGTGCGTCCGGTGTTGATGCACCGCACCATCTGCTTCATCACCCGGTCGTCGAAGACGTTGATGAAGTCCCCGTGGTCGGTGACCGGCTTGTGCAACTGCTCGGGGAAGCCGTCCACGGCGAAGAACGGCCGGGTCTTCCCATTGTCCTTCAGGCTGGGCGCGTCCACGTCGTACACCAGGCGCTGCACCAGCTGCGGAATCGCCACGAAGCCCTTGGGGCAGCGGCCGTCGGTGTCCGTGAACGCCACGTGGGAGCGGTGGTTGGCGCTGTCGGCGTTCTTCCCGTCCCAGCAGCTCTGGAACTTCGCCGTACGCACCACGTCGCTGCCCTGGGGGCAGATCGGGTACTTGTCCTTCAGCTGCCGGTTCTCGAACCCGGTGCAGCTCCAGGAGGCGTTGGCGTTCGCCGTCCCGTTGCTGAAGGCCTTCGCGTCGCCGGTGATGATGCGCAGGAACCTGGGCATCGCCACGACCTTGCCGCGCGCGTTGCCCGCGTACTCCAGGGTGACCTTCTTGGCCGTCAGGATGCGGCCGGTGTTGCCCTCGGCGCCACCGCCCTGCCGGTCCGCGTCGAACTCCCGGGTGCCGTCCTGAAGACGCAGCACCGGCCAGTAGTAGGTCGACTTGTCGCCCTGGTTCTGGCAGGTGGTGCGGCCGCGGGCGAAGGTGTTGTTGTCGGCGAAGGCGTTGTTGGCCTGGTTGCCGACGTAGTCGTGCGTGTGGTGTGCCCCGTTGGACACGCCCGGGGCGACGATGACGTTGTCGGTGTTGTAGAGCTTATTGGCGTTGACGCCGCACTTGGTGGTGAAGAGGCCCTTGGAGGCGTTCCGCGCCGGGCGCGGTGTGCGCACGTTGGGCTTGACGGTGGTGATGTCCACGAAGTCCGCGGCCACCGGGCCGTTGCCGTTCTGGCCCTTGTTGCCGCCCTGGTTGCCACCTTGGTTGCCGCCCTGGTTCTCACCCTGGCCACCGCCCTGACCGCCGCCGGGCTGGTTGCCGGAGGCCTTGAGCGTGCAGGTGGCGAGCCCGTCCAGGCCCTGCGGTGCGGCGGCCACCCTGCCGATGGCGATCGATATCCGGTCGATGGCCGCCGTGCGCTTGTCCTTCAGCGGACCCATGATCGCGTTCTGCGCGAAGTTGGCATCCTGCTGGATCGCCCGCTGGGAACCGGCCAGCCGCTGGTACGCCTCGGCCACCTGCTTGTCCAGCAGGGCCAGCTCCCGGTCCACCTCGGCCCTGGCCCGCTGCGGAACCGCGCTCAGGCGCTGGCCGACGTCGGGACAGTCGATGGTGGAGGCTCGGGCGGATAACTCCCGGCCGCGGGTGTCGCTCTGCTGCGAGTCGCCCGCGTCGGCCGAGGCGTACATGTTGACCGTCACCAGTCCGCCCGCCCCCAGGGCCAGTGCGGCAGTGGCGACGATCGCCCGTCTCGCAACCTTCGACCGTCTACGCGTGTTGCGTCGCATGGAACTCCTTCGTCATGTCGGACGCGTTCGACGGAAGGGTATAGGCATGCGACCGGGCCGGGGCACCGGGGTGGATCACGTCACCGATCCGTCATGTCCTTCCCCGAGCCGGTGGGACGCCCGGTTGAAGTAGACCAGGGGGCGTCCTGGAAGCGCTCCGAGCGGATGCCGACCGACTCCAGGAGCCAGGCGAGCGACTCGCTCAGCTCCTCCCGGCGGTTGCTGTCGCAACTAAACCGTGCCGTGAACGTGCGGGTCGGCCGCCGGTTCCGGGATCCCCCGGGGTCAGGCGGTCACCTTGGCGAGGAACGCGGCGACGTTGGCCGTGGTCCGCTCGATCTTCTCCTCCAGGGTGAGCGACTCGTGGAGCCGAGCGCCCGCGCCCGCGTCCTTCTTGCCGCGTACGTACAGGGAGCAGGCGAGGTCGCTGCATATGTAGGTGCCGACGGAGTTGCCCTGCTGCCTGGCCTTCCCCGCCTTCGGCGCGACCATCAGGGAGACGCCGTCGGCGGGAGAGGTCAGACAGAGCGAGCACATGCCGCGCTGCGTCTGCCAGGAGGCGGGGGTGGGGCAGCGCAGGGCGACGGCCCGCGGGCGGTCGTCGAGCAGGGTGACGAGGTAGGCGCGGTCGTAGGCCTGGGGATCTCGCCAGCCGAGGTAGTCCAGGTCGTCCCAGGGCTTGGCGGCCAGGTCGCGCGGTACGGACAGGCGCTTCGCCTCGCCCTTGGTGCAGTTGACGAAGGCGGCACGGATCTCTTGCTCGGTCAGCGGCTTCATGACCGGGAGGCTAAGTTGCCTAAAGGTCTTAGGCAAACGAATAATGGGCTCTGCCGACGGAGGGGCAGGGCAGGGCATGGCATACGCAGGGCTGACCGCGGAACGGCTCACCCGGGCCGGGGCGGAACTGGCCGACGAGGTCGGCTTCGACCAGGTGACCGTATCGGAGCTGGCCCGGCGGTTCGACGTCAAGGTCGCGAGCCTGTACTCGCACCTGAAGAACTCCCGCGACCTCAAGACCAGGATCGCCCTGCTCGCCCTGGAGGAACTCGCCGACCGGGCCGCCGACGCCCTGGCCGGGCGGGCCGGCAAGGACGCCCTGACCGCCTTCGGACACGTCTACCGCGACTACGCCCGCGAGCACCCCGGCCGCTACGCCGCGGCCCAGTTCAAGCTGGACCCGGAGGCGGCGGCCGCCAGCGCCGGTGGCAGGCACGCGCAGATGACGCGGGCGATCCTGCGCGGCTACGACCTGACCGAGCCGGATCAGACGCACGCGGTGCGGCTGCTCGGCAGCGTCTTCCACGGCTTCGTCAGCCTGGAGTTGGCGGGCGGGTTCAGCCACAGCTCCCCCGATTCGGCGGAATCCTGGTCCCGGACCCTGGACGCGCTCGACGCCCTGCTGCGCAACTGGCCCACGCCCTGACCGCCCACCGGGCACCCGGCATAGCCCATTCGCTCCCCTCCGGTCGCTCCCGCTCCGTGACGGCCCTCGCTCCGGTGACCTGCGTAAACGATCAAGCGAGGCGGCGGCCCTGACCTCGCGAGGTGACGCTTCGTGTTGCGACGGTGGCGGACTGTCGGTTGTCTCGAGAGCGGAACACCTCACAGGTGCCGCGTGATCAGGACGGCCACTGCTCCGTTGGAGGATCTTCATGCGTTACGTACCCGCCGGTGCAGGCATCGGCCTGCTTCTCTGTGCCCTCGCGCTCCAGGGCCCGGCCGCCGCCGCCGATGACTCGGAGCTCCGCATCAGCCCGAGGAACGGCGCCCCGGGGTCCACGGTCACCGTCAGTACGACCGCCTGCGGCTCGGACGTGACCTATGGCAAGGGCACCGCGGGCGGAGACGAGTTCCACCTGCTCGACGACGGCCACAAGGGCACGCTCACCGGCACCTTCCGGATTCCCGAGGGAGCCGATTCCGGTAGCCACGACGTCATCGTGAAGTGCCCGCCGAGCATCAAGATCACGGACACGGTCAGGGTCGAGCGCAGTCACCCCAGTGGCGGGGTCGACGCCGGTTTCGGGCCTGCCGCGGTCGGCGACAACAAGCCGACCCTCCTCGGCGCCACCGTCCTGGCCGTCACCTCCGGAGGTGTGCTGATGATGCGCCGCCACCGGAGCGTCCGGCGCTAGCCTCCGTCCTTCACAGCGGATCGCGGCGGGAAACGGGCGGTGGCGTGGGACGCGGAGGTGGCCGTCGTCGGCGCGGGTGCGGCCGGTCTGACGCTGGCCCACCGCCTCGCCATGCTGCCCTGCCCGCCCCGCGTCCTGCTGGTCGGGGCGCCGGACGGGCCGCTGCGGGCGCCGGAGCGGACCTGGTGCTGGTGGGAGGAGCCGGGCGGTGAGTTCGACGGGGCACTCGCCGCCCGCTGGGGCCGGGTCAGGGTGCACGGAACCGACGGCCGCCCGGTGGACCGGGAGCTGGCGCCCTTCGTCTACAAGATGCTGCGGTCGCGCGACTTCGAGCGCTGGGTGGCCGCCCGGCTCGACGCGGCGCCCTCGGTGCGGCGGGTCGAGGCGGTGGTGGACCAGGTGCGCGACGACGCGGGCGGCGCCGTGGTGCGGGGCGTGTGCGCCGGGGGCCGCCCGGTGGTCTGGCGCGCCCGGTGGGCGTTCGACTCCCGTCCGGCGGCCGCCCTGCCACCGGCTCGTACGACCCTGCTCCAGCACTTCCGGGGCTGGTTCGTCCGCTGCGACACCCCGGCCCTGGACCCCGCGGTGGCCGAGCTGATGGACTTCCGCACCCCGCAACCGGGCCGGGGCCTGTCGTTCGGCTATGTGCTGCCGCTGAGCGACCGTGAGGCACTGGTGGAGTACACCGAGTTCTCGCCCGCCGTGCTGGACGACGCCGCGTACGACGCGGCCCTGCGCCACTACACCGGGGCCGTGCTGCGGCTGCCGCCCTTCCGGGTGCTCTCCACCGAGCAGGGCGTCATCCCCATGACCGACGGCCGCTTCCCGCGCCGCGCGGGCGCCGCCGTGTTCCGGATCGGCACCGCGGGCGGCGCCACCCGCCCGGCCACCGGCTACACCTTCGCCGCGGTGCGGCGGCAGTCCCACGCGGTGGCGGCGGCCTTCGCCGCGGGCCGTCACCCGGTGCCGCCCGCCCCGTATCCGGCCCGCGCGCTCGCCATGGACGCGGCGATGCTGCGCGCCCTGGCCACCGGGCGGGTGGCCGGGGCCGATGTGTTCACCGGTCTCTTCCGCCACGTCCCCGCCGAGCGTCTGCTGCGCTTCCTCGACGGCCGCACCGGTCCGGCGGAGGACGTGATGGTCGGTATGCGGACACCGGTGGCGCCCATGCTGCGGACGGTGGCCGAACTGCCCTGGCTCCGGCGGCGGACCGGCACCGGACACGCCACGCCGGGGCGGGAGCGGTGACGCCCCGGCGGGGGCGGGACCGGCGGGCCGAGGTGCTGCCGGTGGCGGCGGGCCGGGCCCGGGTCCCGGCCGGACGCGCGCCGCGGGTCGCGGTGGTGGGCGGCGGCATCGCGGGGCTCGCGGCGGCGACCGCCCTGGCCGAGCGCGGGGTCGCGGTGGTGCTGTACGAACGCCGCGCGATGCTCGGCGGGCGGCTCGCCGGATGGCCGACGACGCTCGCGGACGGGTCGGCGGCGACGATGTGCCGCGGTTTCCACGCCTTCTTCCGGCAGTACTACAACCTGCGGGGGCTGCTGCGGCGGATCGACCCGGCCTTACGCCTGCTCACCGCGCTGCCGGACTACCCGCTGTGGCACGGCTCGGGCCTGCGCGACGGTTTCGCGGGGGTTCCGCGCACCCCGCCGTGGTCCGCGCTGGGCTTCGTCACGCGCAGCCCGTCGTTCGGCTGGCGGGATCTGGCGGACATGGACCCGGTGGCCGCGCTGCCGCTGTTCGACGTCCGGCTGCCGTGGATCCACGAGCGGCTGGACGCGCTGAGCGCGGCGGAGTTCCTGGACGCGGTCCGCTTCCCGGCGGCGGCCCGGCACCTGGCGTTCGAGGTGTTCTCCCGCAGCTTCTTCACGGACCCGGGCGAGCTGTCCGCGGCCGAGCTGGCGGTGATGTTCCACATCTACTTCCTCGGGTCGAGCGAGGGCCTGCTGTTCGACGTGGTGCGCGAGCCGTTCCCGTACGCGCTGTGGGATCCGCTGCGGCGCTACCTGGAGGGTCACGGCACCCGGGTGCGGGCGAGTGCTGCCGTGGAGTCGGTACGGCCGCTGGACGGCGGGCGGGTGGCGGTGGACGGGGACGCGTACGACGGGGTGGTGCTCGCCCTGGACACGGCGGGGCTGCGCACGCTGGTCGCGGACTCCCCCGGCCTGGGCGACCCGGGGTGGCGGGACCGGATCGCGGCCCTGCGGACCGCGCCGCCGTTCCTGGTCTCCCGCCTGTGGCTCGGCGCCCCCGTGGACCCCGGCCGCCCCGGTTTCCTCGGTACGAGCGGCTACGGCCCGCTCGACAACGTCAGCGTCGTCTCCCGCTGGGAGGGCGAAGCCCGCCGATGGGCCGCCGCCACCGGCGGATCGGTGCTGGAGCTGCACGCGTACGCGGTCGGACCGGACGCCGACCGGGCCGCCGTGGAGCGCCGGTTGCGGGCGGAGCTGGCCCGGGTCTACCCCGAGACCCGGGACGCCCCGGTGGTCGACGTACGCCATGAATGGCGCGCCGACTGCCCGGCGTTCCCCGTCGGTGGCTACCGTGACCGGCCCACGGTGCGCACGCCCGACCCGGCGGTGATGCTGGCCGGGGACCTGGTGCGCACCGATCTGCCGGTCGCCCTGATGGAACGGGCGGCCACGAGCGGGTTCCTGGCCGCCAACGCGCTGCTCGCCCGGTGGGGCGTGCGCGGCCAGCGGCTGTGGACGGTCCCCCGCCGCGGCCGCTGGGCCGTGCTGCGCGGTGTGCACCGGCTGGCCGGGACACGCCACCGGCCGTGACCGCGGCGGCCCGCCGGTCAGCCCGGGAAGCGGCCCGCCTCCCGCAGGGCCCAGCGGCGTTCGGCGTAGGCGAGGTCGTCGCGCCACAGGCGGCCCGCGGCGGCGCGCATCAGGGGCCGCAGCAGGGGTGCGGCCGCGCGGGCGACGGCGAAGCCGGGGCGGTCGGACGTGGCGAGGACCGCCTCGATGACGGCGGTGCGCGGACGGCCGCGGTGATCGGGGGTCAGCGGGGTGGCGTGGGTTTCGACCACGGAGCCACGGCCCTCGCCGTCGGTGATGCGCATGACGACGGTGCGGGGCCCGGGTGCGGAGAACACGGCGCGGACGGGGACGACCACCCGACCGGCCACCTTGAAGGACACCCGGACGGCGAGGGCGTCGTCGCCGTCCGGCTCCTCGACGGTGAGGTCGACGAAGGAGTACGGGTGGAACCATGCGCCGTGCCACGGGTCGAGGCGGTTGGCGACGACATCGGCCGGCTCGCAGGTGCCGGTCACGTCGTGGACGGCGGCGAGCGTGGCCCCGGCCACCGGGCGGGGCGGCAGCACCGGGCGTTCCAGCGGCTCCTCGCCACCGGCCGCGTCGAGCCGTACCCAGGCGAGGACGCCGTCGTCGTGGGCGGGCAGCGGACACCAGCCCGCGGTGGCGTCCCCGGGCAGGGCGAGGCCGTGCCAGTGGCAGAGGAGCCTGCCGCGGCTGACCACCGCGTCCTTCAGCGGCGCCCCGAGGTGCGGGCAGGCGCCGGGTCCCGCGAGGAGACGTCCGCCGGGGCCGCGCCAGGCCACCACCTCGGTGCCGGCGACCGTCCGGCCGAAGGGGCGACCCTGGGCGACGGCGGCGGACGCGCCCAGCACGTACCAGTTGCCCGACGGGCGGTCCTGCGCCCGCTTCAGGGCCGCGGCGATCAGGGCGGGCCTGGCCTCCCGCCAGGTGGCCCGCTGCCGGTCCCAGGGGACACCGCGGCGGCGCAGGGACAGCGGGATGCGGTCGGTGGCGGAAGGCTTCACGCGACCTCCCCGACGGTGACCGGCGGGGCGGTGCGTGCCGTACGGGCGGCCAGCAGCCGGGCCGCGCCGACGCGGACCAGCCCGTCGAGCGCGACCGCGGCCCGGACCCGCCGCCGCACCGCCGACCGCCGGTGCAGCACCGCATAGCCGTCGCGCTCGACGGCGGTGACGATGCCTCCGTAGAGCACGTAAGCGGTACGGATGCAGGGCCGGGCCACCGGGTCGAGCATCGGGATGCCGGGCAGCGCCCGGCGGTAGTAGCCGCGGGTGAGGGCGGCGAAGTCGCGCAGTGCGGCGGTGATCCGCCGGTCCCGCAGCCCGGTGCGGCGGGACCACCGCAGGCGCGCCCGGTCCACGCCGTGTGCGGCCAGCAGGTCGGCGGGCAGGTAGATCCGGCCGCGGTCCAGGTCCTCCCCCACGTCCCGCAGGAAGTTGGTGAGCTGGAAGGCGACGCCGAGCGCCGCCGCGTGCGGCTCGGCCTCCTCGCGGGGCACGACGTGGCCGAGTACGGGCAGCATCTGGAGGCCGATCACCGCGGCCGAACCGTGCATGTAGTGGCGCAGGTGCGCGAAGGTGGGGTAGTCGGTGACGGTCAGGTCGGTCCGCATCGAGGCCATGAAGTCGGTGAAGTGGCGGTGGTCGATGCGGTAGGTGGCGGCGGTGTGCGCCAGGGCCCGGACGACGGGCTCGTCGCCGCGGCCGGTGCGCAGGGCCCGGGACAGCTCGGCGTCGAGCCGGTCCAGACAGGCCGCGCGCGGGGCGGTGCCCCCGGAGCCCTCGAGGTCGTCCACGATGTCGTCGGCCCAGCGGGCGAAGCCGTAGAGGGCGTGCACGGCGGGGCGCCGGGCCGCGGGCAGCAGCCGGGTGGCCAGGAAGTACGTCCTGCCGTGGCGGGCGTTGAGCAGGCGGCACCGCAGATAGTCGGCGCGCAGCGCCGGGTCGTGGATACCGGCGGCGTCGAGTTCGTGTCGGGTCATGGGGTTCCTTGCCGGTGGAGGGCCCGCGGCCGGGTGCGGCGGGGACCGAGGCGGGGGTGGCCGGTGATGCGGGCGGCGGCCAGCTTTCCGGAGATCAGTACGGTCGGGACGCCCACCCCGGGGGTGGTGCCGCAGCCCGCCAGCACCACGTTCTCCCGGCCGCGCACGAGGTTGGCGGGGCGGAACGGACCGGTCTGGCCGAAGGTGTGCGCGAGCGAGAACGGACTGCCCGCGGCATGCCCCTGGGCCGCCCAGTCGGCCGGGGTGACCAGGCATTCTTCTTCGATGGCCGCTCCGAGCCCGGCCAGGCCGCGGCGCTCGAGCTCGGTGAGGATGCGGTCCCGGTAGCGCGGGCCGAGGGTGCGCCACGCGGCGGCGCCGGGTCCGATGTCGGTGTTCGGGCAGGGCGCGAGGATGTAGTGGATGTGGCGGCCGGGCGGGGCGAGGGCGGGGTCGTGTGTGGTGGGCCGCGTGATGAGCAGCGAGGGGTCGCTCATCAGCCGCCCGGAGACGGTCAGTTCCTCGAACGTGGCGCGCCACGCGGCGCCGAAGGAGAGGGTGTGGTGGGCCAGTTGGGGCCAGGTGCGGTCGGTGCCGGTGTGCAGGACGACGGCCGAGGGTGCGCGCCGGTGGCGCAGCGGGCGACGGGGCGCGCGGCCCAGCAGCCGGTAGGCCTCGGTCAGCTCGCAGCTGAGGACGACGGCGTCGCAGGGCACACGGCCGTGCGGGGTGATGACGGCGGTGACCCGCCCGGCCCGCTGCTCCAGCCGGGTGACGTGCTGGCCGTATCGCAGGTCGGCACCGGCGTCGGCGGCCGCGGCGGCCAGCGCGCGGGGCACGGCGTGCATGCCGCCGCGGGGGAAGTACACGCCCGCGACGGTGTCCATGTAGGCGATGACGGCGTACGCGGCCAGGGCGCGGGCCGGGGCTACGCCCGCGTAGAGGGCCTGGAAGGAGAAGACCCGGCGCAGCCGCTCGTCGCGGAGGAAACGGCCGATGCCGGGGTCGAGCCGTCCGAAGCCGCCGAGGGCGGCCAGCCGGGCGAGGTCGGGGTGGAGCAGGTGGAGCGGCGAGTCGAAGTTGGCGTCGATGAAGCGGCCCATCTGGGCGCGGTGGAGTGCTTCCAGCCAGGCCCGCAGCCGCCGGTATCCGGCCGCTTCGCGCGGCCCGGCGAAGGCCCGTACGGACTCCTCCATGGCGTCCGCGCCGGTGTGGACGTCGAGGCTGCTGCCGTCGGCGAAAGCGGCCCGGTAGGCGGGGTGCAGCGCGACCAGGTCGAGCCGGTCGGACACCTCCTCCCCCACGGCGGCCAGCGCCTCGGCCAGCAGGTCCGGCATGGTGAGCACGGTGGGTCCGGTGTCGAAGCGGTAGCCGCCGCGCTCCAGGCATCCGGCCCGGCCGCCCGGCCGGGTGGCGCGTTCCACGACGGTCACCCGGCGCCCGGCACCGAGCAGGTGCAGGGTGGCGGCGAGCCCGGACAGCCCCGCTCCGACGACCACGACATGGCCCGTGGGCCCGGCGACGGTCCTCATGGTTTCAGTCTTCTGACGTCGGGGCCGCCCACCCGCGCGAGGGGCCGTACGGCCGAACGAATTCGACCGTGCGTGAGCACCGCCCGCTACGTCCGCGGTTCCTGGCTGCGGGGCCCCGGCTCCGGCAGCACCGGGCCGGTGCAGTGCACATCGCCCGCCGGGAGGCGGCCGTCGACCAGGTACGCGGCGGCCGTCCGGTCGACGCAGGCGTTGCCGCGGCTGGCGAACACCCCGTGGGAGGAGTCCTGGTGGAGCGTCGCGCCCCGGGCGGAGGTGACGGCGTGAGTGTCCCCCTCGGCAGGCGGCCGGGGCGCTATGCCTCGCCGCCGTGCTCACCGGTGTCCCGCTCGCCCTGGCCCTGTTGGGGCCGTACGTCGCGGGCGAGGCGGGGCCGCGTTCCGTGTCCTTCACGGTCGGCGGCGGCCACTGGCTGGGCACCGACTTCACCGGCCGCGACGTGTGGCGGCAGATCCTCCTCGGCGGACGTCCGGTGGTCCTGGTCGCGCTCGCCGCGACGGCCCTCACCTATCTGATCGCCCTGCCGCTCGGGCTCCTCGCCGCGCTGACCCATCGGCGGCGGCTGGAGGACCTGCTCATGCGCCCCTCGATGTGCTGCTCGACGGGGCGCCCCTGCCGCGCAGCCTGCGCTCGCGCACCCGGGAGCGCCTCGCCGCCGAGCGGGAGCTGCGCCGCCAGCCACGCGACGCCAGCGCCACGCGCGTACGCAACCGGGACTCCATCGACGGCCGCCCCCGGGGCCATCTGCGCGCCTTCGGGCTGTCCCGCATCCGGCTGCGCGAGACGGCGCACGCGGGCGAGCTTCCCGGGGTGACCAAGAGCAGCTGGTGACCCGTGGCTCACGAGGGTCACCGACATACGCCGCCACCCCCGGCCGGGCCGGGGGTGGCGGCGTATGTGCGGGTGAGGGGTCAGCCCGCTCCGGCCGCGGCCTCGGGCTGGACCTGGGGGGCGGGGCTGGGGCGTCCCGCCGGGCGGGTGACGGCGGAAACGGCCGCCATCACCACGATGTTGAGGACCAGCGCGATGACGCCCACGTTCAGATCCTTGATGCTCTGCGGAAGGCCCGGCATCAGGCTGCCGACCGTGACACCGGAGAGGGTGACGACGGCGACCGTGACCACGCCGACGACGATGCCCGCGGCCGCGCCCTGTTTGGTGACCAGCTGCCGCTTGGCCAGGCTCGCGAGCAGGGCGGGGAAGAGCTGGGTCACCAGGGCGTAGCCCATGAGCAGCAGGGACACGATCGAACTGCCGCCGTTGAAGGTGAAGTAGAGGGAGACCAGCGCGAGCGCGGGGACCAGCCACTGCGCCAGGCGGGTCACCTGCTGGTCGCTGCTCCGTGGGCGGGCGAGGCGGTAGACGTTCTTCGCCAGACAGGTCGCGGAGGTCATGAGGAGCAGCGATCCGGGGACCAGCGCGGTGAGCAGTCCCGCGCCGCCGACGATGCCCACGAACCACGACGGGAACGTGGCGGTGGTGATGCGCAGCAGCGAGAGGTCCGCGTCGGCGCCCTTGAGGCCGGGCACGACGAGGATGGCCGTGAAGCCGACGAAGAACACGAACAGCAGGATGAGCTGGTAGAGCGGCATGAAGATGGCATTGCGGCGGAAGACGCGTTCGTTCTGCGCGCTGTAGGAGGCGCTGAAGGTGTGCGGCCACATGTAGAAGCCGAGTGCCGAGAGCAGCACGGTGGAGGCGAACCACGAGGTGCTCATCCCGCTGGAGGGCAGCGTGAGGAAGCCCGCCTGACTCTTGTCGACCGCCTGGAACATGTTCTCGAAGCCGCCGAAGTAGTGGATCGGCAGATAGATGCCGAGGATCAGGACGACCGCGAGGATGGTGACGTCCTTCATGACGGCGGTCCACGCGGAACCGTGAATGCCCGAGATGGTGACGTAGACGGTCAGGGCGATGGTGCCGATCACGATGGCCCAGTGGGAGGGGATCTTGCCGTCGGAGGAGACCGACACGATGATCCCGAGTCCCTTCAGCTGGAGGACGAGGTACGGCACCATCGCGATGACCCCGACGAGCGCCACGAGCGCACCGAGCAGCGGGCTCTCGAACTTGGCGACGAAGAAGTCGGACTGCGAGATGAGCCGGTGCTGTTTGGCGTAGCGCCACACGGCCGGGAGCAGCCAGTAGGACAGCACATAGGCGAGTGAGGCGTAACAGAGGATGTAGTACGCCGGGGCGCCCTTGCCGTAGGCCCAGCCGGAGGCTCCGAGGAAGGTGAAGGTCGTGTAGATCTCGCCGGCCAGCAGCAGGAAGACGAAGATCGTGCCGAAGCCCCGGCCGCCGACGGACCACTGTTCGAGGTCCATGTCCCTGCCGCGGCGGGCGCGGAGCCCCAGCAGCAGCGAGGCGGCGAGGAAGAGGCCGATGACGGCGAGGGCGATCACGAGGTCTCCTCTTCGCGGTTGGCGGGGTCGAGCCGGTAGATGACGGCCATGGTCACCGAGATCAGGACGACCCACAGGACCAGCCAGAAGAGGATGAACGGCATGCCGAGGACGTAGGGCGTCACCCGGTTCACGAAGAAGATCCCCCCGAGGATCCCGAGAAACGGGATCGCGCCGAGCAGATGGATGGGTTTCACGTCAAGAACCTCCTGGGGCGGGCCGTACTCCACGGACGGGGCTGGGCTCCTCTGGGGATGACACGAGCGTGGGACGGTCCCGCCGGGCTGATGCCACCGGGGGACGGCTCGGCCCTGGAGGAGGGGGCGGTCACCTCTCCCCGATCCAGGCCATTCCACTTCGCGGAAAACTTTTTTCAACTGGGAGATGTATAGGTCGGCCGGGACCCCATGTCAACGCTTCGCACGCAGCGGGCTGATCAAACCTTTTGTCGAAGCGGACCCATCACCATCAACCCCCGCCGGGGGGTTGACGCCGACAGGCCACAGAGGTTGTTATTCCGCTAAGCAAAAATCACTATCCGCATTGTGGAAGTTCACGAAAGTGGCGGATGAAGCAGTCCGGCGTTCCAGAAGGCGCCCCGAACGTGCGAGGTCAGCCCATGCCCACACCGAGTCCCGGATTCGCCCTCACCCTGCGTGCCGAGGCCCCCGCCGACGCCGCCTCCACCAGGCGGCCGGCCGCGGCGGTGGGCGACGCCGGGGGTGTGCTCACCGCGCTCGACGTCGTCGAGACCGGCACCGACCACATCGTGGTCGACCTGACCTGCGACGCCGTCGACAGCGACCACATCCAGGTCATCGCCGACGCGGTGGCGGCGCTGGACGGGGTGGGTGTGCGCACGGTCGGCGACGCCACGTTCCTCATGCACACCGGGGGCAAGCTGGAGGTCGTCCCCCGGGTCGAGCTGAACAACCGCGACGACCTCTCCCGCGCCTACACCCCCGGGGTCGCCCGCGTCTGCCGGGCCATCTCACCGACCCTGACAAGAACACCCGGCAAGAGCACCTACGTCCTGGGATGTGAGAAATGAGCGCCCACCGTCTTCCCTGCACGGTCAACCTGTCGATCCTCTTCACCGAGCTGCCGCTGCTGGAGCGCCCGGCCGCGGCGAAGGCCGCCGGGTTCGACGCGGTCGAGTTCTGGTGGCCCCACGCGGTGGCGGTGCCGGAGGACAAGGACATCGACGCCTTCGTCCGCGCGGTGCGGGACGCCGGGGTCCAGCTGACCGGGCTGAACTTCTTCGCCGGGGACATGCCGGGCGGCGACCGCGGCCTGGTGTCCTGGCCCGCCCGCAGCACGGAGTTCCGCGACAACATCGACGTGACCGTCGGGATCGGCGAACAGCTGGGATGCCGCGCGTTCAACGCCCTGTACGGCAACCGCGTCGACGGAGCCGACCCGGCGGAGCAGGACGCCCTCGCCACCGAGAACCTGGCGCTCGCGGCCGAGGCGGCGCGGCGCATCGGCGGCACGGTGCTGGTGGAGCCGGTCAGCGGCGCCCCCGCATACCCCCTGCTCACCGCGGCGGACGCGCTCGGCGTCATCGACCGGGTGGAGCGCGCGTCCGGCGCCCGCAATGTGCGCCTCCTCGCCGACCTCTACCACCTGGCCGTGAACGGCGACGACGTGGCCGGTGTGATCGCCGCCCACGCGGAACGCATCGGCCATGTGCAGATCGCGGACGCGCCCGGCCGGGGCGCGCCGGGCACCGGCGGGCTGGACCTCGACGGGCAGCTCACCGCGATCGAGGCGGCGGGCTACGACGGCTGGGTGGGCCTGGAGTACAAGGCCCAGGGCCCGAGCGCCGACAGCTTCGACTGGCTCCCGCGCGAGCGGCGCGGCAGCACCGCCCACGCCTGACCGAGCCCTCAAAAAACAAGGAGCAACCATGACCGCCACTCCACGGAAGATCGCCTTCATCGGCCTGGGCATCATGGGCGGCCCGATGGCCGCCAACCTGGTCAAGGCCGGGCACACCGTCACCGGCTACAACCGCAGCCGCCCCGCCGTCGACAAGCTCGCGGCGGCCGGTGGCCACGGCGCGGACAGCATCGCGCAGGCGGTGCGCGACGCCGAGGTCGTCATCACCATGCTCCCGGCCGACCCGCAGGTGAAGGAGGTCGTCCTCGGCGAGGGCGGCGTCCTGGAACACGCCGCGCCGGGCGCCCTGCTGATCGACATGAGCAGCATCACCCCGCAGACCTCCCTGGAGGTCGAGGCCGCCGCGCGGGACAAGGGCATCCGCACCCTGGACGCGCCGGTCTCCGGCGGCGAGGCCGGGGCGATCGAGGCCGTCCTGTCCATCATGGTCGGCGGCGAGACGGACGACTTCGCCGAGGCGAAGCCGGTGTTCGAGGCGCTGGGCACCACCATCGTGCACGTCGGCCCGCACGGTGCGGGGCAGACGGTCAAGGCCGCCAACCAGCTGATGGTCGCCGTCCATCTCCAGGCCCTGGCCGAGTCCGTGGTGTTCCTGGAGAACGCCGGGGTGGACCTGGGGGCCGCGCTGGAGGTCCTCGGCGGCGGCCTGGCCGGGTCGACCGTGCTGGCCCGCAAGCGGGACGCCGTACTGAGCCGTTCGTTCCGGCCCGGTTTCCGCATCGACCTCCACCACAAGGACATGGGCATCGTCACCGACGCCGCCCGGGCGGTCGGCGCACCGCTGCCCGTCGGCTCCGTCGTCGCCCAGCTGGTCGCCTCCGCCCGCGCCTGCGGCGACGGCGACCTGGACCACTCCGCACTGCTGCGCGGCGTCGAGCGCCTGGCCGGCCGCGACACCCACTGAACCCCCCGGAACCACAGGAGACACCCCATGGCGCGTATGACAGCGGCTCAGGCGGCGGTGGAGATCCTGAAGCGTGAGGGCACCACTCACGTCTTCGGTCTCCCCGGCGCGGCGATCAACCCCTTCTACGCCGCGATGCGCAGCAACGGCGGCCTCACCCACGTCCTGGCCCGGCACGTCGAGGGCGCCTCGCACATGGCCGAGGGCTACACCCGGGCCGAGGCCGGGAACATCGGGGTCTGTGTGGGCACCAGCGGCCCCGCGGGCACCGACATGATCACCGGTCTGTACTCGGCGAGCGCCGATTCGATCCCGATCCTGTGCATCACCGGCCAGGCGGCGGTGGCCAAGCTGCACAAGGAGGACTTCCAGGCGGTCGACATCGCCTCGATCGCGGCGCCGCTGACCAAGATGGCCATGACCGTGCTGGAGCCCGCCCAGGTGCCGGGCGCGTTCCAGCAGGCGTTCCACCTGATGCGGTCCGGCCGCCCCGGACCGGTGCTGATCGACCTGCCCATCGACGTCCAGATGGCCGAGATCGAGTTCGACCCGGACACCTATGAGCCGCTGCCGGTCCACAAGCCCACCGCGACCCGGGCGCAGATCGACAGGGCGATGGGCCTGCTCCAGTCCGCCCAGCGGCCGCTGCTGGTCGCCGGTGGCGGCATCATCAACGCCGACGCGGCCGATCTGCTGGTGGAGTTCGCCGAGCTGACCGGGGTGCCGGTGGTGCCCACCCTGATGGGCTGGGGCACCATCCCCGACGACCACCCGCTGATGGCGGGCATGGTCGGCCTCCAGACCTCCCACCGCTACGGCAACGCCACCCTGCTGGAGTCGGACTTCGTCCTCGGCATCGGCAACCGCTGGGCCAACCGCCACACCGGCGGCGTCGACACGTACACAAAGGACCGCACCTTCGTGCACGTCGACATCGAACCCACCCAGATCGGCCGGGTGTTCGCGCCCGACTACGGCATCGTCTCCGACGCCCGGGCCGCCCTGGAGCTGTTCGCCGAGGCCGCCAGGGAACTCAAGGCCGCCGGCCACCTCCAGGACCGCGGCGACTGGGCCGACAGCTGCCGAGCGCGCAAGGGCTCGATGCTGCGCAGGACCCACTTCGACCAGGTGCCGGTCAAACCGCAGCGGGTCTACGAGGAGATGAACCGGGCGTTCGGACCGGACACCCGCTACGTCTCCACGATCGGCCTCTCCCAGATCCAGGCCGCCCAGATGCTGCACGTCTACCGCCCCCGGCACTGGATCAACGCCGGTCAGGCCGGGCCGCTGGGCTGGACCGTCCCGGCCGCGCTGGGCGTGGCGACCGCCCACCCGGACGCCCCCGTCGTCGCCCTCTCCGGCGACTACGACTTCCAGTTCATGATCGAAGAACTCGCCGTCGGGGCGCAGTTCCAGATCCCGTATCTCCATGTCGTCGTCAACAACGCCTATCTGGGGCTGATCCGCCAGGCCCAGCGCGGTTTCGACATGGACTTCTGCGTCCAGCTCTCCTTCGACAACGTCAACGCCCCCGAGGTCGGCGGCTACGGGGTCGACCACGTCAAGGTCGCCGAGGGGCTCGGCTGCAAGGCCATCCGGGTCTTCGAACCCGACCGCATCGCCCCCGCGCTGGAAGAGGCCAGGAAGCTGATGGCCGAACACCGGGTCCCGGTCGTCGTCGAGATCATCCTGGAGCGCGTCACCAACGTGTCCATGGGCACCGAACTCGACAACGTCAACGAGTTCGAGGAGCTCGCCACCAGCCCCGAACACGCCCCCACGGCGGTCCGCACCGCCATCGGCTGACCCCCGGGCGGCACCGCCCGGCACCCCACAGCTCCTCCCGGCGGCGTGATCCACGCGGTCGAAGCCGCGCCGCCGGGAGGCTCACCGCAACGGCTCCCGAGCCGACTCCCGAGCCGAGGAGAGACATGACGGACTTCACCCTGCTGCCCGACCTCGCCGCCCGCGCCCTCGGCGGCGGCGTCATCGCCGCCAACGACGAGTTCTTCGCCGAGAAGGAGAACCTGCTGCGCCCCGGGCCGACCCGCTCGTCGCCGCCCGGGTACGCGGCCTGCTGGGCGTGAACCCGGCCTGAGCCGGGGCGGGTTCACCAGGCCACGGGCAGTTCGTAGACGCCGTAGACCGAGCCGTCGTGCTTGAAGGGGATCTTCTCCAGATCGGTGGCCAGCCGGAGGGTCGGGATACGGCGGTAGAGGGTGCTGTAGACGACCTGGAGCTCCATCCGGGCCAGCGGCTGGCCCAGGCACTGGTGCACCCCGAAGCCGAACGCCACATGGCGGCGGGCGTCGCGCCGGAGGTCCAGCCGGTCGGGGTCGGGGAACACCTCGGGGTCCCGGTTGGCGATGTCGTTGGCCAGGACGATCCCCTCCCCGGCCCGGATCACCCGGCCCGCCACCTCGATGTCCGCCAGCGCCACCCGGCGCCGCCCGCTGTGGGTGATGTTGAGGTAGCGCAGCAGCTCCTCCACCGCCGAGGCCACCAGCTTCGGATCGTCGCTCTCGCGCAGCAGGGCGAGCTGGCCGGGGTTCTCCAGCAGGGCGAGGGTGCCCAGCGCGATCATGTTCGCGGTGGTCTCGTGGCCCGCGAGGAGGAGCAGCACGCCCATCTGGGCCGCCTCCTCGCGGGTCATCTCGCCCGCCGTGATCCGCCTGGCCAGACCGGACAGCAGATCGTCCACGGGGTGGGCGATCTTCTCGCCCATCAGGCCGTCCAGGTAGCCGAGCAGCGCCCCGTGGGCGGCCGACCGCTGCTCGGGCGTCACCTCACGGTTGATCAGGACCTTGCTGTTGTCCTGGAAGAAGTCGTGGTCGGCGTACGGCACTCCGAGCAGCTCGCAGATCACCAGCGAGGGCACCGGCAGGGCGAACGCCTGCACCAGGTCGACCGGCGTGGGACCGGCCAGCAGCTCGTCGATGAGGTCGTCCACGATCTTCTGCACGGCCGGGCGCATCGCCGCCACCCGCTTGATGGCGAACGGTGCCGTGACCATCCGCCGGAGCCGGGCGTGTTCGGGGTCGTCCATCAGGATGAAGCTGATGGCGGTGCCCCCCTGGGGCAGCGGGGCCTGGCTCGGATATCCGGGCCGGGTGATGTCGGCGCTGACCCTCGGGTCGCCCAGCAGGGCCCGCTGCTCGGCGTGCCGGGTCACCAGCCACGGGGTGCTGCCGTCCCACAGCCGGACCCTCGCGAGCGGCCCCTCCTCCGTCGTCTCCCGCAGCGCGGGCGGCGGATCGAACGGGCAGCCCGCCGCCCTGGCCATCGGAAACTCCGCAAGCGTCATGCCTGTTCCTTCCTCTGCTGTGTCACGGCCTTCTCCTCCGATCCGGGCGTCGTCCGGTGATCAGGCAACCCGATCCAGTACATTAAGTCAACCAGCTGATTTAAATGTGCCCACGACGGAGGCCCCGCGATGTCCGACGCCCTGCCCAGACCCGCCACCGCCGGGGCCTCCGGCCCGCCGCGGGCGAACACCGTCGTGGCGGTCCTGGCCTTCGCCGGGATCGTGGTCTCGCTGATGCAGACCCTGGTGATCCCGCTGATCCCCGAGCTCCCCGGCCTGCTGCACGCCTCCGCGGCGGACACCACCTGGGCCATCACCGCCACCCTGCTCGCGGCCGCCGTCGCGACACCGGTGATCGGACGGCTGGGCGACATGTACGGCAAGCGGCGCATGCTCCTGATCAGCCTGGGCCTACTGGTCGCCGGATCGGCCGTCGGCGCCCTCAGCGACTCCCTGGCCCCCATGGTCGTCGGACGGACCCTCCAGGGCCTGGCGTCCGGGGTCATACCGCTCGGCATCAGCATCATGCGCGACGAACTGCCCACGGAGCGGCTCGGCTCGGCGACCGCGCTGATGAGCGCCTCGCTCGGGGTCGGCGGCGCCCTGGGCCTGCCCGCCGCCGCGCTGCTGGCCGAACGCGCCGACTGGCACGTGCTGTTCTGGACCGCGGCCGGGTTCGGCGCGCTCGCCACCGGGCTCGTGGTCAAGCTCGTACCGGAATCCGCGGTGCGCAGCGGCGGACGGTTCGACGTGGCGGGGGCGGCCGGTCTGTCGATCGCGCTGGTGTGCCTGCTGCTGGCGATCTCCAAGGGCGCCACGTGGGGCTGGACCAGCGGCCGCACCCTCGGGCTGTTCCTCGCCTCCGTGGCCACGCTGGCCCTGTGGGGCCGGTGGGAGCTGCGTACCGCGCGGCCGCTGGTGGACCTGCGCACCACCGCACGGCGTCAGGTGCTGCTCACCAACCTCGCCTCCGCGGTGTTCGGGTTCTCCATGTTCGCGATGTCCCTGCTGATGCCGCAGCTGCTCCAGTTACCGAAGGCCACCGGTTACGGCCTCGGGGAGTCGATGCTGACCGTCGGCCTGGTCATGGCGCCGTCGGGGCTGGTGATGATGGCCATGGCGCCGCTGTCCGCGCGCATCTCCAAGAACCAGGGCCCCAAGGTGACGCTGATGCTCGGCGCCGTCGTGGTCGCCGCGGGCTACGGCCTCAACATCGCGCTGATGTCCGCCATCTGGCACCTCGTCCTGGTCTCCTGCGTCATCGGGGCCGGGATCGGACTCGCCTACGGCGCCATGCCCGCGCTCGTCATGGCGGCCGTGCCGGTGACGGAGACGGCCGCGGCCAACAGCCTCAACACCCTGATGCGGTCCATCGGCACCTCGATCTCCAGCGCGGTGGCGGGCGTCGTGCTGGCCGAGATGACCACCACGCTCGGCTCCGTCGCCCTCCCGGCCCAGAACGGCTTCCGGGTGGTCATGGCCGTCGGCGCCGGGGCCGCCCTCCTCGCCTTCGTCCTCGCCTCGTTCCTCCCCCGGCAGCACCCGGCCCCCGCCGCGGCGACCGGGACCGCGACGGCCGTGCATGGGGCCTCGCGCACCGGGTAGACGGATGCGCGACCAGCCCGATGTCCGGCAGTCTCATCACCCGAGGAGAGCCCCCATGCTGATGGCCCACCCCGCCGTGTTGCGCAATCTCGTCGAGCAGTACGAGACCCTGCACGCCCTGCACGCCGACGTGGGCGGCCCGGAAGTCCGGCAGCGCATGGACGACGTGGCCTACACCCTGTGCGTGGCCACCGGGACCCGGGACGTGGACACCGCCCTCATCGCCGCCCGCCACCGGCTCCCCGGCGCCCGCGTCCAGGACGACTCCCTGCTGAGCACATGACGCCGGGCCGATGACGGCGTGCGCCGGGGACCACGTGGTGTCGGTCAGCGGCCCACGTCGTCCTCGGCGAGGACGCGGGCCATGGTGCGTTCCGCCAGGGCCGTGATCGTCACGAACGGGTTGACGCCGATGGAGCCCGGGATGAGGGATCCGTCGGTCACGTAGAGCCGCGGGTAACCGGCGACCCGGCCGTACGCGTCGGTGGCGCGGCCCAGCACACAGCCGCCCAGCGGGTGGTAGCAGAAGTCGGCGGCGAAGGCGCGGGTGTCGCCGAAGAGGTCATAGCGGTAGATGGTGACGTTGGCCGCGTTGACCCGGTCGAAGAGGGATTTCGCGGCGGCGACGGCCGGGGCGCTCTGCCCGGCCGTCCAGTTCAGTACGGCGGCGTCCTTGGCGGCGTCGTACGTGAACGTGCCGCGCTCGGGGTTCTTGGTGATCGCCAGATAGAGGCTGGCCCAGGTCTCGATGCCGGCCGGGAGCGGGGCGATCTCGGCGAAGACCGGGTTGGCCGCGTTGGACCAGTCGTCGATGGCCGTCACCGGGATCGTGGACTGATGGGCCCCGGTGGGGTTCCAGACGTGGTTGGCGCGGCCCAGCATGACGTTGCCGTTGCCGCCCCACCCCCGGCCGACCTCCGCGTTCAGCCCGGGCAGCGTGCCGGTCTCGCGGGCGCGCAGCAGGAGTTCGGTCGTTCCGAGGCTGCCCGCGCCGAGGAAGAGGGCGCGGCAGGCGATCTCGTCCGTCGCGGTGACCGCGCCGGTGGTGTCGATGCGGTCGACGGTGACGGTGTACGTACCGTCGGCGGCCCGCCGTATCGCCCGGGCGCGGCTGAGCGTGTGGATGGTGACGTTGCCGGTACCGAGGGCGGCCGCGAGGTAGGTCTTGTCGAGGCTGCGCTTGCCGTGGTTGTTGCCGTAGATGACCTCTTGGCCGAGCGCGGATTTGGTGGCGGTCCCGGCGGCCTCGCGCTGCATGTAGCCGAAGTCGTAGACGCTGGGCACGAAGACGGTCTTCAGCCCCGCCGCCCTCGCCTGGGCGCGGGCGACGCGGGCGTACTGGTACCACTCCGTGCTCTCGAACCAGTCGGAGGGGATGGTGGCGGTGCCGAGCATGCGGTTGGCGCGCGGGAAGTACGTGCCGTACATCGCGTCCGCGTCGACGCCCGGCAGCACCTCCTGGAAGTACGCGCGGGGCGGGGTGACCGCGATACCGCCGTTGACCAGCGATCCGCCGCCGACCCCGCGCCCGACGTAGACGGACATGTTCGGGTGCCGCACCCGGTCCAGGACACCGGGGTAGGGGGTGATGTCCTTGTTGATGACGTCCAGCCACAGGAACGTGGACAGCGGCGCCTCGGTCCTGCGCTTGAACCACATGGAGCGCTGATCGGGAGCGGTCATCGAGCAGAACACCGTCCCGCCCGAGTCCGGCGCCTCCCACAGCCGCCCCATCTCGATGACGAGGGTCCGGATGCCCGCCTCGCCCAGCCGGAGCGCGGCGACCGCCGCACCGTAGCCGGATCCGATGACGAGGGCGGGGGTGTAGTCGGCGCTCTGTGCGGCGGCTGCCGGGGTGAGGCCGATTCTGGTGAGGCCGAGGGCGGCGGCCGTCTGGAGGGCCGCCAGCCCTAAAAAGTGACGACGCGTCAGTTTTCCTTCCATGGCCGCATCATGGGCGGAATGAGCCACTCCGCCCATCCTGCGTGCACATGGTCTTTTGACGCTACGTCAGACCTTTTCCAGCGCCTCGGGCGACCGCTTCCGCCGCACCTCGCGCACCAGGGCGACAGCGAGCACCACCGCCGCGGCGAGCAGCGACAGAACCATCTGCTCACGGCCGGTCGAATCGGTGAACATGTAGCCCACCACGAAGACGATCATGCCGATGGTGATCCAGGTCAGATACGGGTAGGCCCACATCTTCACCGTCAGCCGCTCCGGCGACTCACGCTCCAGGATCCTGCGCATCCGCAGCTGGGAGAAACAGATCACCAGCCAGACGAAGAGCGCCACCGCGCCCGAGGAGTTCAGCAGGAACTGGAACACCGTGTCGGGGTACGCGTAGTTGAAGAAGACCGCGACGAAGCCGAAGACGACCGAGGCGAGGATCGCCGTGGCCGGCACACCGCGCTCGGTGGTGCGACTGAAGGCCTTCGGCGCGTCCCCGCGGCCGCCGAGCGAGAAGGCCATCCGGGAGGCCGTGTACAGACCGGAGTTGAGACAGGAGAGCACGGCGGTCAGCACGATCACGTCCATCAGCTGACCGGCGTGGGCGATGCCGATGTGGTCCAGCACGGCCACGTACGGGCTCGCCTTCACCTCGGGGGAATTCCACGGCAGCAGGGTCACCACGATGGCGATCGACCCGAGATAGAAGACCGCGATCCGCCAGATGACGCTGTTGGTGGCGCGGGCGACGGCCTTGCGCGGATTGGTGGACTCCGCCGCCGCGAGCGTGACGATCTCACTGCCCATGAACGAGAACACGACCATCAGCACACCGGTGAGCACGGCACCGGGCCCGTTCGGCAGGAAACCGCCGTGCCCGGTCAGATTCGCGGTGCCGACCGCGCCGCCGGAGGAGCCCGGCAGCAGCCCGAACACCGCCAGCCCGCCGACCACGATGAACACGGCGATCGCGACCACCTTGATGCCCGCGAACCAGAACTCGAACTCCCCGTAGGAGCCCACCGAGAACAGGTTCGTCGCGGTCAGCACCACCATCACGATGAGCGCCCACGCCCACTGCGGCACCGCGGGCACCCAACCGGTGAGGATGGCGGCCCCCGCGGTGGCCTCCACCGCCAGCACCACGACCCAGAAGAACCAGTACAGCCAGCCGATCGTGAACCCCGCCCAGCGGCCGAGCGCCCGGTCCGCGTACGACGAGAACGAACCGGAGACCGGATCGGCCGCGGCCATCTCGCCGAGCATCCGCATCACCAGCACGACCAGGGCGCCCACCAGGGCGTACGAGAGCAGAATGGCGGGCCCCGCCGCCGCGATCCCCGCACCGGAGCCGACGAACAGCCCGGCCCCGATCACACCACCGATGGCGATCATCGAGAGATGGCGGTTCTTCAGACCGGCCTTCAGACCGTCGTCGTTACCGGAGCCGGAGCCGGTGCCCCCCGCGGCACCGGGCGGGGACACCCCCGGAGGCGACTCGGCGCCACCGGGGGCGCGGGCATCCGTAGTGATCGGCTTCTGGGCGCTCATGATCGTTCCTCGTCTCTGATGACGGCGGGAGCCGGCACGCACGGACGCACCCTGTGGGGGCGCACGGAAGGCGTCACCGGCAGTGAGCCGTGTCCCCGATCGGTGACACGAAAAGGGGCCCCGAGCTGGACCGAAGCCCGGTGAAGGCAGGTGTGGGGCGGGTTGCGGTTCAGTGGAATCTAGGTGTCCCGCCAGACCCCGGCCATCGACAGACGTCACGCATCGATCCCCTCGGTTTCATACAGATGTACTAAAGCCAGGTCGCGTTCACGCAGGGCGGCACAGCCACCACGGTGGGAATCCGGATGACGAGCCCCGCTCGACCCCGTATCAAGAGGGCATGGACACGACGAATGACTCCCGGGGAGCCGGACGGCACCCCGGGGTCCTGCGACAACGGGACTTCCGGCTGCTCTGGCTGGGCGAGACCACCAGCGGACTGGGCGCCGGCATCACCACGGTGGCACTGCCCCTGGTCGCGGTGGTGGAGCTACGGGCCGACACCTTCGCCGTCGGACTGCTCGCCGCCGCGGTGTGGCTGCCGTGGCTGGTGATCGGGCTCCCGGCGGGGGCCTGGGTGGACCGGGTCCGGCGGCGGCCCCTGCTGATCGCCTGCGATCTGGTGTCGGCGGCACTGTACGCGAGTGTCCCGGTGGCGGCCTGGTGCGATGTGCTGACGCTGGGTCAACTGTTCGCGGTGGCGGTGATGTGCGGGGTGTCCGCGGTGTTCTTCGACACCGCGTACCACGCGTACATCCCCGCGGTGCTGAACGAGCGCGATCTACTGGAGGGCAACGCCAAGCTCCAGGGCAGCGAGGCCGGTACGCGCGTGGTCGGCCGCGGAACCGCCGGGCTGCTCGCCCAGGCGTTCGGCGCGGTGGCCGGGTTGCTGATCGACGCCCTGACCTTCGTGGTCTCGGTGGTGTGCCTGCTGATGATCCGGGTCCGGGAACCCGCTCCGCCGATCCCCGACGCGACGGCCACACTGCGCCGACGCATCGGCGAGGGGCTGCGCTTCGTCCGCCATGACCCCTATCTGCGGCCGCTGGTGACGTACGGAGCCGTGCTCAACATGGCGCTGATGGGATACCAGGCGGTGCAGATCGTGTTCCTGGTCCGCACGGTGGGAGTGTCCCAGGCCACGGTCGGTGTCCTGATCATGGCGGGCAGCCTCGGCGGCATCCTCGGCGCCCTGCTGGCCACGGTCATCGGCCGCCACGTCGGATCCGCCCGCGGGATGCTCGTCCTCCAGGCGGTCACCAGCCCGTTCGCGCTGCTGATGCCGCTGGCCACGCCCGGCGCCGGGCTGCTGCTCTTCGCGGTCGGCGCGTTCGTGGTGGGGACGGGCGTCGCGGTGTGCAACGTGGTGGTGGGCAGCTTCCGGCAGCGGTACTGCCCGCCCGAGCTGCTGGGCCGGGTGGTCGCGACGACGATGATGCTCAACCACAGCACCATCCCGCTCGGTTCGCTGCTCGGCGGACTCCTCGGCGACGCCCTCGGACTGCGCCCCACCATGTGGATCATGACGGGGGCGGTGGCGGCCTGCTGGCTGATCCTGGCCCTCGGCCCGATGCGCCGCCGCCGCGATCTGCCGCCCGCGTACGAGACGGGGCCGGTGCCGGAACCGGACAGGGCTGTCGACATGGCGGGCTGAGGGGAGGCGTACTCCGGCCCTCGGGGATGTGGGCCGCTTGGCACACTATTTATCTCATCCTATGTATCCCGGCCGCGGTCACCGCCGCCCAGGTGCTGGGAGAGGACGGTGGCCAGCTCGACGCTGTGGAGGTAGCCGTAGCCCTGGGTGCGGACGGTGTCCAGCCCCAGTCCGGCGCACTGGATGTTCACCGAGACGCCCTCGAACCGCTCCGTGAGATCGCGTGGAACGGCCAGCGGATCGTCGGTGCCCGCGAGGTTCACCCAGCGCCGTACGCCCGGGGGGCGGTGGCCCCGGCCGTCGACGGGGGCGGGTTCCAGCCGGTCGACGACCAGGTCCAAGCCGAGCGGTGCGCCCAGGGTCACCAGCAGGTCCACCGGGACGTCCGGCCGTTCCCAGAGCGCCTCGTAGGCGACCAGGCCGCCCAGGGAGTGGGCGATGACGACGTCCGGCAGCCCGGCGGCGATGGCCTCGGCGACGATGTGGCGCGCCTGGGCCCGCTGCGCGGGATCGTTCAGATAGGTGTACAGCTCTCTTCCCATACCGGGCAGCAGGGCCATCGGCATGCCGATGGCCCGGGTGAGGGCGTCCACGAGGCGGCGCAGCCGTCCGCGGCCGTTGCCGCCGTTGCCGCCGTTGCCGTTGTCGGTCTTCTCGGCCGGGGGGCGCAAGGTGCCGCCGTAGTGGGCGATGCGCACGTCGAAGGGGGGCGGGGGCCCGGTGTGGCCGACCCGCTCCACGCCGTCGCGCAGGGCCAGGAGCCACTGGCGCGACAGCTCCGTGGCGCTGTGCTGGCCGTGGCCGAAGCCATGGACGCCCAGCACCCGGGGGACGGCGGTGAACCGCTCACCGGCGGGGGTGAGGTCGTCCAGATGCCACGCCCGGGGGGCGCCCTTCTCGTTCACCGCGACCGCGAGCGGGCGCCCGTCGGCGCTCGTGGTGGCGGTGAACGCCTCGATGGGGCCCAGGCCTCCGGGCGTGCGGTCCTCCAGGGGAGTCGGATCGGTCAGCGGCCATACGGTGCAGCGCTGCCGGGAGCTGCCGACCAGCGCCCGGCGGCCGTGCCAGTCGACGAGCCGCAGCCGCGGAAGGGGCTGGTACGGCCACTCCGTGACGGGCTCCGCCTCGGCTGCCACGCCCGGAGTGACGGGAGCACCCATCACCGCGCGGGTGCCCGCCCCCGTGAAGTAGAGCATCGGCCCGAACGGCCGGTCCTCGGCGGCCATCGCCGCCACCGGGCCCCGGCAGGCCCCCAGCGTGACCGGCTCCGACCACAGCCGCCGGGGCGGCGGCTCGCACGCCGGGCCGATGCCCTGCGCCTGGAGTATCTGCGCCGCGACGGACGGGGCCGCCAGGCGGTAGAGCGTCCGGCTCCGGGCGTCGGTGACGGATTCGAGCAGCCCGTGTACGGGGGCCAGGGCCTCCCGTACCTCGTACAGCGAGAGCGGTCCGCAGCGCCGCTGGATCTCGATGTCCGTCAGCGCCTCGTCCCCGGCCGCCGCCAGCGTGGTGAGGACCGGCACGGTCCAGGGGTTACGGGCGTCCGCGAGCAGCAGGGCCACGACGTCCGCGCTGGTGCGGGGCACACCGGAACCCACCCAGCGCGCCTCCTCGGGGTCCTCCAGGAGGTCGCCCCGGGAGGCGATGAAGCCGGTGTAGGCGCGGGCGATGAGGACCTGTTCGGCGACCGGGCTCCGTTCGACGAGCGCCGTGGCGGCAGCCTCGCCGAACGCCTCGCGTACGGGGGCGGCGGAGGCGGCGCGGTAGGCGGGGGCGGTGGACAACGCGCGGTCGCACATCTCGCGCAGGGTGCGGTGCTGAAGGTCGGGGGAAGCGGAGAGGGCGATGCGGGTGTACTGGGGGACGCTGCGCAGCAGTCTGTCCATGGGACGGCCCGGGCCGGTGGCGACCACCAGTCGGCAGCTCCCGGATGCGAGGAGCGGGCGCAGCAGTCCGGCCACGACGGTCTCGGGGTACCGCGCCTCGTCCAGGGCGTCGATCACGATGACGGGCGGGGTCGTGAGGGGCAGGAGCCGTGCGATCAGTTGGTCGGGCGTGCCCGGAACCCGCTCGCCGGGCACGGTGATCTCTTGCCCGAGGACCCGCGCCAGCTCCGTCTCGTCGCGTCCGCGGGCGGAGACGGCCAGCGGGGTGGGGCGGCCGGGGAGGCGCCGCATCCGCGTGGTCAGCGCGGTCAGCAGGGTCGTCTTGCCGCTCCAGGGCTCGCCGGTGACCAGGGCCAGCCCGCCCGCGGACGGGTGGTCGATCCACTGCGCCAATTGCCGGAAGGCCGGTGTCTCGGGCGGTTCCGCCGGGTTCTGGTCGAGGAGCGGGGAGAGGGGCGGGGCGTAGTGGGGGTTGGGCAGGAAGTCGTCGTTGTCCCGCAGCGACAGCACGACGCTGTTCGAGGTGCGGCCTTCGGTCAGTTCGTGGGCGAGGGCCAGCACGTCCCCGAAGGAGATGAACTGCTCGTAGCGCGAGTGCCGTCCCGCCCCGGCCGCGAAGTGGCGCAGCGCCTCGGCGAGCGCGAGGGTGAGGTCCCAGGCGGGGGCCCGCTCGGGTGGCCCGGACATGAGGACGGCCTCGAAGCCGAAGACCGGGACGACGGCGCTCCGCACGGCCGGGCAGTCGTCCACGATCATCAGGCGGCGTCCCTGCGTCGCTTCGGTGGGCAGCGTCCTGAACAGCGTCTCGCTGTCCGCCGACTGGCCCGCCACATGGACGATCAGGGCGTCCGCGTCACCGAGTCCGGCCGCGGTCTCCTCGACCGTACGCCGGAACTCCCGTGCCGAGACGTCCATGGCGACCCGGGTCCGGCAGCGGAACTCCTCGAAGGCCCGGGCGAGTTGGTGGCAGGCGGGTTCCAGCGAGGGGTCGGCGGCGGCGCCGAAGCCGAAGCTGAGCAGGAAGAGCCGCCCCGCCCGCCGGGGCACCCCGGCGGGGGCCGGGCCGCCGACGGCCACCTCGGCGGATTCCAGGACCCGGCCGCGGACGACGCCTTCGGTGTCGCCGGTGAACAGCTGGGACCGGCCGCCGTCGGTCAGCAGCGCCAGCGCGCTCACGTGCTCGGTCACCGGGACGGTGGGCAGGAAGGTGGCGCCGCTGTCGAGGTCCAGCAGGTTGATCCCGTCCGGGCCGAGGACCGCCACGACCCGCTGGCCCATGACGTCGTGGCAGGCCAGCACGGGTGGGTGCGCGGTGCCGCCCGGCCGGACGTCGCGCCGCCAGACGTCCACCCGCAGGTCGGGCGCCTCGGCCACGGCGGCGCCGAGGTCGGTGGCGGCGAGCGTGCCGTCGATGGACAGCGTCACGGCGAGGCTGCGGCCGGAGGCCGTGGTGGCGCAGGCGAGGGCGGTGATGCCCAAGGAGCCCCGGTGGGTGGCGAGCCTGCCGTGGCCGGTGGCCACGTCCCAGAGCCACAGCTCGCTGCCGGACGTCGTCACGACCACGTCGCGGCCGCCCACCCGGGTGCACGCCACGCACACGGTTCCGTCGGCCGCTCCCCGGCCCCCGGCCGGGTGACTGCCGCTCAGCGCCGCGTGGATCGCCTCGGCGTACGGGGCGAGTTCGCCGCCCAGGCCGCCCAGCACCGACGCGGCCACGGTGGCGAACGCGCGGCCGCCGGTCAGGGCGAGCGGGCCCGTGGGGTCGGCGGCCAGCACCCGGAAGTCGAGGGAGCCGCCGAAGGGCGCGGCGAGCGCCTCGGGGGCCCGGATGAGGGTGGTGAGCACCTGGTAGGCGCGGGTGCGGGTGAGCCCGGCGGCCAGTTCGTCGCGTACGCCGTCGCGGAACGCGTACACCACCTGGTCCGGGTCCTCCCCGCGGCGGCGGTCCGTGGTGCGCACCAGCAGGTCGGAGAGGAACACCTCGGCCAGGTGGGCGGGGCCGGTGGCGGGCAGCAGGTGCTGCTGGAGCCAGCGCATCAGCGGCAGGGTGAGCGGGGCGGCGGACAGCAGGAACGCCAGGTTCAGCGCGCCCGGCGTGGCCCAGGTGCGGAACTCCTCGACCAGGTCCGGGGCCGCGGTGTGGTCCGGGAGGCGGCCCGCGGCATCGGCGGCGGCCTCGGGGCGGCCGTGCCAGGGCTCCCGGCCGAGGTCGACGGCCGAGCCGGGCCGCCAGGTGGTGCGGCTGCCGGACAGCGCCTGGGCCCAGGGGCGCAGCCACTCGGGGTCGAGGGTGACCAGCGGCGCCAGGTCGGTGGCACACGCGCCGGGGCCGACGGGGCCGACGGGGCGTACGGTCGGCCGGGCGGGGCCGGTGGCGCGCAGGGCGGCACGCACCGGGGGCAGCCAGGTGCGGTGCCATAAGTCGGGCGGCAGCATCTGCACGAAGGCCAGGGGCGAGCGGCGCGCCCATTCCCGTACGGTCGCGGTCATGGCGGGCGTGCCCCACAGCGCGCCGACCCCGTCGGTGAGGACGAGGATCAGCCGCCGCCCTGAGGGGTCGTGCAGCTCGGCGGGGTTACGGCCCTCCGCGGCCAGGTCGGCGCCGTCCTCACCGGCGGTGCCGTAGCGGAGGACGAGGGCGGGGTCGTCGGCGTCGAACCGCCACACGCGGACGTCCCGGAAGGCGCCGTGTCCCTCGACGAGTTCGCGGAAGTCGTCCACGGTACGGCGCCACACCGACATCGACACGCTGTCGTCCACCACCAGCGCCAGCTCCAGCCAGCGTTCGCTGGCGTGGCGCAGGGCGGGGACCGGGCGGCGGGCGCGGGCGGAGCGGTCGGCGGTCAGCGGCTCGTCGAGGATGCGCCGTCCGGGGGCCCGGACCCGCCGCTTGAGCGGGCGCAGCGCGCGGGCCAGCTCCAGCCGCCGGGGCAGCGCGGGCGGCCGCCGCACCGGCAGGGCCTTGGCCTTCGTGGCGGGCGTGCCGTGTCCGCCGGGGGTGCTCCCGCCGTTCCCTGCGCCGTCCGCCGGGGTGGCGTCGGGGCCGTGGAGCGGGGTGGGCGGGGCCGGTGGCGGCTGGAGCGGCTCCGGCGCGGCGGCGGGCCCGCCGGGCGGCTGCTCGGCGGGTGGCGGCGGGGCCGGTGGTGCGGGCGGCGGTGCGGGGCGGTCGCCGGGTGGCGGGCCCGGGGGCGCGGCGGCGGGCGGCCGGGCGGGGGTGATCTGCCCGGCCAGCCAGAGGAGTTCGGCGACCTCGCGCACCGTCAGGTCCTCGTCGCCGCTGCATCGCCTCGCCAGGGCGAGCGCCTCGGTGATGTCGGTCATGCCATGTCGTTCAGCGGGCGCAGGAGTTCGCGCAGGACCGTGGGCCATTCGGGGTCGTCGGCGTGCTCGGCGGTGTGTTCCAGCCGGAGGGTGTTGAGCAGCTGGTCGGTGGCGAGGAGCTTGCGGCCCTCCGTCAGGTCCTTCGCGAAGCTCTCCAGCCGTGGCCCGGAGGCACGCAGCACGTCGGCGCCGAGGTGGGCTTCGACGATGCGCTCCAGCTTCTGCCGGGACGGCGGCCGGATGTCCAGCCGGACGCAGCGGCGGACGAACGCGGGCGGGAACTCGCGCTCGCCGTTGCTGGTGAGGACCACGAGGGGGAACTCGGCACAGCGCACCTGTCCGTGCCGGACCGGCTCGCGGCGCAGTCCGTCGTCGGTCATCACATGGACGTCGCAGACGGGGTACCGCTGGAGTTCGGGGATGGTGAACTGCCCGTCCTCCAGCACCGAGAGCAGGTCGTTGGGCAGGTCGACGTCGCCCTTGTCGAGTTCGTCGATGAGCAGGACACGGGGGCGGTCGGACGGGAGCAGCGCGGTGCCGAGGGGGCCGAGCCGCACGTATTTTCCAATATCAAGGGGGGCTTTCCCGATGTCGAGGGGGGCCGTGCCCTTCGGTGGGGTGGCGGCGGTGGCCTCGGTGCGTCCCTCGTCCTGGAGACGGCCGATGGCGTCGTACGCATACAGCCCGTCGGCGAGGGTGGTGCGGCTGGTGACGGACCAGTGGAGGACGCGGCCGAGGCCCAGTTCATGGGCGATGCCATGGGCGAGGGTGGACTTTCCGGTGCCGGGTTTGCCGGTGACCAGCAGCGGGCGCCGCAGATGGATGGCGGCGTTGACCATCCGGGCCTCTTCGGGCTCGGCGCGGTAGGTGGTGGCGACGCCGGTGCGGCCGGGGCCCTCCGCGGTGTGGCCGTCGCAGCAGGGCTCGGCCGCCGGTGCGCAGCCCTCGTCGGCTTCGGGGCGGGAGCCGTTGAAGCGGCGCCAGGGCGGGGGGTCGGGCAGGGTCCAGTCGGTGCGGCGGACTCCGTCGCCGTAGTAGATCCACCAGGCGGGCGGCCGGGGCCGTTCGTGGTCGGTGACGGGCGGCTGCCGGTCGTCCGCGTTCATCGCATGCCTCCTTGGTGGGCCCGCGGGCCGCCGAGTCGTCTGAGTCGTTCGGGGTGCCAGCCGGGGTTGTCCCACAGGACCGCGATGCCGGTCCCGTCGTGGACCTCCTTCGGGCGCTGCGCCGCCTGTTGGCGCAGCGCCAGTACGGTGCCGGGCAGCCCGGCCAGGCCCCCGTCCAGGGCGACGAGGTCGGCCACCCGCCGGGGACGTCCGGGCGGGGCGGCGCCGTTCGGGCGGGGCCGCCACCACACGGCGGCGGGCACGCCCTCCTGGATGGCGCACTGGAGGGCGTCCGGGACGGCGGGGAGGCACGGGTAGGGATAGGTGAGGAACAGGCAGCTGATCTCCTTGCGGGAGGCCAGCCGCCCGGCGAGCGCCGGGAGGGCGGAGGCGTCCGCGACCAGGGGTTCGTGCTCCGGCTCTGGAGGTCCGTCGGCCGGGCCGTCCGGTTCGGTCTCCCCGTCCGGGGTGCCGTCGCCGTGCAGCCAGTGCGGTCCGGGCGGCGGGCCGTCACCGGCGGGCGGTTCGCCCAGCCGCTCCCAGCGGGCCAGCCACTGGGCGGTGGACCAGCCGTCCCGCAGCCGGTCCAGGGAGCGGACGACGACCGGCCCGCAGCGGCCGATGGGGCGGGGTGCGGGCATCTCGCCACCGCCCCGCAGGTTCCACTCGTCGACCGGCCAGCCGAGCGCCTCCCACGGCAGCAGGAACTCGAACAGCAGGGACTCGGGGTCGAGGTGCTGGACGAAGGGCTGGAGCCGGGCGATCAGCACCTCGGCCGCGGCGGGTATCGCCTCCACCGGGTGCGGGGTGTCGTCCTGGAGCTTGATGCCCAGACAGCGGCCCCCGCGGTAGAGCCAGGCGGCGAGCCGGTAGCGGTCACCGCCGGGGTCGCAGCGCTCGGCCCGGACCAGGCAGCTGGTGTACGGGGGCGCCGGGGCCCCGGCCGCGGAGGCGGCGGCGTCGCGCTCGGCGGTGAGCCGCGCGGCGGGCATCCGGCCGGTGCGGCGGCGGGCCACGGTGTCGATCCAGATCCGCAGTTCGCCGTCCACGGGGTCCTCCGCGCGGGCGGCGAGGTGTTCCAGGAAGACGAGCAGCGGCGGCACCCGGGTGTCGGGGCTGTTGCGCGCGTCCAGGTCGTCGACGAGGGCGCTCACGCTCGCGGCCTGGTCTGCGGCGAGCAGGCCGTCCTTGGCCACCAGCAGGCCCAGGGACGAGGCCGCCGCCCACAGCACCTCGCACAGCTGGTCCGGGTCGGTGGGGCAGCGGGGGTCGGCCAGCAGCGCATCGAGGTCCCGGCGCTCGTCGGCGTCGAGCAGCCCGGCGGCGACGGTAGGGAGCGGGGCCGGGTCGCTGCCGGGGAGGGCGTCGTAGGCGCCCCGCAGCTCGGTCACCCAGGGCGGCGCGCCGTACTCCCGCTCCAGGGCGTCGAACAGCCGCCGCATGACGTCGGGCCGGTGCACCCGGTGCTGGAACGCGCGGTACAGCAGCGCCCCCAGCGGGCCGCCGCGGTCCGCGGGCCAGTCGACCTCGATCCCGGCGCGGGCGAGCAGGAGCTGGGCGCGGTCGGCGGTCTCCAGGCGGCGGGCCAGCTCCGCCGCGAAGTCGGGGCACCACTGGACGCGCGCCCGCTCGGCCAGGACCTCGCGTTCCGGCCCGATGGGAAGTGCCACGCTCACCGTGCCCTCAGGTGGTGAGGGTGGCGAGCAGCTCGGCCAGCCATCGCACCGGGACGCCCTCGTTGCTGTACACGTGCCCGGTGCCGTCGGGGGCCGGGAGGTGTCCGCCCGCGCGGTGCACGGCGGCGACCCGCCACCGGTCGTCGAAGGCCGGGGAGCCGGAGGAGCCGGGGAGGGTGTCGGTGAGGTAGAGGACCCGGTGCTCATCGGCGTGGGTGACCACGTTGTGGTAGAGCGCGATCTTCTTGGGGGCGCCGCCGGGGTGCTGGACGATGTTGACCCGTTGCAGCTTCGGCGCCCGGGGCGGGGCGAGGGTGAGCGCGCCCCACTCCTCGGTCAGCGGCTCCCGGGCGCGGACGACGGTGAGGTCATGGCGCTCGGAGGTGGCGAAGCCGAGGTCCGGGGCGAGGGCGTGCGACGTCCCCCCGACGATCTCGCCGCCCGGCCCCTCCTGGTAGCCGAGGACGAGATGGGCTCCGGCGGCGGCCGCCGCGTCGGGGAGGACATGGCCTGCGGTGACGACGATGTCGCCCGCCACCAGGAAGCCGGTGCCCAGGGCCTCCACATCGTCCCGCAACAGCCCGACGGCGCGCGCCGCCCGCAGCCCGCTCTCCAGGAACGCCAGTGGCAGCAGGGTGCTCTGAGCGCCCATCAGCTTCTCGGCGCCCGCGACGGACACCGCGCCGCCCATGCCGCCCGCGCCGCCCGGGGCGGCCGTCGGCGTCGCGGCCGGTTCGGCGAGCGCCCGGGACAGGGCCCGGCGCAGCTCCTCGTCGTCCGAGAACTCGCCGACGGCGGTGGTGAGCAGGGCCACCCGCTTGCCCCGGTTGTCCGCCTCGCGTAGCGCGGCGTGCCACACGTCCCGCGCGCCGCCGCCGAAGTCCACCATGTCGCTCGGGATTCCGGCCGTCTCCATGAGCCGCCGGACGGATCTGGCCTCCGGGTACAGCTTCGCCAGCCGGGCGATCAACGTGGCCCGGTCGGGCCCCCCTTGACACAACGTGACCTCCCGGAGTTGTCCGATGAGCGGACAGCTTAGCGCCGCATCGGCACCGATATTCCGTTTGTCCACAAGATGGCATCAAGCCCCGCTCCGCTCCCCAGGGGGCGCTTCGTCCCTGTCCTCAATGTGACAGGGCGTGGGCACGGACGGCGGGCAGCGGTCCGTCGTAGCGTTCCACCTCGACCCGCGCGAGCTGGCCGGTGCAGCCCTGGGCGAGGCGTGAGGTGCCGGTGTCGCGGGTGACGGCGTTGGGGTTGCCGTGGATGCAGGTGGCCACCTCGGGGGCGGAGGGGTCGAACCAGGCGCCGGTGGCGAGTTGGATCACGCCGGGCCGTACCGCGTCGCTGAGCACGGCACCGGCCAGGCAGCTGCCCACGGTGGAGCGGAGGCGCACCACGTCGCCGTCACGCACGCCGCGCGCCGCGGCGTCATCGGGGTGCATCCGGACCGGTTCGCGGCCGCGGACCTTGGAGGAGGCGCTGAGTTCGCCCTGGTCGAGCTGGCTGTGCAGCCGGGTGGGCGGGTTGTTGGCGACCAGGTGCAGGGGGTACGCGCCCGGGTCGTCCGAGTCGGATGGCAGCCAGGCGGGGTGGCCGGGGCAGTCGTCGTAGCCGTACGAGGCGATGGTGGCGGAGTACAGCTCGATGCGGCCGCTGGGGGTGGGCAGTGGCGCGGCGTCGGGGTCGGCGCGGAACCCGGCGTACAGGGTGCGCTGTTCGCGCAGGGCCCGCAGGGGGATGCGGCCGGCGCGCCAGAAGGTCTTGAAGTCCTCCTCGGGCGTGTATTCCGGCGGCAGGCCCCGGCGCCAGGTCTCGTAGAGGTGTTCCAGCCAGCCGTTCGCGTCGCGGCCTTCGGTGAAGGCGTGGCCGATGCCGAGTTCGGTGGCGAGGTCGCTGAGGATGCGGTAGTCGTCGCGGGCTTCGCCGACCGGGTCGGTGACGCGGTGCATGGCGATGAGCGCGGTGTCCTGTTTGGCGCCGCCGATGTCGTCGCGTTCCAGGGTGGTGGTGGCGGGCAGCACGATGTCGGCGTGGCGGGCGGTGGCGGTCCAGTGGGGTTCGTGGACGACGACGGTGTCCGGGCGGGTGAAGGCGCGGCGCAGTCGGCCGAGGTCCTGGTGGTGGTGGAAGGGGTTGCCACCGGCCCAGTGGACGAGCCGGATGTCGGGGTAGGTGTGGCGCCCGCCGTCGTAGTCGAACTCCTCGCCGGGGTGGAGGAGGAGGTCGGCGATGCGGGCGACGGGGATGAAGTCGGTGACGGGGTTGGCGCCCTGGTCCAGGGTGGGCAGCTTGTACGGGAGCGTCCCGGCGCCGGTTCCGCCGGTGGCGCCGTAGCCGTGGCCGAAGCCGCCGCCGGGCAGCCCGATCTGGCCGAGCAGGCAGGCCAGCGCGATGCCCGCCCACAGCGGCTGCTCGCCGCGGTGGGCGCGCTGGAGCGACCAGCTGAGGGAGACCATGGTGCGGTGTTCGGTCAGCTCCCGCGCCAGGGCGGCGATGCGGGCGGCGGGGATGCCGCAGATCGGCTCGGCCCACCGGGGGGTCTTGGCGGCGGAGCCGTCGCGGCCGAGGACGTGGCGGGCGAAGGTGTCGAAGCCCTCGCAGTTGCGGCGGCAGAAATCCGCGTCGTACCGGCCCTCCTCGATGAGGACGTGGCACAGCGCGAGCATCAGCGCGGTGTCGGTGCCGGGGACGGGGGCCAGCCACTCGGCGTCCAGCTCGTCGGCGAGGTCGTCGCGCAGGGGGCTGACGAGGATGAAGCGGGCGCCCCGCCCGCGGGCCGCACGCAGCAGCCCGGCGGCTCTGTGGCGGCTGATGCCTCCCGCGTTGACCTGCGTGTTCTTGGCGGGCATGCCGCCGAAGCAGAGGAAGAGGCCGGTGTGCTCGGCCAGCACGGACAGCGGGGTGGGGTTGCTGATCGGGGCGTCGTCGCCCACCACGTGGCGCAGCAGGGTGGTGGCGGCGCCGAGGCTGTAGGAGTTGACGGACCGGGTGTAGCCGCCGAGGCAGTTGAGGAACCGGTGGATCTGGCTCTGCGCATGGTGGAAACGGCCCGCGCTGCCCCAGCCGTACGATCCGCCGAAGATCGCCCGGTTGCCGTGGGTGGCGCGGACCCGGTCCAGTTCGCGGGCCAGCAGCGGGATCACCTCGTCCCAGGGGACGGGTACGTGGTCGTCGGTGCCGCGGGCCGGGTCGGGCCCGGGTCCGTGTTCCAGCCAGCCGCGGCGGACGTGGGGGGTCAGGACCCGGTCGCGGGGGCCGAGCGCGGCGGGCACGTTGCGCAGCAGGGCCGCGGGGTGGGGGTCGCGGGGGTCGGGGGTGACGTCGAGGCCGCCGTCGGGGCGGACGGCGGCGTCGAAGGCGCCCCAGTGCGAGCTGTGGGGGTGGCGGTAGGGGGTGGCGTCCGGATGCGGCCCTGTCCCGTCGCCGTCGTGGGCCGTGCCGTCGCCGTCGTGGGCCGTGCCGTCGGCTCCGTTGCTCGCTGCCCTGCTCATGCGGTGATCTCGCCTTTCGTCGGTCTCTCCACTACCTCCAGTTCCTCTCTTCGGCGCACTCACTCCCCCTCGGCCGGTCCGGGGCCGCCCTGACCGCCGGGCGTCAGCCGGTCGGCCCATCGAACGGGGGGCGTGCCGAAGGGATGTCAGCCCGGCTGCTGAGCGTTATCGTCGATCCCGTTCCGCGTGTGCCGATATTCGGCCACCGATGGCATACTTGAACGCGCGACCAAATGGGTTCACTCCCCGCCAGGGCCGCGGCGGTGGAGGCCGTCACCTGCCCATGGCGGACGTCCGAGGGCAAGGGTGAGATGACCACATGACGCGACCGGACACGCCGCCGCACGAGCAGCCCGTCCGGTCGGACGACCTCATCGACGAGGCGTCCACAGCCAGGGCCACTGTCGACGGGCACGGCATCGTCACCCAGTGGAACGAGGGGGCCGAAGGGCTGCTCGGATACCGGCCCGAGGAGATCGTGGGCAGATCGGCGGCCGGTCTGCTCGCCGATCAGACGAATCCGCGGTCGGTGGCCCAAACCCTGCGCGCCCTGAATCCGCCCGACCGGTTCCGGGGCCGGGTGGCGCTGCTGCACCGCGACGGCTCCCGGGTGACGGCCGGGCTGCTGGCACACCGCGTCACCGCGTCCGGCGACGCCACCGAATGGCTCGTCGTCTCCCCGCTGCCCCGGCCCGAACGGCCGCTGGCGGACGAGGAGTTGCTGAAGCACTGCTTCGCCCAGGGGCCGTGCACGATGGCGGTGTACGACACGGATCTGCGGCTGCGGTGGGCCAACCAGGACATGGAGCGGGTGCTGGGCCTCACCCAGGAGGAGATCCGCGGGCTGCGGGTGCCGGAGATCACCCCCGGGCCCGAGGCCGAGGAGACCGAGGAGCGGATGCTCCGGGTGCTGGAGACCGGCGAGGAGCAGTACCTCGAGCTCTTCCTGCGGATGCCCGGGCACGACCGTCCGGTCGCCTGGTCGACCTCACTGGCCCCGCTGCGGGACGGCGACGGCCGGGTGGCGGCCGTGATGCTGTCCGCGCACGACCGGACCCCGCAGCACACCACCCGGCAGCGGCTGCTGCTGCTCAACGAGGCGAGCATCCGGATCGGCTCCACCCTGGACATCGACCGGACCGCGCAGGAGCTGGCCGATGTGGCGGCCCCGGAGCTGGCCGACTTCGTGACCGTCGACCTGCTGCCCTCGGTGCACGGCGGCAGCGAACCCCGCCCTGGCCCCCTCAGCGGCCATGTCATGCTCCGGCGGGTCGCCGCCCGGTCGGTCTTCGCGGGCACCCCGGAGGCCGTGGTGGAGGTGGGGAAGGTGGACGCGTACCCCGACTTCTCCCCCGCCGCCGAGTGCCTGAAGGCGGAGCGGGGGCTGCTGAACCGGGTGACGGACCCGGCGGTGTCCCGGTGGGCGGCCGAGGCCCCGGACCGGGCCGCGTCGATCCGTCAGTTCGGCTTCCACTCCACGATGGCCATCCCGCTGCGCGCCCGCGGCACCACCCTGGGGGTGGCGACGTTCTCCCGGCACCAGCGGCCCGAGCCGTTCGAGGAGGACGATCTCCTGCTCGCCGAGGAGATGACCGCCCGGGCGGCGGTCTGCATCGACAACGCCCGCCGCTACACCCGGGAGCGGAACACCGCGCTGGCCCTCCAGCGCAGCCTGCTGCCGCGGACCCTGCCGCACAGCGCGGCCGTCGACGTCGCCTCCCGCTATCTGCCCGCGGGCCCGCAGGCCGGGGTGGGCGGCGACTGGTTCGATGTGATCCCGCTGTCCGGGGCGCGGGTCGCGCTGGTGGTGGGCGACGTGGTCGGCCACGGGGTGCAGGCGTCGGCGACCATGGGACGGCTGCGCACGGCGGTCCGTACCCTCGCCGATGTCGATCTGGCCCCCGATGAGCTGCTGACCCACCTCGACGACATGGTCAACCACCTCTCGGCGGAGGCGGAGAGCGCCCAGGGCCCGACGGGTGCGGGGGCCACCAGCGGGGACATCGGCGCGACCTGCCTGTACGCGGTCTACGACCCGGTCTCGCGGCGCTGTTCGATCGCCCGGGCGGGGCATCCGCCGCCCGCGGTGGTGTCCCCCGACGGCTCGGTCGACCTGCTCGACCTGCCCGGCGGCCCGCCGCTGGGGCTGGGCAGCCTGCCGTTCGAGACGGTCGAGGTGGAGCTGGCGGAGGGCAGTCTGCTCGCGCTGTACACCGACGGGCTGATCGAGTCCCGCGACCAGGACGTCGACCGGGCGCTGGACACGCTGCGGTCCGCGCTGGCCCAGCCCGCGGAGTCGCTGGAGGCCGCCTGCGACGTCGTGATCAGCAAGATGCTGCCCAGCCGCCCGGAGGACGACGTGGCGCTGCTGCTCGCCCGCACCCGGGCGCTGGACGCGGGCCACGTGGCCACCTGGGACCTGCCGGCCGACCCCTCCGTGGTGGCACAGGCCCGCCGGGACGCCTCGGCGCAGCTGGAGGCGTGGGGTCTGGACCAGGCCGTGTTCACCACCGAACTGGTGGTGAGCGAGCTGATCACCAACGCCATCCGGCACGCCAAGGCGCCCATCCAGCTGCGGCTGATCCACGACCGCGCCCTGATCTGCGAGGTGTCCGACGGCAGCGGCACCGCCCCGCATCTGCGCCGGGCCCGCACCTTCGACGAGGGCGGCCGCGGGCTGCTGCTGGTGGCCCAGCTGACGCAGAGCTGGGGCACCCGGCAGACCGGCACCGGCAAGACGATCTGGGCGGAGCAGTCCCTGTCCGCCGCCGACGGCTGACCGCCTGCGCAAGCCCAGGGGTGTCTTGCCGATCATGCCGGGCTCCCGACGCCTGGGGTCCGTGAGGACCGGCCGCCTTCACTACAATCGGCGGCACGAAGCCCTGTTCGTTGCGGACTTGAGGCTGCACCATGGCATTCGGCGTCAGGCGGACGCCGCGGCCCACCGCCGTGGCGGGCCCCGCGGCGGAACGAAAGGCCGCAATCCATGCGAACTGAAGCCACACGCCCTGCCGACTCCCTGGCGGCGCTGAGCCCCGCCGAGTCGGCCCGGCTGATGGCGGTCATGCGGGACGCCGCGCTGAGCCGCGGTCGGCTCCCGCTGCCCGCGCGCCCGGTGATCGGCCAGTCCTGGGACCGGATGCTGCGGCTGGGCCTGGACCCGGACCGCGGTCACGAGCGGGGGCTGCTCAGCCTGGACGAACTGGAGCGGCGACGGCAGGCGACCCGGCTGGCGGATGTGCTGCCCACGCTGCACAGCGGGCTGCTGGAGGCGGCGGAAGCGGCCGGGCACATCATGATCATCGCGGATGCCGACGGCCGGGTGCTGTGGATCGACGGCCACCGCGGCATTCGCCGGCACGCGGAGGGGATCGCCCTCACCGAGGGCGCGCACTGGGCCGAGGAGACGGCCGGGACCAGTGGGATCGGCACCGCGCTGGCCGTCCGGGCGCCGGTGCGGGTGCACTCCGCGGAGCACTTCGTCCGTGCCTTCCACACCTGGAGCTGCGCCGCCGCGCCGGTACGCGACCCCCGGGACGGACAGCTGCTCGGCGTCATCGACATCAGCGGCCCCGCCCCCACCGCCCACCCCACCGTGCTCTCCCTGGTCACGGCCACCGCCCGGTGGGCCGAGGGCGAACTGCGGCTGGCCCACAGCCGCGAGCTGGACGCGCTGCGCGCCCTCGCCGCGCCCGTCCTCGCGCGCATCCCGGGCAAAGCCGCCGTGGTGGACCGGCACGGCTGGGTCGCCGCCGTCACCGGCATCAGCCCGCAGGACCACCGGCTGCCGCTGCCGAAGGCGGCCCGGGAGGCGCCGTACGGGCCGGTCTGGCTGCCGTCGCTGGGCACCTGCGCGGTGGAACCGCTGCCCGGCGGCCATCTGCTGCGGGTGCTCGACGGCGAGGACGGCGACCCGGCGGCGCCCGCCGGGCCGGGGCACCTGGTGCTGGACGTACGCCACCCGCACCACTGGTCGCTGACCTTCTCGGGCCCCTCCGGCGCCTGGACGCACGGGCTCAGCGCCCGCCACGCCGAACTGCTGCTGGTGCTCGCCGCCCACCCCGAGGGGCGCACCGCGGCGCAGCTCGCCCACGACCTGTTCGGCGACCCGACGCGAACGGTCACCGTGCGGGCGGCGATGTCCCGGCTGCGCGGACGGCTCGGGGCGGTGCTCACGCACCGCCCCTACCGGTTCGCGGACCGGATCCGCGTCGAGGTGCGGAGCCCGGACCGGCGGCAGGATCTCCTGCCGTTCAGCGTGGCCCCCGCGATCACCCGTCTGCGAACGGACCCCCTGTTCTAGAGGTCAGCGCGTGCCCGCGACCTCCTCCGGGCTGAGCACCTCGGCGAGGCGTTCGGCGGGCAGCAGGCCCTTCTCCAGGACGAGTTCGGCGACGCCGCGGCCGGTGGCGAGCGCCTCCTTGGCGATGCTGGTGGCCGCGCTGTAACCGATGTACGGGTTGAGGGCGGTGACCAGGCCGATGGAGTTCTCGACGGTGGCGCGCAGCTCGTCGGCGTTGACGGTGATGCCCGCGACGCAGCGGTCGGCCAGCACCAGGCAGGCGGCCTTCAGGTGGGTGACGCTCTCCGAGAGGGAGTGCAGGATGATCGGCTCGAAGGCGTTCAGCTGGAGCTGTCCGGCCTCGGCGGCCATC
>NZ_JAIWIH010000033.1:0-77845 GCF_052851135.1 Streptomyces sp. BRA346 | reverse complement strand
GGACGTTGGCTGCCCTGTCCGCTGAACAAGAACACCGTCTGGCCCGAGACGCTCGCAGCGCCTCCGGGGCAGACCACCGCCGGGTGCGGTGCGCCGGTGGCCAGGGCCTGCAACCCCGCCGCCAGCTCCTCGCGGTTCTCGCCAACGATGACGGCGCGGTGGTCGAAGAGCGAGCGGGTCTTCAGCAGCGACCAGCCCACCTCCACCGGCGAGGCGTCGTCGTCCGCCGACACCCGGTCGAGCAGTGCGCCCGCCTGGCCGCGCAGCGCCTCCGTACTCCGTGCCGACACCACCCACGGCACCACCCCACCGACATCGCCCGCCTCGGCGACCGGTGGGATGGTCTCCGGCGCGTCCGGGGCCTGCTCCAGGATGAGATGTGCGTTCGTACCCGAGATGCCGAACGAGGACACGCCCGCCCGGCGTGGATGCTCACCCCGCGGCCAATCCGCCGCCTCGGTCAGCAGCCGCAGCTGCCCCGCGCTCCAGTCCACATGCGGGGTCGGCTCGTCGATGTGCAGCGAGGCGGGCAGGAGCCCGTGCCGCATCGCCATCACCATCTTGATCACACCCGCGGCACCCGCCGCCCGATGTTGGACTTGATGGAGCCGAGCCACAGCGGACGGCCCTCCGGACGCTCCTGTCCGTACGTGGCCAGCAACGCCTGCGCCTCGATCGGGTCGCCCAGCGTGGTACCGGTGCCGTGCGCCTCGACCGCGTCCACCTCGGACGGCGTCAGGCGCGCGTTGGCGAGCGCCTGACGGATCACCCGCTGCTGGGACGGTCCGTTCGGCGCCGTCAGCCCGTTGCTGGCGCCGTCCTGGTTGACCGCCGTACCCCGGATGACCGCCAGCACCCGGTGGCCGTTGCGCCGGGCGTCCGACAGCCGCTCCAGCAGCAGGACGCCGACGCCCTCGGACAGGGTCATGCCGTCGCTGCTCGCCGAGAACGCCTTGGACCTGCCGTCCGGGGCGAGTCCCCGTAGATCGCTGAAGCCGATGAAGGGCGCCGTCGAGGACATCACGGCGACTCCACCGGCGAGCGCCAGATCGCATTCGCCCTGCCGGATCGCCTGGCAGGCGAGATGCATGGCGACCAGCGCCGAGGAGCACGCGGTGTCCACCGTGACCGCGGTCCCCTCCAGGCCCAGGGTGTACGCGACCCGGCCGGACACCACGCTCGCGGAGCTGCCGATGGTGAAGTACCCGGCGGAGCCCTCGGGCACCTGGGAGGCGTCCGTGCAGTAGTCGAGGTGGTCGCAGCCGATGAAGGTGCCGGTCAGGCTGGACCGCAGCGATTCCGGATCGATGCCCGCGTGCTCGATGGCCTCCCACGACGCCTCCAGGGCGAGCCGCTGCTGCGGTGCCATGCCCAGGGCCTCGCGCGGGCTGATGCCGAAGAACGCGGCGTCGAATCCCGCGGGGTCGTCGAGGAAGCCGCCCTCGCGGCAGTAGCTGGTGCCCGGGTGCTCCGGGTCGGGGTGGAAGAGGCCGTCCAGGTCCCAGTTGCGGTCCGTGGGCAGTTCCGTGATGGCGTCGCGCTCGGCGGCGACCAGTTCCCACAGCTCCTCCGGGGAGCGCACTCCGCCGGGGAACCGGCACGACATTCCCACGATGGCGACCGGTTCGTGCCCGGCCGACTCGACATCCTTCAGGCGGCGCTGTGTCTGGCGGAGGTCCGCCGTCACACGCTTCAGATAGTCGAGAAGCTTCTCTTCATTGCTCGCCATGTGTCGGTGCTCCCGCTTCCGCCCGCTGGCCTCGGCAAAACCACTAGGGGCGACGGCAGTCGTAGCTGCCGCGCAAGGTACTTCCGTCGGGGAAGGTGAAACGTGTGGCGTCCTTGAAATGTCCTGGACCGAGCACCTGATAGTCGTCCACCACGTCCATTTTCACGCCTTCGGTCCTTCCGGTGGCGCTGGGCGTGACCACCTGACTGAGCGGCCCCTTGAACACCAGGTGGCCGTCTTTCCAGCCGGGCGAGGAGTAGTTCGCGGAGGATCCCCAGTTGTCGTGGTACTGGACGATGAACTTGTCGCCCACGGGGTCCCAGCCGAACGTCGACCGGCCGACCACATGACCGGGTTCCATGGTCGCGTCGGTGTAGTAGTAATGCCCGCCCATGGCCCGCTTCGTCGTCAGGTGCATCACCGTCGCCTTACTGCCCGGCGGGGGTGTGTACTCGCACCGGTAGGACCCGAGGAGAAAATCCAGTGCGCGTATCTGGGGCGGTGCGGGCAGCGGGTTCGCGGGAGTGGCGCGAGACGGCGACTTGCCCCGGGCGTCCGGTTCGGCGTTCACCGGAGTGACGGCGAACGCCACGAGCCCCACGGCGACCAGGCCCGTGTGCACTGCCTTCCGGGTCTTCCGGGTACGCATACGCAACTCCCATCGGTCATCGGGTTGATGTGGGCATCGGATTGATTCGGTCATCGAGGTGATCGGGCGCTGACCTGCGGCTGAGCCACCTGGCACGCCTCGGAGCGGATACGGCGACCATCATTTGTGCCGTCCCTAAAGGTGCTCTAACGCGTGGCTTGCCCGCGGTACGTGGCGACGGCCCGGCTCGCGCGCCAGGCGGCCAGGCCACCGCGCCCCAGGCGGCCCGGCCACCGCGCCCAGACGTCCCGGCCACCGCGCCTCATTAGCCCAGCTTTAGACCGGCCGCCGAGCATGAACCGGACGTCGGGACGAAGGAGGATGGCGATGAGCGGCTGGCCGGCGCTGGAGAAGTACGTCGATCGGGCACCCACCTCGAAGGAGATGATGGGCTGGATCGAACTGATCGTCAGCCAAGGCATTCGCCGGGCGGGTTATTCCGCCGACAGCTGGACCGAGGAGTGGGCCGCCGAGCAGTTCCGCGAAACGGGGCTCGAGGACGTCCGGCTGGAACCGCTGGACACGCCGATCTGGCGGCCACGGTCCGCCGCCTTCGAGATCTGGCCCGTCGGCCGCCCCGGCGAGGTCACCCGCTTCACCGGACTCGCCCTGCCGTACACCACCCCCACCGAGGGCACCGAGGGGCGGCTGGTGCGGATGGAGGACGGGGAGGTGGGCGGTGGCATCGCCGTCCAGGAGATCGGCTTCACCCAGCTGCCGCAGACGGAGGTGCAGGCCCGGGCCACCGATGCCTACGACCCCGAGGGCGTCTTCCCCGACCTCGTCCAGACCGTGCCGTTCGACCTTCCGCATGTGCTGGACTTCGATATCGCCATCAAGGACGGGGCGACCGCGTACGTCGGGCTGCTCACCGGTGTGCCCTGGGAGACCAGCGACTTCTACTGGCCCTATGACGCCGAGCTGCGCTCGATCCCGGGGATCTGGCTGAGCGGGAGCGACGGCGAGCGGGTCCGTGAGCTGATGGCCTCCGGCGCGTGCGAGGGGCGGATCATCTCCGATGCCACCATCACCGAGGAGACCACCCACAATGTGGTGGGCACCCTGCCCGGCGCCTCGGACCACTGGGTGATCGTCGGGTCACACCATGACGGACCGTGGGCCTCGGCGGTGGAGGACGCGTCCGGGGTGGCGCTCGTCCTGGCGCAGGCCAGGTTCTGGGCGTCGGTGCCGCAGGAGCTGCGCCCGCACAACATGCTGTTCCTGCTGACGTCGGGCCACATGGCCGGGGCCGCGGGCACCCAGGCGTTCATCGCGGCGCATCCGGAGTTGTTTCCGCAGGTCGTGCTCGAAATGCATCTGGAACACGCCGCGCGCCAGGCCATCGTGGTCGACGGCGAGGTCGTGCCCACCGACGATCCGGAGGTGCGCTGGTGGTTCACCACCCAGGCGCCCGCGCTGGAGCGGCTGGTGGCCGATTCGATCGCGGCCGAGGACCTGCGCCGCTCGTGGATCCTGTCGCCGACCGCCTTCGCGCCGAACCCGGCCACCGACGGCGCGTACTTCTACTACACGGGTGTGCCGCTGGTGCAGCTGATCACGACCCCGATGTACATCTTCGACCCGAGGGACACCCCCGACAAGGTGGACCAGCAGAGCCTGGTGCCGCTCACCATGGGCGCGGCGCGGATCGTCGCGGGGACGCACGGCTGTGAGCCGGACTCCCTCCGCGTGCCGCTGCCTCCGACTGACGGTAGCGCATCCGACTGACGGGGCGTGTGTGACGGAACGGGAGCGGCCCGCCGGTTTCCCGGCGGGCCGCCCTCATGGTGCCGTACTCACCGTGTGCGCAGCGCGCACGTGGCCTTGGCCGTCTTGCGCGGGTCGCTCTCGGAGCGGGCGGTGAGGACGACCTTGCCGTGCCGGTCGGCCCCGTCCTTCGCGGTCACGGCCACGCCCACGTCGACCGAGGTGCCTGCCTTCGCGGTGGCGAGCTGGTTGGGCAGCCACGCGGACCAGCCCCGGCCGGTGGCCGTGGCCGACAGCCGGTAGACATCGGAGTCCAGATGGGCCCCGGAGTTTCCGGCGCGGCCGGTGTTGGCGAGGTCGAAGGTGCACAGGGCGCGGCCCTTCGAGGGGTGGCCCTTCGCCACGCCACGGTCCAGGTCGACGCCGCGCCGCTGCGGCCCGGAGCCGTCCAGGGACTTGACGGCGATGGTGTACGAGAGCACACCGGACCGGTCGCGCTTCAGGTCGAGGACGTAGAAGTGCAGCCGGTTGGCCTTGTCGATGTACTCGTACTGGCTGCCGGAGTCGGCCCCGGCGTGGAAGAGCGCATCGCTGAGCTGCCGGTAGTCGCCCATGGTGATCTTCTGCGTGCTGCCGTCGGGGCTTGGGAAGTCCACCATGTCGATGTCCTCGGGGTGGGCGTCGATCACCCAGGCGAACGGGGCCTGGTCCTTGTTCTTGGTCTTGCTGATCAGCACTCCGTTGTCCGGGGTGAACGAGTCCATGCCCATGCGGTCCACGACCTCGACGGTGTAGTTGTCGTAGCCGCCGCCGTCGCACAGGGGGTCGGTCTTCCGGTCGCAGGCCGGCGAGCGATCGCTGCCCAGGGTGATGTTGACGCCCGCGAGCCCCTTCTCGCCCGGTGGCGCGGAACGCGCCGTGACGCGGGCGACGGCCATTCCGGAGTCCGCCAGCGCGTCCCGGTCCAGGCGCAGGACGTTCTTCTCGTCCACGATGCCCAGCTTCAGCTTGTCGCGCAGCACATGCTGCGCGCCCATCGAACCGCCCGCGGTGGCGGGTATCTGCCACCGGGTGTGCGGGCCGCCGGGGCCGTTGAACGAGCCGCGGGAGAGCATGCCCCAGATGCCGGTGTAGGAGCGGCTGAGGGGAGTGCCGTAGGGGTTGTTGTAGTTGTCGCCTATGCCCAGGATGTGGCTGAGCTCATGGGCGTACACAGCCATGCCGGAGCTCTCGGTCTGGAGGGACGAGCCGTCCGTGGCGTTGGGCCAGATACGGGCCGCGGCCTGCCACGACGTCCACGGTACGTAGCGGGTCGCCGCCGCGTTGCTGCCGGCGGACACGGGCGGGCCCCACATGGCCGGTACGTCCTGCCGGTCGGCGAACTTCATCTGGCCGAACTCCTGCCAGGTGGACGACTCGTCCTGCCCGGCCGTGAGATAGAAGACGAAGTCGAACTTCTTGGTCTCATCGCCACCCACGTCGGCTGTCCAGGCCGCCTTCCCGTCGGCCCGGATGTCCATGTCGCAGGTGTCCCCGGCCGGACAGGCGCCGGGGTTCATGGAGTCCTCCACCCCGTACTGGTAGGACTTCGCGGGCATGCGGTACACACCGAAGGCCGTCAGGTCGACGCCGATGCGGCCACCGGAGTCCTCCATCCAGTACTCGTTGATGGTGTGACCGTTGTTGAGCGCGCCGGGCTTGTTGAGGAAGTCCTCGTAGAACTGGGGCAGACGGTCGCGCGGTATGCCGGAGGCGGACGGCTGCGGGTTGCCGAACAGGGTCGACCCCGCGGGTCGGCTGACCGTGAACTCCTCGTCCGGATAGTCGAGGAGCACCAGCGCGCCCTTGAAGGTGCGCTGGGTGGGCTCGACGTCCGGGTCGGCCCAGCGGGTGCCGGGGACCGCACGGTAGTCGGCCCACGTCATGTCGTCGGGGTTGCGCCAGCGCTGGGGGTCGATCGGGTCGACGAGGGGCGGCCGGGCGCTCGGCGTACGGTCGGGTGCGGCCCCCGCGGGCCCGGCTGCGACGGCGGCCAGGGCGGCGAGAAGCGTGGCGACGACCGTTAATCGGCGGACGCGTCTTCGACGGAGGAACAAGGCTCACCTCTTGTCCGGAAGTTTTGCTCAGACATGACCAGCCGTGCGCACGGGAGGACTACGGCTGCCACGGTAAGCCGGGGGTCGAGGTGACGCCAGAGTGCCGTTGGGGCTTCCGCCCCGGAAACCGGGAGTACGTCACCGCGGTGACGAGCCGTTGACGAGCCGGAATCCCACCCGCACACGGCTGCGGAGCACATCGGAAAGCGCGATAGCGTGTACAGGCCAACGGGAAGGCTGCCGCCGACCTCCCGGATGGCGCGACGTGTGGAAACCAGTCCAAGGAGCCCTCTTGACCAGCCCAGAACAGCGCATGGCTGACCTGCTCAAGACCTTCGGTGAGCCAGCGGCGTGCACCGCGTATCTGCTGTGCGACCGGCATCCGTCCGACGCCGTGGCGTTCACCTTGGTGAGCAAGGACCTGACCAGCCATGACATGACGTTCGCTGAGCTCCGCGACCGCTCGTCGCGCATGGCAAGTGCCCTGGCCGCCCTCGGGGTCGGCGCCGGTGACCGGGTCGCCACCCTGATGGGCAAGTCCGCCGAACTGCTCATCGCGTCCCTCGCCATCTGGCGGCTCGGGGCCGTCCAGGTGCCGCTGTTCACCGCGTTCGCCCCGCCGGCCATCGCGCTGCGCACCATCGGCAACGGCACCAAGGCGGTGGTCACGGACGCCGACCAGCGCCCGAAACTGGACCCCGAGGCCGGTTTCCCCGGCGAGCGGCCCTGGCAGATCATCACGACCGGCCCGGTCACCGGCACCGACCTCGCCTTCTCCGAGCTGCTGAAGTCGCACGCACCGCAGCCCGAGCCGGTGGCGGTGGGCGGCGACGCCCCCATCGTGGAGCTGTTCACCTCCGGCACCGCGGGCTCCCCGAAGGCCGTGCCGATCCCGCTGAGCGCCGTGGCGGGCTTCGTGATGTACCAGGAGTTCAGCCTGGACCACCAGCCCACCGACGTGTTCTGGAACGCGGCCGACCCGGGGTGGGCGTACGGCCTGTACTACGCCATCATCGCGCCGCTCGCCCTCGGCCGCCGCAGCCTGCTGCTGAACAGCCTGTTCTCCGCCGAGGGCACCTGGGACGTGCTGTCCCGCTTCGGCGTCACCAACTTCGCCGCCGGGCCCACCGTCTACCGCAAGCTGCGCGCTTCCGGTGGCGCCCCCGACGACCTGCGGCTGCGCTGCTGCTCCGCGGCCGGTGAACCGCTGCCCCCGGACGTGGTCGACTGGGCGCAGGACGCCCTCGGCATCCCCGTACGCGACCACTACGGCCTGACCGAGACCGGCATGGTCATCGCCCACGCCTGGCATGCGGAGCTGCGCACCGACCTCAAGACCGGCTCCATGGGGCGCCCGCTGCCCGGCTGGAGCGTGAAGATCCTGCGCGAGGACACCAACTCCGCCGAGGCGGCGACGGGCGTCCCCGGCCGGGTGGCGATCGACATCGCGAACAGCCCGCTGATGTGGTTCAAGGGGTACCTGGGCTCCCCGGAGCGTACGGCCGAGAAGTTCAGCCCCGACGGGCGGTGGTTCTACACCGGCGACACCGCGGCGCAGGACGAGGAGGGCGATCTGTTCTTCTCCGGGCGCGGCGACGACGTCATCCTGATGGCGGGCTACCGCATCGGCCCCTTCGAGGTGGAGAGCGTGCTCCAGCAGCATCGGGCCGTGGCGGAGGCCGCCGCGGTGGGCATCCCCGACGACGAGTACGGCGAGGTCATCGAGGCCTTCGTCGTCCTGGGCCCCGGGGCCCAGCCGGGCGAGGCGCTCGCCGCCGAGCTCCAGCAGGTCGTCCGGGACAAGTTCGCCAAGCACGCGTACCCGCGGCAGATCCACTTCGTGGACGAGCTGCCGAAGACCTCCAGCGGCAAGACGCAGCGCTTCCTGCTGCGTCCGGCCCCGACCACCGGCCGGGGCCGCTGACGCGGCGGACCCCATGGCCATGGGCCCCGGTCCCCGTGCTCGGCACGGGGGCCGGGGCCCGACGTTGCGTGCGTACGGGAGTCAGTCCGTGGAGCGCGACAGCGCCTCCCGCACCGCCTCCTCCGTACGTCCCACCACCGCGGAACCGTCGTCGGCGGTGATGATCGGCCGCTGGATCAGCTTGGGGTGTTCGGCGAGCGCCGCGATCCAGCGGTCGCGCGCGCCCTCGTCGCGCGGCCAGTCCTTCAGCCCCAGCTCCTTCGCCGCGGCCTCCTGCGTCCGGGTGATGTCCCACGGTTCGAGCCCGAGCCGGGCCAGTACGCCCCGGATCTCGTCCTGACTCGGTACGTCCTCCAGGTAGCGGCGGACGGTGTACCCGGCGCCCTCCGCGTCGAGCAGACTGAGCGCGCTGCGGCACTTCGAGCACGCCGGATTGATCCAGATCTCCATGGCGCAACCGTACCGCGAGACCCCTCCCGCAACGCCCGTCGAATCCCGGTCATCTGGCGCCTGACCAGGCTGCTTTGTCAGTGCCCCACCGTAGAATGGAGGCATTGAAAGAGAGCGTCACCGACCATCCCAGGAGGATGCCGATGGCCACTGCCGCTACCCCTCTTCCGGACCTGCCGAGCTTTGCGACCCTGCCGAAGAAGCGCATGCCCGCCGGGCGTCCGCGTGAGTGGTACGAGACCCACAACCGCCGGCTGAAGGCCATGCGCCTGGCCATCGCCCTGCTCAACTCCGGGGTGTACCGCCCCGAGCAGGCGCGCAACCGCAAGATACGGGCCACCGCGGTCCGGATCGGCGTGCACCCGCCGTCCAACACCACGTGCCGCATGGTGCGCTCGCTCCTTCAGGAAAACGACCGCTGACCGGTCCGGGCCCCCGCCGCGCCGACTCCCGGCGCGGCGGGGGCTCCCCGGACCCGTCACTCCGACTCCCTTGTCACCCCGCCATCTTCAGCCGCTCGACCTTCGGCAGCAGGAACGCGTAGGTGGCGGCACCGAGCAGGGCCACACACCCCGCCAGCGTCAGGGGCAGCATGAACGAGTGGGTGATGCCCTTGAGCACGCCGAGCAGCAGCGGGGAGAGGATGCCCGCGATGTTGGCCGCCGTGTTCTGGATCCCGGCGATCGAGCCGACGTGTGCGGCCGTCGGGGCCACGTCGGCGGGCAGCGCCCAGACGCTCGCCGCCGCGAAGGTCGAGCAGAAGTAGGAGACGGACAGCGCGGTCAGCGCCGTGCCGACGCCCGGCGAGATGACCGCGAGTGCGATCACCGACGTGCCCAGCAGCCCGCCGACCAGCGGGATCTTCCGCGCCTTCGTACGCTCGGTGCCGCGCCGCACCAGCCAGTCGGAGAACAGCCCGCCGGACCAGCCGCCCAGCATGGACGCGATGCCGGGAATCATGCCGAGGAACCCGAACGACAGGGCGTCGAGGTGGTATTCGTCCACCAGGTAGGTCGGGAACCAGGTGATGAAGAAGTACGCGACGAAGTTGACGCAGAAGAAGCCGAGCATCATCGCCCAGATCATCCGGAAGCGGAACAGGTCCCGCCAGCCGATCCGGGCGCTCGCCGCGGCCTCCTCGGCCGTCTCCTTCTCCTGCCCCGACTCGATGTACTCCCGCTCCGCGGCGCCGAGGCCCCGGTGCTCCTTCGGGTCGCGGTAGTAGAGCCACCAGCCCAGCGCCCACAGCACACCGAGGCCGCCCGCGATGGCGAACGCCCAGCGCCAGCCGAGGCCGGTGACCACCAGCGTGACCAGCGGGATGGACAGGGCGCCGCCGACCGCGTTGCCGTTGTTGAAGGTCGCCGAGGCGAAGCTGCGCTCGGAGGCCGGGAACCAGCGCGAGACCACCTTGGCGCTGGAGGGGAAGCTGGGTGCCTCACCGAGGCCGAGCAGGGCGCGCAGCCCCACCAGAGATGCCACGCCACGGGCCATGCCCATGGCCGCGGTGGCCAGCCCCCACCACAGGCTCGCGACCGCGAGCATGATGCGCGGACCGACCTTGTCGGCGAGCCAGCCGCCGGGCATCTGGCCGAAGGCGTACGTCCAGAAGAACGCCGACAGCAGCAGTCCGCCGACGCTGTCGGACAGGCCGAGGTCATCGGTGATGTGCGGCAGCGCGACACTGAGCGTGGCGCGGTCGATGTAGTTGATCGTGATGCCCGCGAACAGCAGCCCGAGGACGACGAAACGGACCTTGCCCACGCGTCCGCCGTGTCTCTTCGGAGCGGCGACCGGGGCCTGCGCGGAGGTCTTGCCGAGAGCCATCGCCCTCACACCCCCGCCGGTGGCCGGACGCCGCTGACGCCGTTGACCACGTTCCGCGGGGCCTCGCCCGACAGCACCCGGTCCACGCTCTCGACGAGCCGTGCCCGGATCGCGTGGTACGCCTCGACCGTGACCCCGGCGGTGTGCGGGGTGAGCAGCACATCGGAGCGGCCGCGCAGCGGGGAGTCCGCGGGCAGCGGCTCCTCGGCGAACACATCGAGCGCGGCGCCCGCCAGCTGCCCCGAATCCAGGGCCTTGACCAGCGCGTCCTCGTCCAGGACACCGCCACGTCCGGCGTTGAGGACATAACTGCCCCGGGGCATCCGGGACAGCAGGGCATCGCCGACGACACCACGGGTGGCCTCGTTCAGCGGCATGTGCAGGGTGAGCACATCGGAGCGGGAGGCGAGGTCCTCCAGGCCCACATACGTACGGTCCGGCTCGGAAGGCACCGGGTCGTGCACCAGGACGTCGCTTCCGAAACCGTCGAGGCGGCGCGCGACGGCGCGGCCGATGCTGCCGAACCCGGCGATGCCGACGGTGAGCGCGGACAGCTCGCGCCCCCGCAGCCCCTCGGGTCCCCAGCCACCTCCGTCGATCTTCGCGTGACCCGCCGCGTACCGGCGCAGGAGGGAGAGCAGTGCGCCGACCGTCCAGTCGGCCACGGCGTCGGTGTTGAAGCCGGGCAGGTTCGCGACCGGTATGGAGCGCTCGGCGGCGGCGAGGTGGTCGACGCCGTCGAAGCCGACGGCCACCGACTGCACGAGGCGGCAGCGCCGCATCCCGTCGAGCAGCTCCGCGGTGATGCGGCGCTCCTTCTCCAGCGGGGCGAGGACGATCGTCGCGTCGGCGAGCGCGTCCCGGTGGTCCTGCGGGTCCTCGTCCGGCCCGATCTCGGTGATGCGCAGATCGGGGTGGCCGGGCAGCAGCCGACGTAGCTCGTCGGCGCCGAGATCGTTCAGGTGGTACAGGGTCACGAGATGTTCGGACATCACATGCGGCTCCTGGAGTGATGTGGTGGGGCCCTGGGGAGTGGCATGAGTTTTCGCCACGGTTACGATCGCTGTCAACGGTTAACCGAAAACGGATAACGGTTTTCCGAGTGAGGAGTCACGCACATGGACCGTCAGCGCACCGTCGTCACCGCGCTCACCACGCCGTTCACCCCGAGTGGCGATCTCGACCTGGACGCGGCACGCGCCCAGTACGGCTTTGCCGCCCGCACCACCGGACAGCTGCTCGTGGCCGGAACCACCGGAGAGTTCCCCGCGCTGAGCGAGGGCGAACGGCTGCTGCTGATCGAGACCGCGTTGCAGGAGGCGGGTTCCGACGGCGTGATCGCACACATCGGCGCCGCCGACGCCCACACCGCCGTCCGGCTCACCCGGGCGGCCGTGGCGGCCGGTGCCCGCCGCATCGCCGCGCTCACCCCGTACTACCTGCCCGCGAACGCGGACGAGCTGGAGGCGTACTTCAGTCGCATCCGGCTCGCCGCCCCGGACGCCCAGCTGTACGCGTACCTCTTCCCCGAGCGCAGCGGCCTGACGGTCGACCCGGTGGAATTCGGCAAGCTGGCCGCCTCGTGCGGGCTGGCCGGCGTCAAGCTGAGCGGAACCCCCTCCACCGAGGTGGCCGCCTACCGCGCCGAACTCCCCGAGGAGTTCGAGGTCTACTCGGGCAACGACCAGCGGCTCGCCGACGTCCTGGCCGCCGGTGGCGCCGGGGTGGTCTCCGGCTGCTCGGCCGCCTTCCCCGAACCCTTCCTCGACCTGGCCGCGGCGCTGCGCGACGACACCACCGACCCGGCCCGGCTCGTCGCGCTCCAGGACCTGGTGGACCGCACGGTCGGTCTCCTCGGCCCCAGCATCGGCCGGATCAAGCACGCCCAGACGGCCCGCGGGCTGCCCGCCGGAACCTCCCGGATGACCGTGGGCGACCCGGACCGGACGACCGCAGCGGACATCGAGGCGCTGGCCGGTGAGGTGTCCGGCCGCCCGGACGCCTGAGCGATCAGCCCACGGGCAGCGGCTGCTCCGCCCAGATGCACTTGCCCGTCGGGGTGAAGCGCGTGCCCCAGCGGTGGGAGAGCGCGGACACCAGCTGGAGGCCCCGCCCGCCCTCGTCGGTGTCCGAGGCCCGGCGGATCCGCGGCGTGGTGGGGCTGCCGTCCGACACCTCGCAGATCAGGCTGCGGCTGCGCAGCAGGCGCAGCCTGATGGGGCCCTTGGCATGCCGGACCACATTGCCGACCAGCTCGCTGACCAGCAGTTCGGTGGTCATGGCCAGCTCGTCCAGCTGCCAGGCGCCGAGTTGGTCCCGGACGTGGTGGCGGGCCTCCCCGGCGGCGATCGGCGCATCGGGCAGCCGCCAGGTCGCGATGTTGTCCGCGGTCATCGAATGCGTTCGGGCCACCAGCAGCGCCGCGTCGTCCTGGGTGCGCGACTGCTCGGGCAGCAGGGTGGCGACGAGGGTGTCGCACAGCCGGTCGAGCTGGCCGAGAACACGTCCGTCCTCGTCCACCGCCGAACCGCCGTCACCGATGGCGCTCGGACGCGGAAGCAGGTCCGGCGTCCTGGCCAGCGCGTCGGCCAGGATGCGCGAGAGGTACGCCATGCCGTGGTCGATGTCACGCGTCGCGGACTCGATCAGCCCGTCCGTGCACAGCACCAGGATGCTGTCCTCCGGCAGCTGCATCTCGATGGTCTCGAACGGCGGGGTCGCGGCGCCGAGCGGCGGGTCCGGGGAGAAGCCGGGGGAGTGCACCGTGCCATCGGGGTGGATGATGGCGGGCGGCGGATGCCCCGCGCACCCGAAGGCGCACACGCTGGTGGTCGGATCGTAGATGGCGTACAGACACGTGGCGTAGAAGTCGTCGCCGAGCGCCCCCACCAGATCGTTGAGGTGGGTCAGCAGCTCGTCCGGCGGCAGCTCCAGATCGGCCAGCGTGTGCACGGCGGTGCGCAGTCGCCCCATGGTGGCCGCCTCGGACAGCCCGTGGCCCATCACATCGCCGATGACCAGCGCCACCCGCTCCCCGGACAGCGGGATCAGGTCGTACCAGTCGCCGCCCACCTCCATGCCCTCCCCGGCCGGCAGATAGCGCGCGGCGGCCGTGACGGCGGGCAGCGCGGGCAGGGTACGGGGAAGCAGCCCGCGCTGGAGCTCCTGGGCGCGGGTGTGCTCGGCGTCGTACAGCCGGGCCCGCTCCAGCGCCTGGGCGACCAGCCCGCTGATCGCGGTGAGCAGCGTGCGCTCCTCGTCGCTGAAGTGACGCGGCCGGTCGAACGAGACGACGCAGTAGCCGGCCCGGTGGTCCGAGGCCACCAGCGGGAGGAACGCCCACGCCTTCTTCCCGCTCAGCGGCAGATAGCCGACCACCTCCGGGAAGCGCTTGGCGTAGTCCTCGGGCGAGGAGATGAACAGCGGGGTGCGGGAGCCGAGGATCTGGACGACGGGCGTGTGGAGCGGGGCTTCCGGCGGCACGGGGATGTTGTCGAGGAAGCTGACAAACGCGTCCGAGTAGCCGGTGGCACCCACCACCCGCAGCCGCTTGTCCTCGATGAGCTGGCAGATCATCCCGGTCGCCCCGAACGGCGGCAGCACCCGGTCCGCGACCGCCTTAACCACGTCCTGCGTGGTCAGCGCCTCGGCGAAGGCACTGGTCAGCTCGGCGATCCGGGTGGCGCGCTCGGTGGCGGCGTGTGCGGCGGCCGAACGCTCGGCGTCCAGCGCCCGGCGGTCGGTGACATCCGTGATGTGCACCGTCATCCCGTCGGGCACCGGGACCAGCCGGACGTGGTACCAGCGGTTGCTGCGCGGCCAGCGGGCATGGAAGTCGATGGGCGCCCGCGCCGCCGCCGCCCGCCGGAACCGCGGCTCCACCCCGATCGCCCGCGCCCGCGGAAGCTCCCACAGCACCTGGCCCCGCAGCTCCCCGGAGGCCCCGAGGAAACGCTCGGCCTCGATGTTGCCGAACGTGATCCGCCCGTCCTCGTCCACCACCAGGAACCCGTCGCCCATGTACCGCAGGGCGCGGCTGAAGGCGTCCCGGGAGCGGCGGGTCTCGGTGATGTCCCACAGCGTGCCTACCACCCGGTCCGGCACACCGTCCGTCCGGGCGGCCACGGTCCCGCGCGCCTGCACCCAGCGGTACGTCCCGTCGGGCTGCCGCACCCGGTACTCGACGCTGTACTCGCTGCGGCCGCGCAGCGACTCCGCGTTGGAGACCGCCTGCACCCAGGGCATGTCCTCGGGGTGGATGGCGCCCAGCCAGGTGTTGACCTGGCCGTCGAAGCTGCCGGGCTCGAACCCCAGCAGCGCCTGCGCCTGGTCGTCGCAGGTCAGGGTGGCACCGCGGAGATCCCACTCCCAGGCGCCGATCCGCGCCGTGTGCAGCGCCCGCTGCACCCAGGGGCCGGACGGCTGCTCCTCCGGCTGCCGGACCCGGTCGCGGTCGGCGTCCGCGGTGGCCGTCTCCAGCAGCCGCAACCGCCGGGCCAGCCAGCCGGTGACCGTACGGGCCAGATCGCGCTGGGCCGCATTGCCCGCCCGCGGTGTGGACGTCAGCACCGACAGCACCGCGAGCGGCGACCTGCCGTTCATCGGCACCGGGATGGCCGCCATGCACACACCGGACGGGATGCTCCGGGCGAGGGGGCCGCGCTCGGCCGGCTCGGCGGCCCAAAGGGCGGTGCCGCCGTGGAAGGCGGTCATCGGAGCGACCGACTCACCCCACTCGATGTCCTGCCACGACCTGAGCAACGGACCGCTGATGCCGCTGGTGGCCACCAGCCGCAGCCCCAGCCCGTCCGGCCTGCGCAGATGCGCCATGCCGCCCAGACCCTGAAGCCCGGACACCAGATGGTCGAGCGCCAGCCGCAGCAACTCCGCGTCGCCGAGACCTCCGCTCGCGGCTTCGAGCAGACGCAGCCGGGCCCGCTCCGCCTCCCCGGCCGTGGCGTGCTGCTGCGCCTGGGCATGGTCCTGCGTCGGGGCGTGGTCCTGTGCCGGGTGCCGATCGTCTACACCCACGCGATCACCTGCGCTCTGCGAGGCCCGGACTGGCCCGGCCCTCGGGGTCAGGGCCTCTAGTACGAATATGTCCGCATTTTCATGCGTTTCACCCTCGATGGCGCTGTCAATGCGCCGCGGAGGGAGTTCTGCGATGGCCCAGCAACTGCCGTCGGCGGTGGTCGACCGTCCGGTCGTCGGCTCGTACGCGAACTACGCCGCTGCCCAGCGCGCGGTCGACTTCCTGTCCGACAACAAGTTCCCCGTCGAGCACACCGCGATCATCGGCTCCGACCTGCGCATGGTCGAGACGGTGCTCGGGCGCCTCACCCGCGGCCGCGCCGCGCTCGCCGGACTGGGCACCGGCGCCTGGTTCGGTCTGCTGATCGGGCTGCTGCTGTCGGTGTTCGCCCAGGGGCCCCACAGCGTGCTGGTGCTGATCCTGAGCGGCATCCTCTACGGTGCGGCCTTCGGCGCCATCGCGGGCTTCGTCGGCCACGCCCTGACCGGTGGGCGCCACGATTTCTCCTCCCGGAGCCAGATCGTGGCCGCGCGCTATGACGTGGTCGCCGACACCGAGGTGGCCGAAGAGGCGAAGAACATGCTGATCAAGCTGGACTGGCGGGAGGGCTGACCCGCCCGGCCCCCGCCCCCGGCGGCTGACGGGCCCCCGTCGTGTACTAATTGCCTTAGTAGTAAGGTGATGGCGACGGGCTCCCGTCATCGTCATCTGTCGGAGGGAACGGCATGCACGCGAGCGGACGCGTACGAGCGGGCGGTGTCCTGCGACGCCTCCTGTGCGTCGTCCTGCTCGCGCTCGGTGTGCTGATGATGCACTCCATGGGCCACCCCGACGGCGGACCGGGCACTGCCGTACATGCCTCCTCCGCCCACGTCTCCGGTGGGATGCACCAGGCGACGGGGGGCGAGGTGCGAGCCGACCGGCCCGCCATGACCTCGCACGACACTCCGTCCGCGCCCATGGCCGGGATGGACATGGCCTCGCTGTGCGTGGCGGTGCTCGGCGCGTGGGTGCTCACGACCGTGCAGCGGGCCGCCCTCGTACGGCGCCGTGGCCCGCCCCCGCCCCGCTCCGCACCGGTGGCCGCCGTACCGCGGCCCGTCCCTCCCTCGCCGGGACCCGACCTCACGACGCTGTCGGTCCTGCGGATATAGGCCGTACCCGCGCCATCCCGCAGAACACCGACATCACACACGACATGAGGTACATCGGCATGACCAACTACCGACACCGCGGCCTGGCGGTTGTGGGCATCGTCGCCACGGGTGGGCTGCTGCTCACCGCCTGCGGCGGGAACGACGACATGAAGGGCATGGACCACGGGAGCAAGGACTCCTCCGCCTCCGCGAAGGCCACTGCCTCCCCGGCGCCGGGTGGTTTCAACGACGCGGACGTCTCGTTCGCACAGATGATGATCCCGCACCACCAGCAGGCGCTGGAGATGGCGAAACTCGCGGACGGCCGGGCCGGGGACCAGCAGATCACCTCCCTGGCCGGGAAGATCGAGAGGGCGCAGGACCCCGAGATCAGGACCATGAAGTCCTGGCTGAAGTCCTGGGGCAAGCCGGTCTCGCCCTCCTCGGGCGGGAAGGACGGCATGCCCCGCATGGATCACGGATCGGGCGGTATGGATCACGGGTCGGGTGGCATGGACGGCATGATGTCCGAGAAGGACATGGACCGGCTGGAGGCCGCCAAGGGTGCCGCCTTCGACCGCGCCTTCGCGCAGATGATGATCGACCACCACAAGGGCGCGATCACCATGGCCGAGGACGAGCAGAAGAAGGGCCGCAACGCCACCGCCAAGAAGCTCGCCGGTGACGTGATCAAGAACCAGTCGGCCGAGGTGACCACCCTGCGGAAGATCCTCGACCGGCTCTGACGGCTCCGAGCCGCGGTGCCCCGGGGGTGGCTACATCATCCCCGGGGTGCAGCCCACCACCACGGGCAGCAGCGGGAGGGCCACGGCGCCCGTGGCCACCGCGAGCCGCAGGGCGGGATGCGGGCGGTGCTGCGGGCCCAGCATGCGGCGCAGCCGGAGCAGGGCACCGGGGCCACCGGCCGCGAACGCCCCGCGGGGGGTACGGCTCGCCGCCATCTCGTACAGCGCCGCGGCGAGCGTCTCGCGCGGGTGGCGGCGCAGCGCCCGGTCGTCCGCCGCCATCTCCAGCAGCATCGCCGTCTGCTCGCGGGCGGCGCGGGCCAGCGGCAGCCGCCGGAAGGCCCTGGCGAACGCCTCGGCCGCGGCCAGCGCCAGATGGTGGCGGCCCGCGATGTGCGCGCGCTCGTGGTCCAGCACGGCGGCGAGCTGGGCGCCGGACAGCATGCGCAGCGCGCCCGTGCTGACGACCACACGCGGGCAGCGCCCCGGCAGGCAGTACACGGCGGGCAGCTCATGGTCGAGCACGGTGGCGCGCAGCCCCGCCGAGCGGCGCCCGACCAGGGCCAGCACACCCAGGTGGCGGGAGCGGGCCCGCCGCGCCCGCAGCACCTCGTGGCCGAAGCGGGCGAGCGTGAGGAGCGCCACGAGAAGCGGCAGCACGGCGGCCGGGACGTCGAGGGGGCCGGGCACCGGGACGCGGGCGTGCCAGGTCAGCCCGCAGAAGTGCGCTAAGCCGGACACGCCCGCGTCGAGGTGTCCGGTGGGGACGGCGAGGTGGTACGCGGCCAGCGCCAGCGCGACCGTGAACGACACGGCCAGCCCCTGCCAGGCGGCCACGGCGAGCGCGGGGGAGCGGTGCGGCCAGGCGCTGCGCAGCAGGACCCGCGGGGCCAGGGTGCCGACCGCAGCCGCGTAGCAGGCCAGGGCGAGCGCCGGGATCACTCCTGGTTCCGCCGCCCGGCCGCCCGCAGCGCCTTGCGCAGGGCGCTGACCTCCTCGGGGCCCATCTGCTCGACGAAGTGGGCGAGCGCCGCCGGGCGGTCCTGGCTGGTGCCCAGCGCGTCCTCCATCAGCGCGGCGGAGTACTCCTCACGGCTGCGCACCGGCGAGTACAGCCAGGCCCGGCCCTCTTTGCCGCGCTGGAGCCAGCCCTTGTTGTAGAGGATGGTGGCCACGGTCATCACCGTGGTGTAAGCGACCGGCCGCTGTGTGTTGATGTCGTCGACGATCTCCCGCACCGTCGCCGGACGCCGCCACGTCCACAGACGGTCCATGATCTCCGCCTCGAGATCCCCCAGCCGCCGCATGGACGCTTCCTTCCGCCGTCAGACGCTTACCTCCGTTAGTACGGAGGCCCATAGTAGAGAGCCCTCGTCGCGGTGTGGACACCGGGGGGAAAGCCGGGCGGGCCGAGAAGATCGCCGATCATCCGGAGCGCCGGGTGCTCCGCCCCTGGCCAAAGCCTCAACTGGCCTTGCGCACGATAGGATTGACCGGACGCGTATTCAACACGGGTAAGGGGAAAGGGAAGTCTGGATGAGTGGTCTGAACAAGGGGCTCGGGAAAATCGAGGTGGCGCTCAAGTGGGACCCCAGCCCCAGCGGGGAACCGGCCAATGATCTCGACATCGTCGCCGGGACCTACCGTGCGACCGATCCGTACGGTGAACCCGCGTATCTGGTGCATTTCGACAGCCGGTCGCCCGACGGCACCATTTACCTCAATCGGGACAGCCGCACCGGCCAGGGACTGGGCACCGACGAGGCGATGACCCTGGAGTTCGAGCGGCTGTCGGAGGAGTACTCCCGGGTCGTCGTGGGTGTCGCCATCCAGCAGAACGCCGGGCGGAAGACCTTCGGCGATGTCCGGAACACCAGCGTCCGGATTGCCGAGGGATATACCGAGCTGATGGAAGGCGATTTCACCGGCGTCTCCGGAGCCACAGCAGCCACGGTTGCGGAGTTCACCCGGAATGAAGCGGGGGAGTGGGGAATCCACAGCGTCATCCGCGGATTCGACGTCGACCCGGAAGCGTTTACGGATGTGATGGGCAAGGATTATTCCTGACCGCATTTGTGCGTTTTCTCTGTCGTCGGGCACACCCCGCTACGGGCCGATGTGAATCATTGACGCCCAGAACAGCGGTCGCGCGTAGCGCCGTTCAGCACGCAGCCGCTGGACCGCGCGGTGCAGCGCGTGCGCCGAACCTGCCATCGACCGCGCCGTGCCCAGCGCCCCGTACGTGTCCCGGGCGAGAGCGGGTGTGATCGCGTCCTTCAGCGTCCACAGGCTGCCGATCACATGGCGGTAGCCGCACAGCTGGAACGCCGAGGCGAGCGTGATCACCTCGTCGACCAGGGCGGTGCCGGGCGCGGCGGTGTGGCAGGCGGAGAGATACGCGAACTCCGCCTCGTCCAGCCGCTGGGTGGTCAGATCGTGCACGGTCAGCTCACCGCCGTGCAGCAGCAGCCCGCCCGCCGACGGATCCTCGGGGTCGTACGAGCCGTGGCACGCCAGATGCGCGTACGGAGCGTTGCGCAGCGCGGCGAGTACGGCCTCGGGGGTGGCGTCCGCGCCCAGCAGCCGGGACTGTCCGACCGGCAGCTCGGCCACCGCCGCCAGCTCGTCGTCGACCGCGGGCAGCGGCGGAAGCGCCGCGCCGTCCGCACCGGGCGGCGGCGCGGGCACACCCACGGCGGCCAGCGTGGGCGGCTTTCCGGACGGCACCGCCCCGTCCCGGGCGTGCAGCAGGGCGCCCAGCGTCGGGGTGTACGACGACACCACCCGGTCCTGCACATGGCTGCCGTCCACGGGGCACCGCGCCGCGTGCAGCGGCAGCAGTGCGAGGGGTCCGGTGGGACACCACCACAGCCGTGGCCACTCCCCGCCCTCGACCCCGGGCCCCACCGGCCGGTCCAGCCCGAGCCGGGTGAGCACGGGGCCCGCGATGTGCTCCCACAGCCACTCGAGCGTGTCGTCCATGCTCCGCTGGTGGGTGTCCGCGTCGGCCAGGCCCGCGGCGGAGGACAGCGCCGTGACCGCGGCGTGGAAACCCTCGGAGCGGCGGCTGACCTCGGCCCGGGTGATCCCGGCGAGCGGAAGCACCTCGACGCCGGTCCCGCCGTCGGCGCCGGTGCGCAGCAGCAGGGCGTCACAGCGCAGCTCCGCGATGTTGAGCACCACGACCGGCCCCCGCGCGGCCACCGTACGCAGCCGTTCCCAGTCGAGCGGCCGGTGGAACCGCTCGAAGCCCCCGAGCCCCCGGATCTCGGTCAGGAGGGAGTCGAACTCCGCGGTCAGGGCGGCGCGTTGCTCAGCGGTGCCACGCTCCTCGATCAGCGCGGCGCACACCCGCCCGAACCGCCCGGCCAGCTCGGGCGCCGTCGTGTCCAGTTCGGGGTGGCGGCCGCGCAGCCGCAGCGCCTGGGCCAATAGCACGCCACGGCCTTGTTCGAGCCGTACCAGCGCCTCTTCGGGGCGGCCCGCGCTGATCTCGACGGCGGCGGCGCTACAGGCCAGCGATGGTAACGCGCGCAGCCGCACCTCCCTCGACCGCCGGTCCAGCGCCCGGCCGGTGAGCTTGGGGAGCAGATCGTCCAGCGCGACCCCGAACGCCTTCGTGGCCTCGGGCAGGTCGCCGAAGTACGCGCTGTTCAGCCCCCACAGGTAGGCCGCCGACAGCCGGATCCGCATGTCCTCGCCCGGTGCGAGCGCGGTGGCGCGGAACTGCAACATGGCGGCGAGGAGATCGCTCGGGGCGTTTGTCATTTCCGAACGTGCCGTCAGGAGCTGCCCCAGCTCCATGCTCGCCGCTTGCCAGTGCGGGCTGGTGGCCAACGTCGTGTCGAGCACCCCGCGCAGCATCTCGACGCCACGGTCGACCTCGGTGATCCGACCGGTGTGCGTTCCGCGCTTTCCGAGGGCCACTGCCAGTTTGAGCCGCATCACGGGGTGGTCATGCTGACGGGGCGGGGTGGCGGCGACCGCATACTCCAGGTGGCGGATGGACTCGGCAAGTTCCGCCATGTCGCCGTGTGTCTGGAAGCGTGCGTGCAGTACGGCGGCCAGGTTGGTGAGCACCTGGCCGTAATAGGGCGACAGGGGGATGTTGCCCGCCATCGAGTTCCGGACGGCCGCGGTCGCGGCGTCGAGGTCGGCCGGTTTGCCGGTGATGACGAAGCGGTCGAGGAGAGCGAGGCCGAGAAAGGAGTACGCCAGGCACCGCAACGCGGCGTTGGTCACCTTCTGAACGACGGCGCGCAGATGGCCGATCGCCTCGGTGAGGTCGCCGAGGTGGCCGGTGGCCTCGAAGCGCATGCGCAACAGATTGCCCAAGTTGAACAGGTGGCCTTCGCGGGCCTGATCGTCGGCGGCCGTGTCGTCCAGAGCGCGGCGTACCCCGGCGATGGAGGTGTCCAGATCGCCCGGCGCTCCCGCCCGGCTGTACCGGACCATATGCCCGCCCGGCGTGGCGTCGTGAGCCTCGGGGCCGGGCGCAGCCACGTTGGCTTGCGCCCGGGCCAGCGCGGCCAGCATCGCGGCGGGCGGCTCCTCGTCGTCGGGGAACGCCGCCACGGCCTGCCGCATCAGCGCGACCGCCAGGGTGATCAGCCTCTGATCCCCGGTGAGATCGAAGAGCGTGGCCAGCGCGGAGCCCTCGTTGAAGAAAATCCGGGGAATGTCCTCCTCGGGCGCCATCTCCCGGGTGTGACGGAACATCTCGGCGGCCCGCCACAGCCCGGCCTTGTCCCGGGCGGACGCGCTGGCGGAGAACAGCACGACGGAGACCGCGTGCAGGATCTTCCACGCCGGTGCCACCTGCGCGGTCGTGCCGGCCAGTACCTCCCTGAGCGACCGGGGGAGGGCGGCGGGCCGCAGCGCGTGCACGACCGAGAAGAGGAAGCCCGCGGCGAGGCGGTCCTCCGCGGCCTCGTCCTCGGGGGCATGGGGGCCTCGCGCCAGATGGAAGCAGGCCGCCAGATAGACCGCCTCGATGTCCACCTCGGCCGGGCTGACCTGCGCGGGCGTCAGACGGCCCCGGGCGCGGTCGACGATCCCGGCCATGTTGTGCAGCGTCGCCGGGGACAGCACCGACTCCCGGCTGTCGCCCGAGAACGGGCGGTAGCGGTCGGGGTCGGCCATCGCCTCGCGGATCGAGCGGCGCAGATTTTCGTCCAGATAGTCCCCCATGAGTGACATTGTGACGCGTGCCGCACCTCCGCGAGGGCGGAACGGAGTGATCCGCGGCGTACCGCATCCGGTGTACGGCGCGTTGCCGGATACTCCTTGAGAAGCAGGACGGAATCCGTCTGATGTCAGCGCCGACGTCGGCATCCCATGCCTAGGGTTCTGTCATGGATCTCCGAAAGACCCTGCGCGGTCGGCGGCTGCTCGCGACGGTGGCCGCCGTCGCCGTCCTCGCGGGCACGGGCACCTGGGCCACCGTCGTAGCCGCCGACGACCGGCCGGCCGTGCACCGTGAGGACCGGGTGCTGGACATGCCCGGGACGCGTCTGGACACCTCCTACTTCACCGCGGGCCAGGGCCGCCGCCCCGCGGTGCTGCTCGCCCACGGTTTCGGGGGCAGCAAGGAGGACGTCCGGGAGCAGGCCGAGGAGCTGGCCCGGGACGGCTACGCCGTGCTGACCTGGTCGGCGCGTGGCTTCGGCAGATCGACCGGCAAGATCGGGCTCAACGACCCGGACCATGAGGTGGCCGACGCCCGGCGGCTGATCGACTGGCTGGCGAATCGGCCCGAGGTGCGGCTCGACGCCCAGGGCGATCCGCGCGTCGGCGTCGCCGGTGCCTCGTACGGCGGGGCCGTGTCGCTGCTCGCCGCGGGGTACGACCGGCGGGTCGACGCCATCGCGCCCGAGATCACCTACTGGAACCTGGCCGACGCGCTGTTCCCGAACGGCGTCTTCAAGAAGCTGTGGGCCGGGCTCTTCTTCACCACCGGCTCGGCCGATCTCTCCGGAGGTCAACAGGGCCAGGACTCCCAGGGCTCCCGGGACGAGTCCGGTCCGCAGGGCGGCGGAGGAGGCGCCCAGGGCGGTGCTCAGGGCGGTGGTCAGGAAGGCCAGGGCGGCCAGGCCGCCCCGAGCGCCCCGCCCGCCGCGGACGGCCGGAACCAGGGCTGCGGACGGTTCGAGAAGCAGCTGTGCGCGATGTACGAACGCGTCGCGGTCGCCGGGAAGCCGGACGACGCCGCCCGGCGCATGCTGGAGGCCCGCAGCCCGTCCGCCGTGTCCGACCGGATCAAGGTCCCGACGCTGATCTTCCAGGGCCAGTCCGACTCCCTCTTCCCGCTCGGCCAGGCCGATGCCATGGCGAAGGCGATCAAGGCCAACGGAGCGCCGGTCGACGTCGACTGGACCGACGGGGGACACGACGGCGGCGACCGTGAGACCGGGCGCGTCCAAGCCCGCACCCAGGACTGGTTCGACCGCTATCTCAAGGGCGACCGGGGCACCGACACCGGGCCCGCCTTCCGGGTCACCCGCTCCGGCGGCGTCGACTCCACCAACGGCGCCGTCCAGCTGCGCGGCGCCACCGGCGAACGCTACCCGGGCCTGGAGGACGGCCGCCGGAACGTGGTGCTGCGCGGCCGCGAGCAGTCGTTCGCGAACCCGCCCGGCGGCGGGCCGCCGTCGGTCTCCACGGTGCCGGGCATCGCCGCGCTGTCCCAGGCGTCCTCGTTCGGGATCGGCGTCTCCCTCGACGTCCCCGGCCAGTTCGCCCGATTCGACTCCGCGCCGCTGAAGGAGTCGATGCGGATCACCGGGACGCCCGAGGTGAAGGTCCGCGTGCGGGCGGACACCGACGACGCCGTGCTGTTCGCCAAGGTGTACGACGTCGGGCCGGACGGACAGCAGACCCTGCCCTCCCAGCTCGTCACCCCCGTTCGCGTCACCGGCGCGAAGCAGGGGAAGACCGTCACGCTCCGGTTGCCCGCCGTCGACCACGAGATCATCGCGGGCCACTCGCTGCGGCTCGTGCTCGCCTCCACCGACCTCGGCTACGCCTCCCCGGCCCAGCCCGCCACGTACCGCGTCGCGCTCGCGGGCGACGGCCTGAGCGTGCCGACCGCCCCCGGGGTGCACACCGAGCCCGCCTCGCTGCCGTGGTGGGTGTGGGGGCTGCCGCTGGGCGGCGCCGTGGTGGCGCTCGCCCTGCTGCTGACCGGCAGGCGGCCGACGTCCGCGCCGCCGCCGGACCCCGCGCTGACCGACGTACCGCTCCAGATCACCGACCTCAGCAAGCGCTACGCCAAGTCCGCCGACCGGTACGCCGTGCGCGACCTCTCCTTCCGCGTCGAGAAGGGGCAGGTGCTCGGACTCCTCGGGCCGAACGGCGCCGGAAAGACCACCACGCTGCGCATGCTGATGGGTCTCATCAGCCCGGACGGCGGGGAGATCCGCGTCTTCGGTCAGGCCATCAGGCCCGGCGCGCCCGTCCTGTCCCGGGTGGGTGCCTTCGTCGAGGGAGCGGGCTTCCTTCCGCATCTGACCGGACGCGCCAACCTGGAGCTGTACTGGCGAGCCACCGGACGGCCCGCCGAGGACTCGCACCTCGACGAGGCGCTGGAGATCGCCGGTCTCGGCGACGCACTGGAGCGCGCGGTGCGCACGTACTCCCAGGGCATGCGGCAGCGGCTCGCCATCGCCCAGGCCATGCTGGGCCTGCCCGATCTGCTCATCCTGGACGAGCCGACCAACGGCCTCGACCCGCCCCAGATCCGCGAGATGCGCGAGGTGATGATCCGGTATGCGGCCGCCGGACGCACGGTGATCGTCTCCAGCCATCTCCTGGCCGAGGTCGAACAGTCCTGCACCCATCTGGTCGTCATGGACCGCGGGCGGCTGGTGCAGGCAGGCCCGGTCGGGGAGATCACCGGCACCGGGGAGAGCCTGCTGGTCGGCCACGAGGGCGAGCTGAGCGACGCCCTGGTCGACAAGGTGAGCGCGCTGCCCGGCATCACCTCCGCGGTGCGCACCGACGCCGGGCTGCTCGTCCTGGTCGACGGCGCCGCCCCGGCGCGGCTGCTCGCCGAGCTGGTGCGGCTGGAAGTCCCGGTGACCAGCTTCGGGCCCAACCGGCGCCTGGAGGACGCGTTCCTGACGCTGATCGAAGGAGGATCCGCATGAGCAGCCCCGTGAGCTCCGTGAGCTCCGCTACGGAGGCGGCACCCGGCTACCGGGCGCGCCACACCCTGCCCCTGCGGGTCGAGGCGGTACGGCAGCTTCGCCGGCGCCGCACCCTGGTGATGGGCGTGGTGCTGGCCGCGCTGCCGTTCGTCCTCGTCGCCGCGTTCGCGATCGGCGGCACGCCCGACGGGCGGGACGACCGGGTCACCCTGATGGAGACCGCCACCTCCTCGGGCGCCAACCTCGCGGCCACCGCGCTCTTCGTCTCGGCGGCCTTCCTGCTGGTCGTGCCCGTCGCGCTGTTCTGCGGTGACACGGTCGCCTCGGAGGCCAACTGGTCCTCGCTGCGCTATCTGCTGGCCGCGCCCGTGCCCCGGGCGCGGCTGCTGGCCGGAAAGCTGGCCGTGGCGCTGGCGTTCAGCGCGGCCGCGATGGTGCTGCTGCCGCTCGTCGCGCTGCTGGTGGGGACGGTTGCGTACGGCTGGGGGCCGCTGCGCCTGCCCACCGGCGGCGAGCTGGGCACGGGCGACGCCCTCGTCCGGCTCGCCCTGGTGGTCACGTACATCTTCCTGTCCCAACTCATCACCGCGGCCCTCGCGTTCTGGCTGTCGACCGTCACCGACGCACCGCTGGGTGCGGTGGGCGGCGCGGTCGGGCTGACCATCGTGGGCAATGTGCTGGACGCCGTCACGGCGCTGGGCTCCTGGCGCGAGTTCCTGCCCGCGCACTGGCAGTTCGCCTGGGCCGACGCACTCCAGCCCCACATGGAGTGGGGCGGAATGCTGAAGGGCACGGCGGTGTCGGTGGCGTACGCGCTGGTGCTCTTCGCCCTCGCCTTCCGCGGCTTCGGCCGGAAGGACGTGGTGTCCTAGAGCAGGCCCCCTCAGTAGTTCTTGAGGGTCAGCGAGTTGACCACCTGGTAGAAGTCGTCGGTGTACGCGTCCTGGGCGTCCCCGTTGAGCTCGGCGTCCATCCGCTCCTTGTTGAGCAGGGCCAGCCCTTGGTTGGCGGTCACGAAGTCGCGCAGTTCGCGCTCATAGGCGGCGAAGGCCGTGGTGTGGTCACCGCCCGCGGCCTTCAGCTCGCCCGCCAGGACGTACGCCCCGACCAGGGCCATGGAGGTGCCCTGGCCGGAGGCGGGCGAGCCGCAGTAGCCCGCGTCGCCGAGCAGCGCCACCCGGCCACGGGACCAGGAGTCCATGTGGATCTGGGCGACCGCGTCGAAGTGGAAATCGGGGGCGCCCCACATGTACTCCAGCAGCCGTGGCGTCTCCCAGCGTGCGTTCGCGTACCGCTCGGCCACCAGCTGCTTGTGCTCCGAGGGGGTCCGGTCGCCGAGCACCCGCGCGGGCGGCTCGTCCGAGCCGAAGCCTACGTAGACCCGGGCCTCGGTGTTGTCGCGGACGCTCATCACCATTGCGCCCCACGCGTCGGCGTCGTTCATCAGGTAGGCCACCTGCCAGCGGTCGAGGCCGAGGTAGTTCGGTACGGTCCACACCGCCAGATAACTGCCCAGGGGGCGGATGAAGTTCTCCTCGGGTCCGAAGACGAGCCGACGGGTGCTGGAGTGCACTCCGTCGGCGGCCACCACGAGATCGAAGGTGCGCGACAACCCGCTGCGGAAGGTGACGGCCACTTCGTCGGGGCCCTGGGCGAGTGCGGCGATCGAGTCGTCGAAGAGATATTCGATGCCCTTTCCTCCCGCGCCCACGAGAATCGTCGCCAGATCGTCGCGGAGAATCTCGACGTCGGGGGTGTCGAGCCGACCGCCGCTCGCGGTCCATTCGGTGGTGCTGGACAGTTCCTTTCCGTCGTCGTCGACCGTCGACATGCCGCGCAGACCGGTGCTGTGAGCGCGGATCTCCTCCAGGACCCCCATGCGCTCACACACCTCCAGCGCCGTGCCCCGGACATCGATGGCCTGCCCGCCGGGCCGCAGCCGGGCGTACCGCTCCACCACGGTGACCTCGTATCCGTAGCGGTCCAGCCAATACGCCAGAGCCGGCCCGGCGACACTGGCGCCGGAAATCAGGACTCGCATATTCCGCATCGTGCACTCCTTTTCCGTCCCCCGAATCCCTTCTGCTCGCAAGAGTGAGCGATGCCACCGACACCACACCGACGCACCGCCTATGCGGCACCGACAGGACACCGACGCGCCGCCGACGGGGCGCCGACAAGGCCGAACACCGCGGGAGTCACCGGCGCGCAGTGATCGATTAATGAGAGTGTTACCTGATGGTGTTGTGCCGTTCTGTTGTCATCGAAGAGACTGGGGCTTCCGACTGGCCCGTACAAAAAGCCGGTTGGTCGCACTGGTGACGTTCGGTCCTCCCCCCACGATCCGAACAAGGATGGGACCCATGCACACTTCGCTGGAACACGCGCGCGTGTCCCGCGGCCCGGCAAGAGCGGTACGCGCCTGTCCCGGGCAGCGCCGGAGACCCTGCCTTCGTGGCAGCGGACCGGCCACGGCCTCCGCGTAGCAACGCCGAAAAACCCTCACGCGAAGCCTCACCAACGGCGATTCGCCACCCCATAAGCCCTCGGGCAGCTATACGGCCACGCTCGGCATATGCCCCCGCGCGGACGGCATTTTGCATGCCCCGGCATAGCGCCCCGGCATATCCCGTTCGGTGACGCACGACCTGGCAAGGAAGGAACTCCTCAGGTGCTGATTTCGCACCATGCACGGTCACTCGAATCATCGGAAACACCGTCCGAAGGAACCCCGTCCGGAGAATCGGCCGAACCCGGCGCGTCCGGGACGCCCCAGGCCATCGCCGACGGCCCGAGCGGACATGTGCTGGCGGTCGGTGCGCCCGGCCTGGCCATCGACCGGCTGACCCGGACCCTGGTGTCCGCGGGCCACGAGGTGAGCCACGCCCGGCCCGGCGACGTGGACCGGCAGCTCCGGCAGACCCCGCCCGACGCCATCGTCGCCCTCGACGGCAGCGACGACGGACTGGAGGTGATCCGCGAGGTCCGTGCCGCCCCCGCGGGCCGGGCCCTGCCCCTGCTCATGGTCACCACGGCCCCCGGCCCCACCGGCGTCGCCGACATGCTGCGCGGCGGCGCCGACGACTGCGTACCGGACACCTCCGACCCCGTCGAACTGGCCGCCCGCATCGAGGCCAAGTTGCGCCGGGTCCCGGTGCCGGTCGAGAACCTGCTGCTGGACCCGCGTACCGGCCTGTACTCCCAGCCGCACTTCCTGGGCGAACTCGACCGGGAACTCAAGCGCGCCGACGACAGCCGCAGCGGCGGTGTCGTGGCCATGGTCGGCGTCGCCGAGATGGCCGCGCTGGAGGCCCGGCTGGGGCCGCGGGTGCGCCGCGAGGTCGCCGAGCGGCTGGCCGGGGTGGCGGAGAAGCTGGGCGGGGTGTGCGACCGGCTCGGCTGGGACGACGACGGGCGGCTGCTGATGCTGATGCCCGGCGTCGACGAGGACACCGCGCGCGACGCCCTCCAGAAGTTCGCCAACACCGTGGCCGGCACCCGCTTCGTCGTCGCCGACGAGAACGTGCGGCTCACCCCGGCCATCGGCTGGACCCCGCTCACCGACTGCCCCGACCGCCACCAGGCCGTGGACCAGGCCCGGGACGCGGTGGCCGAGTCCATCCGCCACCGGGACCTGCGCCCGGTCAAGTACGCGGCCTGGATGCGGGGCGCGCCCCGCGGACGACGCCGTGTCACCGTGGCGGTGCAGGCCCTGCTCTCGGCCCTCTCGCCCTTATTCGTGCTCGTGCTCGGCGTGGCCATTCCCTTCGTGTTCTACCAGCAGACGTACGAACTGGGCTGGGACATCGGATCGGCGGCCTACTGGGTGGTGGTCGGCGGTCTCATCGTCTCCGCGGTGCTCATCGTGCTGGAGTGCCTCTTCTCGCTCGACGCCGCGTCCCGCCCCGAGCGGCCCGCGCAGCCGTATCCACCGGCCAGCGCCGTCATCGCCGCGTATCTCCCCAATGAGGCCGCGACCATCGTCGACACTGTCGAATCGTTCCTGCGGCTGGATTACCCCAACGAGCTCGAAATCGTGCTCGCCTACAACACCCCGCACCCGATGCCCGTCGAGGACACCCTCCGGGAGATGGCCCGCCGCGATCCGCGCCTGGTGCTGCTGCCGGTGGCGGGATCCACCTCCAAGGCGCAGAACATCAACGCCGCCGTCACCCGGGTGCGCGGCGACATGGTCGGCATCTTCGACGCCGACCACCACCCGGCCCCCGACGCCTTCAAGAACGCCTGGCACTGGCTGTCCCACGGGTACGACGTGGTCCAGGGCCACTGCGTGATCCGCAACGGCGACAGCTCCTGGGTCGCCAAGCTGGTGGGCGTGGAGTTCGAGGCCATCTACGCCGTCAGCCACCCGGGCCGCACCCGGCTCTACACGTTCGGCGTCTTCGGCGGCTCCAACGGCTTCTGGCGCACCGATCTGCTCGCCCGCACCCGGATGCACGGTTCGATGCTCACCGAGGACATCGACGCCACCATGCGCGCCCTCCACGAGGGCGCCAAAATCGCCACCGACCGCACCCTCGTCTCCCGCGAGCTGGCGCCCACCACCGTCAAGGCGCTGTGGAACCAGCGGTCGCGCTGGGCCCAGGGCTGGCTCCAGGTGTCGCTCAAGTACCTGTGGCGCGCGATGCGTTCCCCGGCCTTCACCTTCCGTCAGAAGGCGGGGCTGTTCGTCCTCCTCGGCTGGCGTGAGGTGCAGCCGTGGCTGACCCTCCAGATCCTGCCCGTCCTGCTGTACGCGGCCTGGCGCGCGGGCGGCCCCGGCGAACTCGACTGGGCGGTGCCGATCGGCCTGCTGGCCACACTGTTCACGCTCTCCGCCGGAGTGGTGCAGGCGCTGTTCGCGTGGCGGCTGGCCATACCCGAACTGCGCCGCCGCAGGGCGTGGTTCTGGCGGTATCTCTTCGTGGCGACCTTCTTCTACAGCCACTTCAAGAACATCGTGGCCCGCCAGGCGCTCCTCAAGGAGGTGCTGCGGGACCAGCAGTGGCGGGTCACCCCGCGGGCCGGCGGCGGCAAGGCGGTGCCCCGCGCATGAGCACCCTGTCCACGGTCAACAACAACACCCACCACCCCGCCGCGGCCACCGTCGCGAAACCGGCGCGGTCCGCGACCGCCCGCCGCCGCAACGGCGAGATCCAGGGCTACCGCGGACTGGCCGCGATGGCCACGGTCGTCTTCCACGTGTGGCAGCAGTACTTCACGTACGACCAGGACGGCTCCCACGCCCCGGTGGCCAACCCCTACGCGAACGCGCTCGTCTCGCTCGAGGTCATCGACTTCTTCTTCGTCCTGTCCGCGTATCTGCTGACCCTGTCGTACGCGCGCGCCGCGATCGACGGGGGCTCGACCAAACCCGCCCGGGTGTTCCTCTTCCGGCGCGCCATCCGCATCGTGCCGCTGTACTTCCTCGCGATCCTGTTCATCTGGGCCACCCGCAATCCGTCCCTCCCCGGGGACTGGGCGGACCTGCTCCGGCATCTCACCTTCACCCAGGTGTTCGACAAGGAGCAGATCTTCTACACCATCGGCCCCACCTGGTCGTTGTCGCTGGAGATCATGTTCTATCTGGCGCTCGTCGCGCTCGGCCCGCTGGCCGCCCGCGCCTGCCGGCGGCTGCGGAGCAGGGCCGCGCGGGTGGCGGTGTGCGCCGCCGGATGCGCGCTGCTGTACGTGGGGCCGATGGTCTGGATCGCCGTCGCGCGCTACGGGTTCGAGGTGCCGTACACCGAATGGCCGGTGTACTTCGGGCCGCAGGCCCGCTTCGGCGGGTTCGCGGCGGGCATGGGTCTCGCGGTGCTGACCGTCGCCCTCGGCGACCGCGGACGGCTGGGCCCGAAGGCGACGATCCCGCTGCGCGTGGCGCCGCTCGTGGCCCTGTACGTGCTGTCGCTGCTCAGTGCGGACCCCGAGGACTTCGCCACCACCTTCTACCATCCGCTCTCCGCCGTGCTGTGGACCGTGCTGCTGTTCGCCACCCTCCATGTGCGGAAATCGGGGCGGTGGGAAGCGTGGCTGTCGGCCCGGTGGCTCACCGCGGTCGGACTGGCCAGCTACAGCCTCTTCGTCTGGCACGAGCCCATCATGCTCGGCCTCTACAAGGCCGGACTGCTGCCGCCCGCGGGCCAGGAGGGCTTCCCGCTCGCCGTGCTGATCGTGCTGGTGGTGGCGGTGGCCGCGGCGTTGGTGAGCTACTGGGTCATCGAGTACCCGGCGAGCCTGCTCGGTCGGCTGAAGGACGCCAAGGGGCAGTCGCGGGACTTCTATCCGGAAGTGGCGCGCTAGCAGCGTGCCACGGTAAGTGCTGGTGTGTCATGGATTGTCCCCGGTGTGCGGCTCTTCGCACACCGGGGACACGTGACTATGATCTGGCTTGTTCTTGACGTGATAACGGGGAGACATCAGCGATATGGGCCGACACAGCCGCGCCACTCCTGCCCAGCAGGCCCGGGCCACATCCCTCAAGGCAGCCGCCGCCCTCGGGGTGGCCGGGACCATAGCCTTCGGCCTTCACTCCTCGGTCGGGGGCGACAAGTCCACCCAGGCACGCTCCGATGTCCACGCGTCCCAGGAGCAGAAACCGGACATCGATCCCACGGTCGATGACAAGCCCTCGGGCAGCCATATTTCGCCCTCCGAGTCCGCGAAGCCCCGGCCCATCCCGGACGGGACGGACCGCACGGACGGCACCGGCAGCGGCGGTTCGGGTGGCGGCGCTACGGAGCCCACCCCGTCGCACACGCCGAGTGCGGCCCCCTCCACGCCCGCGCACACCGACGTGGCCACCACGCCGACGCAGCGTTCCGACCGGACCCCGACCGACGCGTCGTCGCCCTCCCGGACACCCGGCGGCGACCCGTCCCCGTCCACTCCCGGCACCCCGAGCGGGCAGCCCGGCGAGACGTCGCGGCCGGGGAACGGCGGCGGCCAGGGGACCGGTGTGGTCGGCGATGTGGTCGACGGCCTCGGCGACACCGTCGACGGGGTGGTCGGCGGCCTGACCGGCGCACTCGACGGCTGACCGCTCGCCACCCCGCCCGCCCTGGAGCGGGGCGGGGTGGGCGGTTACCCCTTGGCCAGCGCCTTCAGCGCGGTCAGGCTTCCGTTGAAGCGGTTGTGGTCACCCACTACCGGGCCCGTGGAGGTGTACTGCCAGAAGGTGTGGGTCTTCCACCCTGCGGGCAGCGCCCCCGGCGAGGCGGTATAGCGCGCCACCCAGAGCGGGTTCTTCGAGGCGAAGGCGCCGCTGTTGCCGGTGCAGGACTTCCACCAGCTGGTGGTCGTGTAGATCACCGGATCGCGGCCGGTGAGGGATTTCACCCGGCTGCTGAAGTCCTCGATCCAGCCCACCATCTGAGCCTTCGTCTTGCCGTAGCAGGTCCCGCCGTACGGGTTGTACTCCATGTCCAGTACGGGCGGCAGCGTCTTGCCGTCGTTGGACCAGTCGCCGCCGTTGCGCACGAAGAAGTCCGCCTGCCTGCTGCCGCTCGACTTGTTCGGCAGGGCGAAGTGGTAGGCGCCGCGGATCATGCCTTTCTTGAAGGCGCCGTTGTATTGCGAGGAGAACGCGGGGTTCTTGTACGTCGTGCTCTCGGTGGCCTTGACGTAGGCGAACCGGACGTTCTTGTTCCAAAGGGATGTCCAGTTGACCGAGCCCTGATGGTTGCTGACGTCGACGCCCTCCACCGTCGCGGCGTCGGGAGTGGCCGCCGGGGCCGCCTTCGGGGCGGCCTTCTCGTGTGCGGAGAGGGTCGAGCCCATCCAGTCCCGCTCGGGGTGCGGGACGGACGCGGACAGGGTGCGGTTCGGGGCGGAGTCGGTGTCAGGTTCGGTCGTCGACGCCACCGCGGGCACGAGAGTGGTGAGGGCGGCTGCGCCGACCGCGGCCCCCAAACCGCCGATGGCATACGGCGAACGCCAGCGCGAGGGGGCCCGGTGCCGCCCCTTTCCGGCCTTTAAGGACATCTGTTCCTCCGGAATTGGTGCTCCGTGGGGAGAGCAGTCCGCACCGAAGGTACGCGCGTAGATGAAACATATGGAAGAGATTTTGGAAATTCCATGGGTCCACGCTGCGGTTGCCGCCGTCACCGCAGACGATATGGTCGACCATAAAGCGGGATACCTTGAATTTCCGTCCCGGGCAGGGAATTTCGGAGAAAATCAGTCGTCCACCGACGTGGCGGAATACCCCGCCACCAGGGCCCGCGCCGAGCGCGTCGCCCGGGCGGCGACATCCTCCACCACCTCGTCCGGATCGCCGAACACGCCGTCGAGCAGCAGGGTGGCGTACCCACGGGCCAGCGCCTGCAACGCCTCCAGCAGCGCCACCGCCGCCCCGTGTTCCTCCGATACCACCTCGAAGGCGCTCGGCAGCAGCAGGTCCACGAACTCCCGCTTGGCTGTCACCACATCGGGGTGGGCGGTGCGCACACCGGGTGCGTAGAGGAGTTCGTACCCGCCCCGGAAGCGGGCGGCCGCCCGCACCACGCTGCCCGCCATGGTGGCCAGCCGCTCCTGTGGCGACTCGGCCGTGGCCACCGCCTCCAGATAGATGGCCCGCAGCCGCCGCGATACCTCCAGCGCGGCGGCCGCCAACAGCGCGTCGCGGTCGGCGAAGTGGCGATAGGGCGCGCCGGGGCTGACGCGGGTGCGGCGCGCGGCCTCCGCGACGGAGAAACCACGCACCCCGACCTCGTCCACGATCTCCAGCGTCACCCGCACCAGCGCGGCGGCGAGATCGCCGTGGTGGTACGTGGCGCGCCCCTTGCAGCTGGGTGCCATCCGGGCGACCCTACCCGACCGGTTTTCCCTGCTCCGCCGCCCCCGGCCCGCGCTTTTGGGCCTCGGCGCGCGCCGCCCGCAGAGCCTCACGCGAGCGTTCGACACGGATCGGCAGATCGCGCACCCGCTGCCCGGTCGCGTGGTGGAAGGCGTTGGTGATCGCCGCCGCGGCGCCCACGATGCCCAGCTCGCCGATGCCCTTGCCGCGCACCGGATTGGGGGTGTCGTCCTGCTCGTCCAGCCAGACCGCCTCCAGCTTCGGGACATCGGCGTTGGCCGCGACGTGGTAGCCCGCGAAGTCGTGGTTGGCGAAGTCGCCGAAGACCGGGTCGACCTCGCCGATCTCCAGCAGTGCCATCGACAGACCCATCGTCATGGCGCCCAGGAACTGCGAACGGGCCGTCTTCGGGTTGACGATCCGCCCCGCGGCGAACACGCCCAGCATCCGGTCGACACGGATCTCGCCGGTGTCGGTGTCCACCCGCACCTGCGCGAAGTGGGCGCCGAAAGAGTGGCGGGAGAGCGACGCCCGCAGCTCCATGTCGTCGGTGGTGTCGGCCCGGACCTCCAGGCCCCCGTCCGGGATGGCGCCGCCGTACGTGTCCAGCTCCGCCAGCAGCGCGCGGCACGCCTTGTCCACCGCCCAGCCCCAGGACGCCGTGCCCAGCGAGCCGCCCGCGAACGGCGCCGGGCCGAGCGAGGCGCGCCCGATCTCCAGCCGCAGCCGCTCGACCGGGATGCCGAGGGCGTCCGCCGCCAGCTGGGTCAGCGCGGTGCGCCCGCCGGTCCCGATGTCGACGGCGCCGACCCGCACCGTGAACGTCCCATCCACCTCGGCACGCGCCGTCGCCGACGAGGGGAACACATAGTCCGGGTGGTGTGCGGACGCGACGCCGGTGCCCACCAGCCAGCGCCCCTCACGCCGGATGCCGGGCTTCGGATCGCGCAGCGCCCAGTCGAAGCGCGCGGCGCCCTCCCGCAGACACTCCACCAGACCGCGGCTGCTGAAGGGCTTGCCGCTGTCGGGGTCGACACCGGTGTCATTGCGGATCCGCAGCTCGACGGGGTCGATCTCCAGCTCGGTGGCCAGCTCGTCCATGGCCGACTCCAGCGCGAACATGCCCGGCGTGTGGCCGGGCGCGCGGAACCACGCCGGGGTCAGCACGTCGAGCGGCGCCGTCTTCACCGTCGTACGGACGTGGGGCGCCCCGTACATCAGCCGCGTCGATGCCCCCGTCTGGTCCGCGAACTCCACCATCGCGGAGCGCTGCTGCACCACCTCGTGGTCGATCGCGGTCAGCCGCCCGTCGCGCTCGGCACCGAGCCGGATCCGCTGGATGGTGGGCGCCCGGTAGGGGATCAGCTGGAACATCTGCTGCCGGGTCAGCGCGATCTTCACCGGACGGCCGAGGTGCTGCGCGGCGAGCGCCGCCAGCACGGCGGGGGAGCGCGGAATGCCCTTGGAGCCGAAACCACCGCCGACGTACTGCGCGATGACCTCCACCGCGCCCTCTTCGAGCCCGAACACCGCCGCCAGCAGCTGCGACGACATGAACGGGCCCTGGTCGGAGTTGTGCAGCGTCAGCCGGTCCTCGTCCCAGGCGGCGAGGGTGGCATGCGGCTCCATCGGGCTGGTGTGCTCGACCGGCGTGGTGTACATGGCCTCGGTCCGCACGGGCGCGGCCGCCAGCGCGCCCTCGGTGTCGCCGCGTTCGGCGAACCCGGGGCTGCCGTCGGTCACCTGGTCGGCGACCTGAGCCCGTTCGTCGTCGAAGCGCAGCACCACATCGTGCGGCCCCTGCTCGTAGCTCACCCGCACCGCCGCCGCGCCCTCGCGCGCCGCCTCCAGCGACGTGGCCACCACCGCGGCCACGATCTGCCCGTGGTACGCCACCTCGGGGGACTGGAGCACGAACAGATCGGGGCTCGCCGGGGCCTTCGTGTTCAGCCGCGGGGCGTTGCCGGAGTCCAGCACCGCCAGCACACCGGGCCGCGCCAGCGCCGGGGCGCCGTCGACCTCCGTCACCCGGCCGCGGGCGATGGTGGCCTGCACCGGCCACACATAGCCGACGTCCGGCGTCGGGAACTCATAGGCGTAGCGCGCCGCGCCGGTGACCTTGTCGAGTCCGTCGACCCGGGTCATCGGCGCGCCGACGGTCTGCCGGGTGGTGGTCGCGGTGGTCATGCGCGGTCCTTCCTCGCGACGAGATCGCGGATGACCGCGACGATGAGATCGGTGGCCAGGTCGACCTTGAATGCGTTGTCCGGCAGCGGGCGCGCCTGCGCCAGTTCGGCCCGGGCCGCCTCGCGCAGCGTCTTCTCGTCCGGCATCCCGCCGCGCAGCCGCTCCTCGGCGATCCGGGCGCGCCAGGGGAGAGGCGCCACCCCGCCGAGCGCGATCCGCACGTCCGCCAGCGTGCCGTCGTCCGCCACCGACACCGACGCCGCCACGCTCACCAGCGCGAACGCATACGACCAACGGTCGCGCACCTTGCGGTACCGCATGGCCGCGCCGCCCGGCGGCGGGGGCAGCTCGACGGCGGTGACGAGGTCGCCGTGGCCCAGCACGGTCTCCCGGTGCGGAGTGTCGCCGGGCAGCCGGTACAGCTCCGCCACCGGCACCGTGCGCATCGCGCCGTCCACCGACCGCAGATGCGCCACCGCGTCCAGCGCGACGAGCGCCACCGCCATGTCGGACGGATGGGACGCCACACAGTGGTCGGAGGTGCCCAGCACGGCCAGGTCGCGGTGCGCACCGCCGATGGCCGGACACCCCGACCCCGGCTCGCGCTTGTTGCACGGTTTGGACACGTCCTGGAAGTACACGCAGCGGGTGCGCTGGAGCAGGTTGCCCCCCACCGTGGCCACCGTGCGCAGCTGACCGGACGCGCCCGCCAGCAGCGCCTGGGCCAGCAGCGGGAAGCGCTCCCGTACGCCGGGGTCGCCCGCCAGATCGCCGTTGCGCACGGTGGCGCCGATCAGCACCGAACCGTCGTCGCGGTGCTCGATCCGGTCGTACGGCAGCCGGGACACGTCGACGAGCAGCCCCGGGCCCGCCACTCCGAGCTTCATCAGGTCCACGAGGTTGGTCCCGCCGCCCAGATACGTGGCGTCGGGGCGCTCGGCCATCAGCGCGGCCGCCTCGGCGGCATCGCCCGCACGGGCGTAGGCGAACTCCCTCACCGCACGCCTCCGGCAGCGCTCGCGGACCGGGCGCCCTCGACGCCCTCGGCACCGGCCGCCTCCATGACGGCGTCCACGATGCCCCCGTACGCGCCGCAGCGGCACAGGTTGCCGCTCATGCGCTCGCGCACCTCCGCCTCGTCCAGCCCCGCCACGTCCGGCACACCGGCGGCGGTGTCCTCGGTGACATGGCTGGGCCAGCCGCGCCGCGCCTCGCCCAGCGCCCCGATCGCCGAGCAGATCTGGCCCGGGGTGCAGTAGCCGCACTGGAGGCCGTCATGGTCGAGGAACGCCTGCTGCACCGGGTGCAGCCCCTGACCGTCCGCCAGATCCGCGACCCCCTCGATCGAGACGATCTCGCGTCCCTCGGCGGCCACCGCGAACATCAGGCAGCTGTTCACCCGCTCGCCGTCCATCAGCACCGTGCACGCGCCGCATTGCCCGTGGTCACAGCCCTTCTTGGTGCCCGTGAGACCGACCCGCTCGCGCAGCACATCGAGCAGCGTCGTCCGGTTGTCGATGGTCAAGGCGTGGGTCGTCCCATTGATCCGCAAGCTGATGTCGCTACTCGGAGAGCGATGTGAGAGGCTCATACATTGAATGTATCAACCTCTTACATGCGTGGCGAGGCCGTGGCGAGGGGAATGGAGTTCCATGCGAGACGTCGAAGCGGAGATGCACCGATGGTGGCGCGCCGGCGAGCCCTTCGCCCGGGCCACGGTGGTCGCCACCTGGCACTCCTCACCGCTGCCACCGGGGACGAGCATGCTGGTCGGCCCGGACGGCTCGGCCGTCGGCAGCGTCTCCGGAGGGTGCGTGGAGGGCGCGGTCTACGAACTGGCCCAGGAGGTCACCGAAAGCGGCACCCCGGTCCTGGAGCGCTATGGCGTCAGCGATGACGACGCCTTCGCGGTCGGCCTGACCTGCGGGGGAGTCATCGATGTCTTCGTGGAGCGCATCGACCCCGCCGCCTTCCCCGAATACGACGACGTGGCCGCGGCGGTGCGCGAGGGCGAGCCGGTGGCCGAGGTCGTCTGCGTGGCGGTCGACGGCCCCGACCCGGCCGGGCGGCTCGGCCGACGGCTGGTGGTCCGGCCGGACACCGCCACCGGCTCCCTGGGCTCGGACCGGCTGGACGCGGCGGTCACCGAGGACGCGCGCGGACTCCTGGCCGGCGGGCGCACCGGCACCCTGCGCTACGGCTACGACGGCACCCGCACCGACGAGGAGCTGACCCTCTTCGTGTCGGTGCACGCCGCACCGCCCCGGATGCTGGTCTTCGGCGCCGTGGACTTCGCGGCCGCCATGGCCCGTATCGGCACCTACCTCGGCTACCACGTCACCGTCTGCGACGCGCGGCCCGTCTTCGCCACGGAGCGCCGCTTCCCCGAGGCCCACGAGGTGGTGGCCGACTGGCCGCACCGCTATCTGCGCACCGAGGCCGAGGCGGGCCGGGTGGACGAGCGGACCGTGGTCTGCGTCCTCACCCACGACCCCAAGTTCGACGTGCCGCTGCTGGAGGAGGCGCTCCGGCTGCCGCTGGCGTACGTCGGCGCCATGGGCTCCCGCCGCACTCACGAGGACCGGCTGCGCCGGCTGCGCGACACCGGGATCAACGAGGACCTGCTGGCCCGGCTCGCCTCCCCGATCGGCCTGGACCTCGGCGCCCGGACCCCCGAGGAGACCGCGGTCAGCATCGCCGCGGAGATCATCGCCGACCGCTGGGACGGCAGCGGCGCGCGGCTGACCTCGCTCACCGGCCGCATCCACCGGCCCCACACGGTCCGCCCGGCGGCCGAGGGCTGAGAGGGGGGCACGCCCCTTGGCCGTGGACCGTCACAATGGTCCGCGACCGAAGTGGATGCAGGAGGAAACAAAAACCGCCGTGGAGACCACGCGAGACACCGACGACGCCGGAGAACCGCTTCCCGACGACACCCCCGCCGACCGGGCAACCGCCCCGGACGCCCCGCCGAAGACCGGTTGGCGCCGCTGGGTCATGGACACCCGGCCGCTGCGCCACCGCCCCTTCCGCCGACTGTGGACGTCCACCACGGTCACCGCCGTCGGCAGTCAGCTGACCGCCGTCGCCGTACCCAAGCAGATCTACGACATCACCGGCTCCTCGGCCTGGGTCGGCTACGCGAGCTTCGCCGGTCTCCTGCCGCTCGTGGTGTTCGCGCTGTGGGGCGGTGTGGTGGCCGACCGCATGGACCGGCGCACCCTGATGCTGGTCACCAACGCGGGGATCGCCGTCACCTCGCTGCTGTTCTGGGCGCAGTCCTTCGCCGGTCTCGACTCGGTGCTGCTGCTGATCGTGCTGCTCGCCGCCCAGCAGGGGTTCTTCGGGATGAACTCCCCTGCCCGCAACGCCTCCATCGCCCGGCTCGTCCCCGCCGACGAGCTGCCCGCCGCGGGCGCCCTCCAGTCCACCGTCGCCCAGACCGGCATGATCGTCGGCCCGCTGCTGGCGGGCGCGCTGATACCCGTCCTGGGGCTGCCCGTCCTCTATCTGGCCGACGCCATCGCGCTGTGCGTCGCCCTGTGGGCCGTCTGGCGGCTGCCCGCGATGCCGCCCCTCAAGGACCTCAAGTACCTCAAGAACAGCGGTGGTGGCAGGTCACGGGCCGGATGGCGGGACGTGGTGGACGGCTTCCGCTACATCACCGCCCACCGCGTGCTGCTGCTGTCCTTCCTCGCGGACATCATCGCCATGGTCTTCGGCATGCCCCGGGCGCTCTTCCCCCAACTCGCCTCGCACACCTACGCGCCCTGGGGCGAGGGCTTCGCGCTCGGCCTGCTCTTCGCCGCGATCCCACTCGGCGCTGTGGCGGGCGGGCTGCTGTCGGGCACGTTCTCCCGGGCCCGCCGCCACGGCCTCATGGTCATCGTCGCCGTGGTGGCCTGGGGCGTGGCCATCAGCGGCGTCGGCCTCAGTTCCAGCCTGTGGTGGGCGGCCGTGTTCCTCGCGGTCGCGGGCGTGGCCGACATGGTGTCCATGGTGTTCCGCGGCGCGATCCTCCAGTCCGCGGCCACCGACGACATGCGCGGCCGGATGCAGGGCGTGTTCACCGTGGTGGTGGCGGGCGGCCCGCGCATCGCCGATCTGCTGCACGGCACGGCGGGCTCCCTCATCGGGCCCCGCGCCGCGGTCGCCGCGGGCGGGCTGCTGGTCGCCGTGGCGATGCTCGGACTGGCCGTCGCGGTGCCCGACTTCCGGCGCTACACGGCCTGACGGCCGCCCGTGCGCGCGCCCATGGACGGGCGCGCGCACGAGCCCGGCCTTCTCAGGCCTCGCGCTCGCTGCGGTCCTGGCCCCAGAGGGTGTGGAACGAGCCGTCGCGGTCGGTGCGCCGGTAGGTGTGCGCGCCGAAGAAGTCCCGCTGCCCCTGCACCAGCGCCGCGGGCAGCCGCTCCGAGCGCAGCGCGTCGTAGTACGCCAGCGCCGCCGAGAAACCGGGTGCCGGCACGCCCAGCTCGACGGAGGTGGTCACCACCCGGCGCCACGCGTCCTGCGCCTCGCCCAGCGCCTCCGCGAAGTAGCCGTCGGCCAGCAGCGTGACCGGCTTGTCCTTCTTGCCGTACGCCTCGGTGATCCGGTTCAGGAAGCGGGCCCGGATGATGCAGCCGCCCCGCCAGATCCGGGCCACCGCACCCGGGTCGATGTCCCAGCCGTACTCCTGGCTGCCGGCCTCGATCTGGTGGATGCCCTGCGCGTACGCCACGATCTTCGACGCGTACAGCGCCTGCTCGACCTCATCGGCGAACCGCTCCGCCGCCTCGCCCGTGAGCTGCGTGGCTGCGGGCCCGGGCAGCCCCTGCGAGGCGTCCCGTACGTCGGCGTGGCCGGACAGCGAGCGGGCGAACACCGCCTCGGCGATGCCGCTCACCGGAACGCCCAGGTCCAGCGCGGTCTGAACGGTCCAGCGGCCGGTGCCCTTCTGCTCGGCCTGGTCCTGCACCACGTCCACGAACGGCTTGCCGGTCGCGGCGTCGGTGTGCGCCAGCACCTCGGCGGTGATCTCGATCAGGTACGACTCCAGACGGCCGCCGTTCCAGGTGCGGAACACCTCCGCGATCTCGCCCGGCGTGAGCCCCAGCGCGCGCCGCAGCAGGTCGTACGACTCCGCGATGAGCTGCATGTCGGCGTACTCGATGCCGTTGTGCACCATCTTCACGAAGTGTCCGGCGCCGTCCGGGCCGATGTGGGTGCAGCACGGGGTGCCGTCCACCTTGGCGGAGATGCTCTCCAGCAGCGGCCCGAGAGACTTGTAGGATTCCACCGAACCGCCGGGCATGATGCTGGGCCCGTTGAGCGCGCCCTCCTCGCCACCGGAGATGCCGGTGCCCACGAAGTGCAGCCCGCGCTCACGCAGGGCCTTCTCCCGGCGCCGGGTGTCATCGAAGTGCGCGTTGCCCCCGTCGATGATCACGTCGCCCTCTTCGAGGAGGGGGGCGAACTCCTCGATGACGGCGTCGGTGGGCGCACCTGCCTTGACCATGATGACCAGCCGCCGCGGCCGCTGGAGGGCGGCCACGAACTCCGCCGCGGTCTCGGCCGGGACGAAGCTCCCCTCGTGGCCGTGCTCCTCGATCAGCGCCTTGGTCTTGGCGGACGAGCGGTTGTGGACGGCCACGGTGTGCCCGTGCCGGGCGAAGTTACGGGCGAGGTTGCTGCCCATGACGGCGAGCCCGGTGACGCCGATCTGGGCGGTGGGCTGGGTGGAGGACGGGCTGGGCATACGGTGTTCCACTCCTGTCACGCGCATCGAAAACTTTTGCGAGCAGCAACGACGAGGGGGCGATGATCTTCCCTCTCGGTCAGCCGGGTTTCGCCCGGTCATAGTTACACGATGTGCTCGACGCCGGGATGTGTGTCCAAAGAATGCGGCCGGAGTGTGTCACTTTTCCACTTCCCGGGGAGGGTGTCGGGTTGTGGTATTTCTACAAGGTGGGTGATGGGTGCGCTGAGGGCTCGTCGGGTCCGGGGGTGGGCTCTGGCGGCTGGAGATATTGGCGCGTGGTGGCGATGCTCGACGGTAGGTAGCGGGTCTGATGCTGACCCAATGCCGACTTTGCTGACGAGGCATCAGGAGGCGTGGAAACGACACGTGAGGGGACGTGGGGCCGATCGATTCAGCCCTGATCGGGGTGTAACCCTGAGTGACTGAGGGGTGCTCCGGGGTGTTGTTCCGTCCCTGGACCGCGCGGGTCGGATCCCGTGGTTCCGGGCCGGACCGTGGTGCCCAAGGCTTCCCCGGCGAACACTTCGTGCAGGAGTACGTGCGGCACCCGGCCGTCGAGCACCCGGGCGCGTCCGACGCCGGACCGGAGCGCCCGCAGGCACGCCTCCATCGGGGGTCGCCAGGTATTGCCCAACTCGGGTAGCAGGTGCTCCAGCTCACCGGTGGTGAGCAGACCGATCACCGATCGGCCATGGGGCCGGTTCGTGGGCAGGCCCTCGGTGTCGGACAGCAGGACGAGCCGTTCGGCCCGGAGGGCGGCGGCGAGGGCCGCGGCTGCGGCGTCGGGGCTCACGCGGCAGATGTCACCGTTCGTGCTGCGGGCGATGCTGGAGACGACCGGGATCCGGCCGTTGTCGAGCAGAGCTCGGACGACGTCGGCGTTGACCTCGCCGACGTCGTGGACCGCACCGGGGCCGAGCGGTTCGCCGTCCGCTGTCGCCCGGCGCGCGCCGGCGGTGATGGTGTGTGCGTCCTCGCCGGTCAGGCCGATGGCGAACGGGCCGTGCCGGTTGAGCAGTCCGACGAGTTCGCGCTGGGCTCGCCCGGTGATGACCATGCGGACCAGGTCCATGGGCTCGGCGGTGAGACCGGAATCCCGCCCGAGTCCGGTGAGATGGGTCTTCACCTCGGACTCGTCACCGTGCACGACGACGGGTCCGAGGCCCGCGCAGCGCAGGAACGCCACGTCCTGGGCGAAGGCGCGCTTCAGCGTCTCGTCGGTCATGGTGCTGCCGCCGGCCCGGATGACGATGGTGCTGCCGTGGAGCCGCTGCAGCCACGGCAGGGCTTCGATGAGCGCGTGGGCCTTGGCCGCCGTCGCCCGCCGGACTCCGTCGTCCGCGACGGCCATCCCGCCGTCCACGACCCGGGTTCCTCAGCCGCCGGTCCGCTGGTAGAGGGTGCCCTCGCTCCAGATCCGGTCCACCTTTCCCCACGCCATCGCGGACGCGACATCGGGGAAGAACCCATGGCCGTTGAGGTTGGCGCTCGTGTTGCACAACACCGGTACGCCACTGAGCCGGTGGAACTCGGCGAGAACTTCGGCCAAGAGCGGATCGTCGCCTGGTGCCACCGTTTGCAGCCGTGCGGTTCCGTCGAGGTGGATGACGGCCGGGATCCGGGCCACCCATGCGTCGCGCACCGCGTGGTCGAAGAGCATGTGCGGATCCGGCGTGCCGGGTTCGAAGATCTTCCGGGCCTCGTCGACCGCACAGATGGGGGCGACGGGGCGGTAGGACTCACGGCCCTTGATCCGGTTGAGCGTGTCCTTCATCGCCGTCCCGATCGGCGAGGCGAGGATGCTGCGGCCGCCGAGCGCGCGGGGACCCAGCTCGGCCCGCCCGTTGAGGACCACCACCGGCTCATCGGTGTCGTACAGCACCCGGGCCAGCTCGGCGGGCGCGCACGCACGGGCCGACCAGCCGTCGGGAATGTCGGGGGTGGGCAACAGGCGCGGCCCGAGGCGGGGATTCCACTCGATGGCCTGGAGCCCACGGTGCTGGATCATGCCCAATACGGCGGCGCCGATGGCGGATCCCGAGTCGTTGGGGAAGGGCGGTACCCACATCTCGCGGACGAGCGGAAGGGAGCGCAGCGCGCTGTTCCACTTGATGTTCAGCGCACAGCCGCCGGCGAAACTCAGATTCCACGGACCGTCACCCCGGTGCTGCCGCACCTTGGCGGAGAGGCGCTCCGTCAGGAGCTCTTCGAAGAGGTGGTGCACGCTCGCCAGCACGTCCTCGTCCGCGATCCCGGCGCGTTCCGCCCGCTCGCGCACGGCGCCGTAGAACGCGTGCACCGGAGGCACGGACGGTTCGAAGAGACTCCCGAACCCGCCCACGGCCCGGCGGTATTCGACGGCCGGTGCGCTGTCGCCCTCGAAGGTCCGGTGGAACTCCTCACGGAGGATCGTCATCGCCTCCTCCCGGACCTGTCCCAGCGCGATGTACGCCATCAGCTTCCCGGCGACCGTCAGATCGTCCACGGTCGCCGACTGGGTCGGCCGGCGGAACGGCCCGAAGTGGTGGCCCGCTATCGCGTAGGCGTGCCCAAGCACCGGGAACAGCTCACCGAGGTTCTCCACGCCGTTCTTCGGGTCCACCCAGTACAGGCGGGGGAAGAGGCCGCCGTCCCAGATGAGGACGAAGGAGGGTTCCCGGCGTTCCGCGAACGGGCTGGAGCAGTAGGTGCTCGCCACATGGCCGGCGGCGTGCGCGTAACTGGTGTACGGGTATGCCTGGCCGCCCATGGTGAACTCGCCGGACGCTCCGGGGCGCGCGAGGTCGGGGCAGGCGGCGGACTCGCGGTACGGGCCGACGACCACCTCGACCGGTTCACCGTGGTCCAGCAGGGCGACCCGGCCGTCCACGTCCCCGTCCCAGCCGTCGATGACCCATTCGTCCACGTGCTCGGTCTTGTAGCCGAAGTCGGCGAGTATCCCCGGGATGACACCGAAATCGGAGACGGTGCTGTAGCGAGGGCCGTTGGCGATCTTCTCCATCTCGATGCTGAAGACCAGCCGGTTCCCGTCGAGCAGGGCCACGGCGCCGTCATGCGTCAGCTTGAGCCCGCAGATGATCACGAATTCCCCTCCTTGCGCCCGAAACCCAGGCCGAAGGGCTGGTCGGCGGGCATGAGCTCAATCATGTTGATGTTGACGTGGGGCGGTCTGGAGAGGCACCACGAGACGGCCTGCGCCACATCGTCCGCGGTCAGCGGCGTGACGCCCCGATACAGCTCCTCCGCGCGTTCCTCGTCGCCGTCGAAGCGGACGAGCGCGAATTCCGTCCGGGCCATCCCGGGCGCGATACAGCTGACCCTGACGCCGGTGCCCTCCAGGTCGACCCGCATGCTGAGGGTCAGCTGATGCACGAACGCCTTGGTGGCGGCGTACACATTGCCCCCCATGTAGGGGTAGTTGGCCGCGATGGAGCCCACGTTGACGATGTGGCCGGACTTCCGGGCGACCAGGCCCGGGAGCAGGAGATCGGTCAGGTTCAGTACGCCGGTGATATTCGTGTCGACCATCTCCTGCCAGTGACGGCTGTCCGCGGACTGGAGGGGCCCGAACCCTTTGGACAGGCCGGCGTTGTTGACCACGGCGAAGATGTCCCGGTACGCGTCCGGCAATCCTTCGAACGCTGTTCGCAGCGCGGCCCGGTCCCGGACGTCCACGGACAGGGCGTGGATCCGGAGCTCCGGATGTTCCTTCTCGAGCGTGGCCAGCCGTTCGCCCCGGCGGGCCAGCGCGACCACCCCGTACCCCTGCTGCGCCAGTACCTGGGCGGTACGGGCGCCGAAACCTGACGAAGCCCCCGACACCACTGCCACACCGCGGTCCTCGTACGTCATTGCACAGCCTCCCTAGCCCTCCACGTCCCGCCACCGCAACCCGAGGGGAAACCGGCGCGTGCGCTGCGGGACGGCCGCGGCGCACACGACCGGGTTCAGCGACGCAGCCCGAGCGTCTGGTACAGCGGCACCTTGCCCGCCGTCGGGGAGTCGAGCAGCACCTCGACCTCGGTGAGCGCGAGGTCGATGTGGAACGGGGTGAAGCCGCCGAGTCCCAGGCCGATGTGAATGCCGGGCCAGCGCTCGTTGGGGTGGAAGTTGCTGCGCAGCCGGTTGGCGCAGCCGGGGTGGGTACCGAAGCCGAATTCATGGATCTTGCGGTACTGCGGTTCGGCGTCCACCAGGGCGCGGAAGGTGTCCCGCAGGCGCTTGGCTTCGGGGATCGGCGCCGTGAAGTCGTGGATGTAGCCGTTCCGGACATGGGCCACGACGGGCAGGTCCTCCATCGGGGCGAGCCGCAGGTAGGTGTCGGCGGTGTGCTCCGATGTCACGGTCCGGTCCCCGCGGTGGATGATCGGGGACCCCTTGAACACGATCTCGCCGTCGATGGGCATCCGGCTGTCGCGGCTGTACGCGCCGGAGCCGTCGGCGAGCGTGGAGATCTCCCCGGTCGGCAGCACGGTCTGGTCCGCGAAACGCAGCGGGCCGTGGAGCGAGAACCAGTGCTCGGTCTCCTGGTGCCGGAACACGCACCGGGTGTCCAGCTCGGGTGTGGTGAGGACCAGGGCGTCGGCCTCTTCCAGCAGGGACAGCAGGTGGCCCTCGACCGCGAGCTCCGACTCGTAGTCGGTCCCGGTGATGATCCGCAGGTAGTGGCTCAGGGAGAGCGGGGTGAACTCCGAGGAGAAGTATGAGATGGCACCGAGCTTCACGCCCTCGGCGTCATCGTCCAGCAGATGTTCGAACTCGTCCTCCGCGATCCACAGGGCGGAGGCCCTGCGCCCCTCGGAGCGCCAGGCCCGAAGCTGACCGACGAAGGCGGACCGGGTGTCCGGGCCCTTCCACTCCAGCTCGTGCAAGGGCTGCGGGATGTCCGCCACCAGCCGGATGCCACGGCGTACCCGCTCGGAGGTGATGAGCAGGAACTCGTCCCCGAAGTCGCCGTCGTACAGGGGCAGCAGCCGGGAAAGGCGCAGCTCGACCTTGCCGTCCGAACCGACGGCGATGTCACCGGGCTGGGCGGCCTCCGGTTCCGGGAGGGCTTCCAGCAGGTCGGCGGTGGAGCAACTCGCCTCATCCGCCGTGCACATGGGCCCGTCGGGGCCGGTCGCGAGTTCCCTGGGGTCGGCTCGGAGGCACGGGCAGTTGCCTCGGGTCACCTTGATCTTGCTCATGACGCTCCTTCAGATCGGGAAGTGCTGTTGGCGCGGCATCAGTTCGCCTCGAACCGGAACCCCCCGAAGTCCGGCCGCGGTGGGGAGGCGGAGTCTTGGTCGGGGTGGAGGTTGAGGTCGGTCCAGGGCGCCGAGGGGGTCTCGGCGATGGCGGTCAGTGCGAGGACCACCTGATCCAGCAACAGCTGCGCGGTGTCCGGCAGATAGAGGTCGCGGTCGTACTGGAGGAGCAGGCTCAGCCCGTCGGGGCGTTCGCACCCCTGGAAGGACAGCTCGAACATCCCGGTGTCCAACGGGACGGGGCCGCCGGTCAGGGTCAGCCCGGGACCGCTGCCGGCCGAGATCCGCGGATAGCACGTGACCCAGACGTCGAAGAGCGGATTGCGCGACGGAGCGACGGGCGGGGCGAGTTGCCGGACCAGGCGGTCGAACGGGTAACGCGCGTGATCGATCGCCTCGTGGACCCGCTCGGCGACCAGGCCGAGCAGGCCGGCGCAACTGCCGCCGCGCAGCGGCAGCCGCAGCGCCACCGAGTTGACGCAGCAGGTCAGCTGGTCGGTGAGGGCCAGTTCACCGCGGAGGTTCACCGGGGTCCCCAGGCACAGATCGGTGCTCGATGTGGCCCGGTTCAGTGTCATGGCCACGGCCGCGGCGACGGGGGTGAGCAGACCGCTGCGCACCTCGCGGGCGAGAGCGCGCAGGGCTTCGGTCGTGGCCTCGTCCAGTTCCGCACGGACCACGTCGCAGTGCCGTCCGGCCCGGCCGGTCCGCGGGAGGTCGATGGGGAGCGGGAGCGGCTCGGGGTGGGGGACCAGCAGGGCCCGCCAGTACTCCAGCTGGTGGTCGAGCGCCCCGGATTCGAGCAGCGCGGCCTGTGCGGCAGCCGTCCGCGACGCGTCGCGGACGAGTCCGGGCAGCTTGCCGGGCTCCTGCCGGGCTGCCTCGTCATGGAGGGCACACAGGTCACGGGCGAGGATCTCCAGGCCGGGCCCGTCGCACACGATGTGGTGGGCGACGGTCAGCAGCCGGTGCCGCCCGTCCGGGAGCATGAAGAGGGTGACCCGCAGCAGGGGCCCGTTCTCCAGGTCGAAGGGGCGGTGGGCGCGCTCGCGCACCGCCGCCGTCAAGGCGGCCTCGGGGTCCACCGCGCGGGACAGGTCGACCGTCTCGGGCAGCAGCTGCGGCCCGTCCAGCCGGACGTACGGCCTGCCGTTCTTCCCGGTCAGCACGGCTCGCAGGAGCGCATGGCGCTGCTGTAGCCCGGCCAGTGCGGTGTCGAGGGCGAGCGGGTCGAGCGCGCCTCCGCAGTCGAAGAGCGCGGGGACGTTGTACGCCGCGTCGCCCTCCGGCCGGGTCTGGTGGAGCAACCATTGCCACTCCTGGACGGGGAGCAGCCCGAACTCTCCGGTGTCCGGGTCGGATCCGGCCGGGAACTCGTCCTCGGGATGTTCGGCGATGCCTCGTTCGAGGGCGCGGCCGGCCAGTGCCGAGGGGGTCGGGCACTCGAAGACGTCGATGGCTCGGATCCGCGCGCCGAGACGTTGCGCGAGCGCGGCAGCCAGTTCGGCGGCGGCCAGGCTGTGGCCGCCGAGTACGAAGAAGTCGTCGTCGGCGCCGACGGCCGGTGCGGACAGGACGGCGGCGAACGCCGCGCGCGTCGCGTCGAGCACGGGGCCGCCGACCGTGCCGGGCTCGGCCCGCACCTGGGCGCGGGGCAGTTCCCGGGCGGCGAGCAGCCCTCGGTCCACCTTGCCGTTGGGGGTGTAGGGGACGTCCGTGAGCGCCACCACGGCGGTGGGGACCATGTAGGAGGGCAGCTCCTCGGCGAGCCGTTCCCGCAGCCGCGCCGGGTCCGGTGCGGGAGTGGCGGCGCTTCCCACCACGTAGGCGACCAGCAGCCGTTCGGTGGGCGCCTCGTGCACCACGGCCACGGCCGAGTCGATGCCCGGCAGCGAGGTCAGGACGGTCTCGATCTCGCCCAGTTCGATCCGGAAGCCGCGCACCTTCACCTGGTTGTCGGCCCGGCCCCGGAAGTCGAGGTTCCCGTCCGGCCGGAAGCTGACCAGGTCGCCCGTGCGGTAGAGGCGGCCGGGGTCCACGGACGGCATGACGACGAACTTCTCGGCGGTCGCCTCCGGCAGCCCCGCATAGCCCGCCCCCGGGCCCGCGCCCCCGATGAACAGCTCTCCGATCGCGCCGGGGACGGTGTGCCCGCCCCACGGGTCGAGGACGTAGTAACGCAGGTTGTCCATGGGACGGCCCACGGTGGGCGGTGGCTCGGCGGCGCCCGCGGCGCAGCGGTGCCAGGACTGGAAGACGGTGGCCTCGGTGGGTCCGTAGACGTAGATGAGGTCACGGCCGGGCTGCCAGCGGTCCACCAGGTCCTGGCTGAACAGCTCGCCGCCGGTGACGACGGTGCGCACCCCGGGGAACCTGTTCGGGTCGAGATGGGACAGCAGCGAGGAGAGCGCGAAGACGGTGTCGGCCTCGTGGCGTGCGACGCACTCGGCGAGCGCTCCCGGTGAGATCTCGGCCTCTTCGAAGGGGACGACAGCGGCCCCGGCGTACAGCGCCGCGAAGATCTCCCAGACGCAGACGTCGAACCCGGGGCTCGCCAGTTGCAGGCAGCGCCTCCCCTCACCCAGGCCGAACTGCCGCGCGGTGGTGGACAGCAGGTTGCGCAGGCCCTGTTCGAGGATCACGGCGCCCTTGGGCGTTCCGGTCGAGCCGGAGGTGTGCATCACGTAGGCGACGGACGAGGGCGACCGCTCCACCGGCCATTCGCCGTCCCCCGGGGACGGGCGCGCCGCGAGGTCGTCCAGGTCCACGGTCACGTTCGTGGTGTGCGGGACCAGGTGCGTGGTGGACGGCACCGACACCAGGGTGGGCACGTCTGCGGCGATACGGCGGATCCGGTCCGGCGGATATCCGGGGTCCACCGGTACGCAGACCGCGCCCATGCCGAGGACGGCCACCCAGGCGACCACCAAGTCCGCGCCGCGCGGCAGGCACAGATGGACCGGGTCGCCGGGGCCCACACCGCTGCGGCGCAGGTCCGCGGCGAGGGCTGCCGCCAGGGACTGGAGTTCACCGCGGTCGAGGGTGCGGCCGGTGGTGACGACGGCCGGCAGCCCCGGCCGGTCGACGGCCAGCCCGGCCAGCACCCGGGCCACCGAGGTCGTGGGCAGGGCGGTTTCGGTGCGGTTCAGGTCCGTCACCGACCACTTCCGCTCGTCCGGGGTCAGCAGCGGCAGCCGGGACAGCGGGGTGGCCGCGCTCCGCGGGTCGGCCAGGAAGCCGGCCACGGCCGTCAGCATCGAGACGATCCGGTCCGCGGTGAGCGAGTCGCGCCGTCCCGTGCCCGCGCCGAGGGTGACGGTGGGGTGAGCGGCCCCGGAAGGCCAGCTGATGACCGCCTCGGTACGCGGGCCCGCCACGAAGTCACCGTCCAGGTCGAGCACCCGGGTGCGGTCTTGCGCGGTGGCGTCGGTGGCTTCGGCCAGCGCGGACCGCGCCGCCTCCAGCACCGTCCGCCCGTCGTCGCCGGGAGCCGTCCGGAGGGTGACGGACCGGGGCTTCGCCGCCTGCCATACGGTCAGGGACGGCAGGCTCTCCCCGTCGAGGTGGCCCAGGACCACTCCCGCGGCCGCGAGGGCCACCGCCGGATCGAGGGATACCGCCGGATCGTGGATCATGCCCCCTCCCGGGACGTCCGGACCATCTTGCAGACGTCGGCCGGCGTGGGGGTGGCGAAGAAATCGTCCACTTCCACGTACACATCGAGCCGCTCCGCCAGTTCCATCACCAGGCCCAGCGCGAGCAGACTGTCGCCGCCCGCCGCGAAGAAGTCCTCGTCCGGCCCGACCGAGTCGACGTTGAGCACGCCCGCGAAGACCGCACGTACGTCGTCCACCAGCTCCGGCAGCTCCGGCAGCTCCGGCAGATCCGGCATGGACCCGTCGGTGCCGGTGCCCGTGCCGGGGGCCTCCGCCGGGTCCGCCGGTGCCGCGCCCGGCACCGGCAGGAAGGGACCGCGGCGCAGGTCCGCCGCTGCCCGGACGCCCAGCTCCCCGCGGTCCGCCTTGCCGTTCACTGTCAGCGGCATGGCAGCCAGGCCGACGATCGTCGCGGGGATCATCGGGGCCGGGAGCGTGTCACGGACCCGCTCGCGCACGGCGCGCACATCCTCGGTCGCCGGTCCGCTCACATAGGCCACCAGGGCTTCGGTGACGACGCCGTTCCCGACCGGGACCACGGCCACCGCCTCCACCCCGGGCAGGGCCGCGAGGGCGGCCTCCACATCACCGATCTCGATCCGGTTGCCGCGCACCTTGACCTGCGCGTCAGCGCGGCCGAGGAACTCCAGAACGCCGTCCGGGCGCCACCAGCCCCGGTCACCGGTGTGATAGCGGCGCCCGCCCGGCTGCCGCGGGGCGGCCCGGAACGCCTTGGCGGTGGCCGCCGGACTCCGCCAGTAGCCGTCGGCCAGTCGGGGCCCGGACAGACAGATCTCCCCGGCGAATCCCGGTGGAACCCGGCGGCCCCGCGAGTCCAGCACCTGGACGACGGTCCCGGCCACCGGGCGTCCGATCGGGTGGCCGAACGGCGGTTCCGAGCCGTGGTCCAGCGCCGTCGAGCCGACCGAGTTCTCGGTCGGCCCGTACTCGTTCACGAGCCGGACGCCGGGCATCAGCCGCAGGTGGCGGGCGACGAGTTCCGGCGGCACCGCCTCCCCGGCCACCACGACGGTGCGCAGCGTGTCGCGGTGTGCGGCGAGCCCGTCCAGGACGAGCTGGTACAGGCTGGGCACGAAGGTGGCGTGTGTGACGCCTTGCCCGGCCACCAGCGCGCACACCTTCTGTACGTCCAGCCGGTGGCGCTCCTCCAGTAGCACCAGCCGTCCGCCGGAGGCGAGAACGGCGAAGACATCGGCCACCGAGCTGTCGAAGAACAACGACGGCACCAGCAGCATCCGGGTGTCGCGGCCCAGCCCCTGGTAGCGGTGCCGCCATCGCAGGAACGGGTGAACGGCACCGTGCCGGACCACCACGCCCTTGGGCCGTCCGGTACTGCCCGATGTGTAGATCACATAGGCGGTGTCCTCCGGGCCGGGCGGCGGTACGTCCACGTCCACCGCGGCGTCGCCCACTTCCCCCGCCACGGCGGCCGAGGACAGCACGGGGCAGTCCGGCGGCGTGGCGCCGGGCGGCAGCGTCACGCCGGGGTCGAGCACCACGGCGGCCGGGGCCAGATCCCGCAGCATGGCGTCCAGCCGCGCTCCCGGCGCGCCCGGGTCGAGCGGTACGTACGCCGCTCCCGCCCGCAGCGTGCCCAGGACGACGGCCAGGGTGCGCCAGGACTTCGGGCCGATCACGACCACCGGGCTGCCGTTTCGTACACCGCTCAGGCGCAGCTGCCGCGCGACCCTCGTGGCGGCGGCCAGCAGTTGGCCGTAGGTCAGCTCGGCTCCGCCGACGTCGACCACGGCGATGTCGTCCGAGTGAGCCGCCGCGTGGGCCTCGACGCCGGAGAGCAGCGTCCCCGGCTCCGGCGCCGGGTCGTCGCCGGTCTCCCAGGCGGCCACGTCCCCGGCCCAGCCGCCGCCCTCCGGTATCGGGGCCCGGTTCGGCATCGGATCCCAGTCCGCCAGGGGATCCCGGGGCCGCTCGAACGCGCTCAGCGCGTGATCGAGGACACGCACCAGGACCTCGGCGAACCACAGCTCGTAGCGACTCCGGTCCATGTCCACCCGCAGCGCGCGACCGCCGTCCGCGTCCTTCGCGAGCAGCGTCACCGTGAGCGGCGCCAGGATCTCCGGTTCGGCCACGGCCGCCGACGCGACGAGAACCTCGGCCCCGTGGGGTTGAGGTGCACCCGCCTTGACCAGGCCGTCCACCGCCAGCACCAGATCGGCGGGCGTCGCCGCCGCGGTCACGTCCACCGGGCAGGCCACTCCGCCGTCCGGCCGCTGCACGTGCAGCACGGCCTGTTCGCCGGCGTCGGCACCGGCCGCCACCAGCGACAGCGCCGCGGCGAGCACCACGAGCTCCTCCGGAGCCCGGCCGCCGCTGATCCGTTCCAGGCCCCCGCGGGCGGACGGCGACAACGCGGCTTCGGCCACGACCCGGCCCAGCACCGGTGTTCCGGTCAGCCGCGGCCGCAGCCCGCCCGCGCGTGGAACCGGGGAGGTGTCCGGGGCCGCGGCTGTCTCAGAACTCATAGCTGGTGGTCCCCCAGGTGGTGGTGTCGGTGGCCGCGTGCGGCTCGGGCGTGCCCCCGGCCGGGGCCGGAGGCTGCGACAGCGGCCGCTCGGGCGTGGTGTGCAGGGCGACCAGTTCGGCGGCCACCTCGTCGGCGAGCGCTCCGGCCCGGTCCTGGCCGAAGAGCGCCGGGTCGTAGGAGAGTTCCAGCAGCAGCCGGCCGTCCTCCTCCCGGGCGAACAGGCGCAGGTCCGCGGTGACCGGCGGGGTGAGCGGCGGGTACTCGCGGGTGCGGAACGGCCGGCCGTCCGCCTCGCCGCCCGGTCCCGGCCGCGTTCCCTCCCAGCTCACCCCGGCGTCGAAGAAGAGCTGCCGTCCCGGGTGCCGTGGCGGTCGCAGCTCCCGGACCAGGCGGTCCAACGGCACTCGCCCGTGTTCGTACGCCTCCAGGGCCCGGTCCCGGACCTGGGAGAGCAGGCCGCGCCGGGTCAGGTCCGGGGCCGGCTCCAGACGCAGCGGCAGCTCGTCGACGAAGCATCCGACGACCGGCGGCCGTTCCACCGGGCTGATCGGGAAGCCCAGCAGCAGGTCCCGCGCCCCGGAACTCCGCCGCAGCACGGCGGTGAAGGCGGCCACCACGGCCATGAAGGTGCTCGCGTCGCAGGCCGCGGCGCACGACCGCACGGCGGCGCTCACCTCGGGGTCCAGCCGCCGCCGGACGACACCGGCAACCGGCGAGCGCTTCGCCGGGCGGTCGGGCGTGCCGGACAGGTCGAGCAGCGGCAGCGGTGGGGCCAGCCGCGCACGCCAGTAGGCGAGGGACGGCTCGGCGGAGACGGAGTCCAGCCACGCGTCCTCCGCCGCGGCCCACTCGCGCAGGCCCGCCGACGCCGTCGGCAGCCGGGGCGGTCCCGTACCGGTCTGTGCGCAGGCTTCCAGCAGGTCGCGGGCGAAGACGTCCAGGCTCGCCCCGTCCCAGATCAAGTGGTGGGCGGTGACCACGAGGACGTCCCCGCCGCGTACGCCCCGCAGGTGCCGGATCTGGAACAGCGGGCCGTGCTCGGGGTCGAACACGACCTCGCGGGCGTCCATGGCGACCGTGGTCACCGCCGGGTCGTCCGGGCCGGTGTCCGCGGGCAGTTCCACGGACACCAGCGGAAGGGGACCGGATCCGGCCGGTACGACCTCCTGGAACAGCTCGCCGTCCGCATGGCGGAACCGCGTGCGCAGCGACTCATGCCGCTCGATCACTGCGCGGACTGCCTCGCCCAGCGGCCCGGGTTCGAGGACGTACGGCAGCAGAAGCGCCGCCGAGACGTTGAACGCCGTGGGCGGTCCCGAACGGGTGGCGAGCCAGATCCGCCGCTGGGCGCTCGTCGCGGGGCTCCGCATGGCCGGGACCGCGTCCTTCGGACGGGCCACCGCCGCGCGCGGTTCGCCGTGGCCGTCGATCGCGGGCTGACGTGCGACGAACGCGGCGAACTCACGTACCGTCTGGTGCTCGAAGGCGGCGCGCAACGGCACCTCGACCCCGAAGACCGACCGGGCCAACGCCACGATCCGGGCCGCGGTGAGGCTGTGTCCCCCGAGCTCGAACAGGCCGGCGTCCGGGTCGGTCACCGGGTGTCCGAACACCTCGGACCAGAGCTCGGCGACCGGGCCGAGCAGGGGTGTGTCCCCGGTCGGCGCGATGTCGCCCGCGGGCCGGGGGAGGTGTTCCGGTACGACGGACGGGGGCGCCGGAGCCGGAATCGGGCGGGCCGCCGTGGCCGCCTGTGCGAGCGGGGCGTGCGGGTCCCGCACCAGCTCCTGGAGCAGCTCGCGCAGCTGCTCGCCGAACCGGGCCGCGCTGCGTGCCGTGAACAGGTCGTCCCGGTAGCCGACCCAGACCTCGGCCGGATCGCCGGAGTCTCCCTCCGGTATCAGGAAGCCGAAGGTGAGGTCGAAGTCGCAGACTTCGGGGGCCGCCCGCAGATGCCGGGCCGTCAGCCCGGTGCCGCCCGCGTCGGCCGAGATCGTCCCGGACAGGACGGTCTCGACCAGGACGTCGAAGAGCGGGTTGCGGCCGTGCTCGCGGCGGATGCCGAGGTCGTCCACCACCCGGTCGAAGGGGTACTCCTCGTGCTCCTGCACATCGAGCGCGGTACGGCGCACCGCCTCCAGCAGATCGGCGAAGGAGCCGTCCGGGGCCAAGGGGGTGCGCAGCACGACGGTGTTGACGAAGAGGCCCACCTCGTCGGCGGTCCTGGCAGCACCGCGTCCGGCCACGACCGTGCCCAGCGGTAGGTCGGCGGCTCCCCCGAGGCGGTGCAGCAGGACCCGTACCGCCGCCACGTACACCATGAACGCGGTGGCGCCGCTCCGTACGGACAGCGCCCGGACGTCACCGGTCAGCCGCTCGCCGAGGCCGATCCGCGCGAGCCCGCCCGCGTTGCTGCGGTGCCTGCCGGGCGGGTGATCCACGGGCAGCGCCGCCGTCGGGGGGAGTCCGGCGAGGGCGTCGCGCCAGAAGCGCGCGTGCTTCTCGCCCCGGGCGCCGGTCAGCCGCCGCTCCAGTGCGCGGGAGTGGGCGAGATATCCGGTGGACCGGGGCAGCCGGGGCTTCTCCCCGCGCTCGAACGCCGCGGCTGCCGTCATCAGGTCCCGCACCAGCACGGTGTACGACCACCCGTCGTTCACGGCGTGATGGATGTTGAACAGCAGTACGGGCGGGCGGCCCGCGCACGACAGATAGCGCATCCGGAACAGGGGTCCGGAGGCCAGGTCGAACCTCCACCGGGCCTCCTCTGCACGGCAGCGGAGCAGCGTGGCGTCGTAGGCATGGGGCTCGACGGACTCGACGAACGGCTGCACGAGCAGCTCGGAGGGCTCCAGCACCACCTGCCGCAGTTCACCGTCGCTCTCGCCGTCGCCCTCGGGCAGCACGAAGACCGTGCGCAGCGCCTCGTGCCGGGCGACCAGGTACTGGACGGCGGCCTCCAGCGCGTCCTGCTCCAGGGGGCGGTTCAGCGCGTAGGTCTCCACCATGTTGTAGGTGCGGACCTCGCCCTCGTCGAGCGATTCCAGCAGCCACATGCGCCGCTGGGCGTTGGTCGCGGCGTGCCACCGTTTCCGTGGCCCGGCCGGTTCGTCAACCGGTTGGTCCGTCAGTTCGTCCGTCGGCTCGTCCGTCGGCTCGTCGCGGTCGCGCTCCAGGCTCTGCCGCAGCGCCGTGGTGAGCGCGCCCGGGGTGCGCGCGGCGAAGACCTGGCGCACCGCCAGCTCGTGCGCGGGGGAGCCGGCGCACAGCGCGCCGACCAGCTGGGCGGCGGTCAGGCTGTGGCCGCCGATTTCGAAGAAGTCCTCGCCGGCGGAGCGCGGCGGACGGCCGAACACCTTCTCCCAGGCTGCGGTCACGGCGTGGGAAGCCTCGTCCGCCGGTACCCACGAGGCCGCCGCCTCCGGCTCGGGGGCGGCGAGCAGCGCGGCCCGGTCGATCTTGCCGTGCGGGGTCCTGGGAAGCCGTGCCGTCTGCCGGTACGCCCGGGGCACCATGTGCGGCGGGAGCACGGCCGCCATGTGCGCGCGTACGGCCTCGGGGGCGACGGCCGAGTCGGCCGTGTACCAGGCGGCCAGGGTGAGGTCTCCCCGCGGGCCGGGGCGGGCGAGTACGACGGCCTCGCGGACCCCGTCCACCTCCACCAGCGCCTGTTCGACCTCGCCGGGCTCCACTCGGTTGCCGTGCACCTGGATCTGGTCGTCGGCGCGGCCCAGGAAGTCCAGCGTTCCGTCGCTGTTCCAGCGGGCGAGGTCACCGGTGCGGAAGACCCGTCCGATGCCGGGCAGCGGGCACCGCACGAACCGCGCCGCTGTGGCCTCGGGTTCGTCCAGGTAGCCGTCGGCCACTCCGGGGCCGGCCACGTACATCTCGCCGGGGACCCCGACCGGCGCCATCGTGTTCCACGGCGTGAGGACCAGCACGCCGAACCCCGGGGACGGGCGGCCGATCGGCACCGCGTCCAGTGCGGCGGCCCGGTCCCCGCCGGACAGGAACGTCGTGCATTCGATGGTGGCTTCGCTCGGCCCGTAGAGGTTGGCGAACGTGTCCACGCGCAACCGCCCACGGGTACGCGGCAGCAGCCCGCGCGGGACGGTGTCGCCGCCAAGGAACACATGCCGCAGCGGCAGCCCGGCGTTCTCCGGGAGGACATCGAGCATCGCCGACAGCAGGCTGGGCACGCAGTTCACCATCGTGACGCGCCGCGAGCGGATGCGCTCCCAGAACGTGACCGGGTCCAGCTCGTCGGGTGCCCCGACGGCCACCAGCGTGCCCCCGGCACCGAGGGTGACGAAGATCTGGTACGTGGTGGCGTCCGAGGAGATCGCGGAGAGCAGGGCACACCGGGTGTCCTCGTCGATGCCGACCAGGGCGGCCGAGCTGACGGCCTTGTGGCGGATCTGGTCGTGCCGCAGGGCGATCGGGCGCGGCAGTCCGGTGGAGCCGGAGGTGAAGAACACCACGGCTTCGTCCTCCGGCCGTACGGGGTCCGGCCGTACGGGGTCGGGCCGGGGGCCCTCCGGCGCCGGGTTCCGCGACACGGTACGCAGCTCATGGGCCGTCACGGTCGGCAGGCCCTGGTCAGCCGGGGCGGCGCCGATGACGATTCTGGCACCGCTGCGCCGCAGGAGCCTGCGGATACGTTCTTCCGGGTGCTTCGGGTCGATGGGGACGTACGCGGCGCCCGCGCGCAGCACGGCCAGCACGGCGAGGACCAGTTCCGCGCCGCGCGGCAGGAGCAGCGCGATCCGGTCGCCCCGGCCGACACCGTGCTCCTCGGCGAGGAAGGCGGCCGCGTGCCGCGACCGGTGCATAAGGTCGCCGTGGGTCCAGCGCGTCCCTTCGTCCACCACCGCGACGCGTTCCGGGTGCCGTACGGCTGAGGCGTCCACGAGGTCGACGAGCGTGCGCGGGGCGAACGCGTCGAGCAGCGGCAGTCCGCTCCAGCGCTCCAACTCCGCACGCTGGTCCGGGCCGAGCGCATCCACTTCGCCGGCCCGCTGGTGGGGGTCGGCCACGATCGCGGCGAGAGCCGCCACGGTGCAGCGGGCCAGCGCCGCCACGGATGCGGGCACCCGGCCGTCCGGCCCGGTGACCCGTACCTCCAGACCGCCTCCGGCCTCGGACCGGCCGCGCACCGAGACGTCGGCGGGGCACGCGGGGCCGGGGGAGGGGTGGGCGCCCTGCCAGCTGACGGCGAGCTGGCGGACCGCGGAGCTCTCGGCATGGCCGACCGCGTCGAGCCGAGTGATGAGCGCCGCCCGGTCACGCAGCGGGAAGCCCGCCGCTGCCACCAGGTCGCTGTGCAGCCGGCCCAGAAAGTCGCTCACCCGTGTCTCCGGCTCCAGCCGGGTACGGAGAATCAGTTCGCCGGGCCCGGACGAGCCCGGCGCGGGGCACACCACCGCCAAGTCCTCGCCGGCGCCGAAGGAGGCCATGGCGAGTCGGGTGGCCGCGAGCAGCAGCAGGTGGAGGCCGACCGGGTCGTCACCTCCGATGCGGCGCAGCGCCGCGGCGACCGGTGGCGGGACCCGTTCCGGAGGGGGTGCGGGCACCGTGGCCCCGCCCGGTGGCAGGAGCTGATCCCGGGTCATGCCGCGCAGGGCCGTGAGCCAGTGGGCCCGGGTGGCGGCGTGATCCCCATCGGGCCGGTGCTTCGACAACAGTGGCTCCTTGGAAATTCGGCACCGAGGCACTGGCAACAGCAATGGTGGTTCCGCCGAAAGATTCAGCTGCCCGACCCAGGCAGTGGATCTGAAAAAAATGGCCTGGGGTAGAAGAAATTCGCCCCAGGCCCGAGCTCAGCCCTGCAGCTTGTCGTACGAGCCGTAGCGCTTCACCTTGCCGCTGATCGGGGCCTTCTTCACGGGCTTCGGAGCGGTCTTCTCGGCCATGAGATCTCCTTCGGTCGATGAATCGGGCTACCGGGAATATTTCCTCGGCGACATCAGATTGCATGGCGGAAGAGCGTGTGTCAACAACCGATAGTCGGGTTTTTGATCAGGATGTAGAGCGCCTTTTCGGCCAGTGATGAGGCTCCTTTCGGCCGGGCGCGTAATTGGTCTGACCAGGCCATAGTCCGTGGTCATGCGTACTAATGGAATGTGGAAGTCCGTTAAGTGCTCGGGAGGCAATCACGGCTGGTTTTCTCCCTGGTTGCCACTGCCGGGACGGGGTGCCGTACGGTCCTGGCGGATGATCGGGAAGCCGGCCGGTCCGGTCGTGGATCGCGTCTTCCATTACTTGATCTTGACATCGGCGATCTTTTTGTCGGGTTACGCGGGTGTCCCCGTCCGGGTGTTTTCTGACAAGCTGTGGATTTGTCGGGCTGAGAACCGGGGTGGGGGACGGGATGAGAAAAGTCCTCAGGCAGTCGTGATCGACGGAGCTTGCGGGTAGATTTGCTCCTGCCGCCCGACCGGTCGAGTGGGCCAATCGGAATCCCTCATTCTGCGAACGGTGACCTGCATGAATTCACTCCAGCTCTTCCGTGTGAATCCGGACTTCAGGCGCTACTGGACGGCCCGGTCGATCTCCCTCATCGGGGACGGCGTGGCCATGGTCGCCCTGCTGCTGTTGGCCGGGAACAGTGACGCGGGAGCCGCTGGAGTCGCCGCCGTCCTCCTCGCCCAGTCGGTGCCCCGCTTCTTCGGCCCGGTCGCGGGCGCCTTGCCGGACCGGTTCGAGGTGCGGCGCATCCTGCTGGTGGCCGAACTCGGCCAGGGAGCCGTCTTCGTCGCCATCGCCGCCGTGCCGTCCACCACCGCGGCGCTGGTGCCGCTGGTGGCCCTCTCCTCCTGTCTGGCCACCGTCTTCGTCGCGGCCGGCCGCACCGTCATGCCCCGGCTGGTCGAGGAGCCCCAACTCATGTCGGCAAACGCGTGGATGGGCACCGCGTTCAACCTCCAGGCGGCCGCCGGCCCGGTGATCGGCGGTGCCCTCACCGCCGCCTTCGAGCCCCGGGGCGCGCTGCTGGTCAACGCGCTGACCTTCTTTGTCGGCGCCTTCTTCCTGCTGCGCCTGCCCCGGCTGGAGCCCGTACGGGACGCCACGGGCAAGCGCGGGAACTTCCTCGCGGACATCGGCGCCGGCCTGGTGTTCACTTGGCGCCACCGGGCGGCCCGGGTGATCGTGCTGCTGCTGCTCTTCGGCGTCCTGTTCGGATCGCTGGACAATGTGGCCCTCGTCCTGCTGGCCAGTGACGTCCTGGACGCCGGGCCGCTCGGTTTCGGGCTGCTCGGTACCGCCTCGGGCGTCGCCATGGTCGCCGCGTCCCTGTGGCTCACCCGCTCGGCGACGACGTTCTCGCCCGCGACGATCATGGCCGGCGGCTGGATCATCACCGGAGCCGGGCTCGCGGCGACCGGTCTCTCGCCGGTCCTGGCTGTCGCCGTCGCCGCGCAAGGGGTGGCGGGCATGGGCAACAGCCTCGCCATGGTCGGCGAGGAGACGCTGCTCCAGAAGAGCGTCCCGGCCGCCATGCTCGGCAGGGTCGGCGGGGCCGTCTCGTCCGCCGCCTTCGCCGGCAGCGCACTCGCTTACGCGGCCGGCGGCTATCTGGCCTCGGTCCTGTCCCCGCGGACCGTGCTGATCATCGCCGGCACCGGTCTGATGGCCGTCACCGCGGCCTGCGTACCCGCACTTCGCGTCGCCGGTCGGCAAGGCCGCGGGGCCACCACGGATGACGACGAACCCGGAACGAAGCCCCTGGCGAAGGACGATGCCGCACAGAGCGACGCGGCACAGGACGACGCCGCACAGGACGACGCCGCGCCGACCTCGCGGGCGTGAACGCCGTGAGCCGGGCTCGCGCCGCACCACCACAACGGCGCACAGCCGCCAGACCGAGACAGAAGGGCACGCCATGAGCGTCAACCAGAAGCGCTATCTGCACTCCTCCGTGGCGGCGCAGCCTCTGCTGCACCGCTGGTACGCGTGGCCCTATCTGATCGCACCGCACACCGGCGCGCTCAATCTGCGGGACCGGCTGCTGCCGATCCTGCGGAGCTACCTCCAGGGCGCGCATCTGCATGCCAAGGCCCTGGCCGACCCGGCACGCTACGGCGGTCCCTTCCTCGACCCGCAGGGGGCCTCCGACGCTGAGGTGGAGGCGCTGCTGAACCGGACGCTGTCCGCGGGAGAAGCCCGGCTGACGCTGGCCGACGACATCGACCAGCTCCGGCGCCTGCTCCGGGAGAAGGCGACGGGCGGCTCGCTGGAACCGCTGTACCCGGACGTTCCCGCGTCGCTGCGCGGCTGCGTCGAGCTGGTCTACGACACCGCCCATCGCCCCTCGTTCCGGTTCTTCGAGCCGCTGCTGTACCGCACGCCCGCGGCCGAGCCGCACAGCCAGAGCGTCTCCCTCGGCCCGGTGCCCACCCGGCAGCAGCCCTTCGTCTACGGGAGCCCGGTGCTGCCCCGGGCGGACCGGCTCACCGTCACCGTGCCCTTCTCCTCCGCCGACTGGGACGCGCTGTTCGCCGCCCGGCTGAACGCCACGGATGTGCGGGCTCTGGCGGAGCGGCTGGGCCTGGACGCGGCTGACCGTGACTACTTCCCGGCCCTCTTCACCGACGACGCGCCCGCGCCGTACGCCGGTGCCGAACCCGGCACCGTGCGCACGCGCTACTTCGGTCACGCCACCGTGCTGATCGAGACCTCCGACGGCTCGGTCCTGCTCGACCCGCTCATCGGCTACACCGACGACGGGCACGAGCACTTCACGATGGCCGATCTGCCGCCCCACATCGACGCCGTGGTCATCAGCCACTTCCACTCCGACCACTTCTCGCTCGAGACCTTGCTCCAGTTACGGACCAGGGTGGGGACGATCGTGGTCCCGCGTGCCTCGGGCGGGTCGCTTCAGGACCCCAGCCTGAAAACGATGCTGGAGGCGCTGGGCTTCGACCGGGTCCGGGAGGCGGGCGAGCTGGAGACGGTCCATGTCGCCGACCGCATGGACATCGTGGCGCTGCCGTTCATCGGTGAGCACGCCGACCTCGACATCCGGACCAAGATGGTGCCGCTGGTGCGGGCGCTGGGCCGGTCGTTCATGTTCGCGACCGACATCACCCCGATCGAGCCGAAGCTGTACGACATGGTGAGCGACGTGGTCGGACAGGTGGACGCGCTCTTCGTCGGCCTCGAATGCGTCGGAGCACCGCTCAGCTGGTTGTACGGCCCCCTCATGGAGGAGAAGCTGTCGCGCGAGCACAACCAGAGCCGACGGCTGAAGGGTTCCGACGCGGCGCTGGCGGACGGCCTGGCCCAGCAGGTGGGCGCCGGCCATGTGTACGCGTACGCCATGGGCCTGGAGCCGTGGCTGAAGCACCTGACCGGTTCGGACTTCGACCCGGAATCCGAACAGGTGCAGCAGAGCGCCCTGTTGAAGGAGCGGTGCGCCCGGCGCGGGGTCGGCTCGGAACTCCTCTACCGCCAGGCCGAGCGGGTATGGCAGGGCCGGTGACCGCAGACGGTTCCTGGTTCGTCGAATGGGCGCCGCCGAAGACGGCCAAGGTGCTTCTCGTCTGTCTGCCGCACGCGGGCTCGGGCGCCCATCAGTTCCGGAAGTGGCAGGAGCTGATGGGGCCGGAGGTCGCCGTACTCGCGGTGCAGCTTCCCGGGCGTGAGAACCGCTGGCGGCAACCTCCGGCGACAGACGCGGAGGAGGTCGTCGGGCAGCTGGCCCCCGCGCTGTCCGCCCGCCTCGACCTGCCGTACGTCGTGTTCGGCCACAGCATGGGGGCGCTGCTCGGGTACGAGCTCGCCCGCACGCTCGGATCCCGGCACGGGCAGTGGCCAGCGCGGTTCGTCGCGTCCGCCTGCCGTGCGCCGCACCGGCAGGGCGAGGACGCCGGGTCAGCGGAACTCAGCGACGGGCAGCTCGTGGCCGAGCTGATCCGGCGCGGTGTCGTGCCCGAGTACGTCGCCCGGGACGACCGGCTGGTGCGGCTCGTCGTCCGGCCGCTGCGGGGCGACCTGGCCATCTGCGACACCTACGTCCACACTGCGGGCGAACTCCTCCCCTGTCCCCTCAGCGCCTGGCGCGGCAGGGACGACACGGGGGTGACCCGGCAGCACATCCAGGAGTGGGGCGGCTACTCGGCCGCCGGCACGACGGTGCGCACCTTCGACGGGGGCCACCTCTACCACCTGGCGAACTCGCAGGAAGTCACCGATGGGCTGCGCCGACTGGTGACTTGTATGGAGGAGGAGAAATGACCACGACCACGGATACTGCCTCCCGGACGGGGCTCCGGCTGACCGCCGGGGAAGCGGAGGAGACCGCCGCGCTGGCGCTGGAGGTCTCGCGGCGGTTTACGGCCGCGGACGATGCCGCGCTCCTTCAGGAACTGCCGCTCCTGGCCTCCGGGCTCCCACCGCGCGTCCAACGGTTCCTGCGCGCGTTCTCGCTGGACCAGCTGAACGGGTTCTGCACGATCGCCGGGCACACGGTGGACGAGGACCGCATCGGCCCCACTCCGGTGCACTGGAAGGACGACACCCGGCCGCACGGCGAGTTCCCCGAGGAGATCCTGCTCCTGCTCTACGCCGCTCTCCTCGGGGAGCCGTTCGGCTGGGCCACGCAGCAGGACGGCCACCTGGTCAACGACGTGTTCCCCATCAAGGAGTACGAGCACCAGCTCCTGGGCACCGGCAGCAAGAAGGCGCTCACCCTGCACACCGAGGACGCCTTCCACCCCTACCGTGCCGACTACATCATCCTCGCCTCGCTGCGGAATTCGGGCCGGGTCCCCGTCATCGTGGCGGAGGCGGACTTCACGGCGCTGGACCGGGACGACGTCGCCATCCTCTTCGAGGAGCGCTTCACCATCATTCCGGACAGCTCGCACCTCCCCAGGAACAACACCGTTCGCAGTGAGGCCGACCGGCTCCACTTCGAGAGCATCGAGAAGATCATCAACGAACGCAGGCCCGTGTCGGTCCTGTTCGGATCGCGGACCGCACCGCTGCTCCGCTTCGACGCGTCCCACATGGCGGCCGTCGAGGGGGACGAGGAGGCCGCCAGGGCGTTCGCCGCCGTGCATGATCTGCTCAGCCGGAACCTGCACCCGGTCGGGCTCGAAGCGGGCGAATTCGCCTTCCTGAACAACCACCGTGTGGTTCACGGGAGAAGCTCGTTCGTCGCGCGCTACGACGGCTTCGACCGCTGGCTCAAGCGGATCAACGTCACCCACGATCTGCGGAGGTCGCGCAGCCTGCGACGGACCACGGGATCGCGGCTGATCGGATAGCCGCCGTACGAGAAGGAGCTGTTCCAGCGGCCGGACCGGTCGCCGACGACGACCGGGCTGGTGGCCAGCAATGGTTACAGCCCCTCGTCGCTGGAGGCGCTCGCCGATCCCGGGACCGGGACGACTCGCGTCACCACGTACGCGGACCGGACCGCTACAGCCCTTGCCCCCGCCGATCGACGACCCGGACACATCAGCCCGCCTCAACATACGTCGACGGGTGAGGTTTCCAGCAAGGGCAGTGCTCGACGCCGGGATGTGTGCCGGGTTGTGGGATATCCACAAGATGGGCGCTTGATCCGGAACGGGCGAAGGGGCCGCGCCCGCCGGAGAGCGGCGGGGGCGACCCCTTCGGGCTCATGAGGCGTCAGGTGCGGGCTGGTCAGTCGTCGACGTTGTCGTCGTGGTCGACGTGCTGGTCCAGGACCGGCCCGGTCGTAGGTGACCTTGTCGCCCGTTCGTGCGGCGTGTTGTGCTTCCTTCGGCGGGCCCTGTCGCGCCCTTCCGACACCCACTACGTTGCCGAACCGAACCTGAACGCAGCCTGAAACCCTGAAGTCGTCTTCAGGTTGGGGAGTTTCCGCAGGCCGAACGCGTACGTGAGGAGGGCTCCTGCGGTGGACCGCAGGAGCCCTGCGCGGACCCGCTCAGAACGGACAGGTGTCCTGCCAGCGCGTGACCAGGGAGGAGTTGTTCTTGTCCGACTCCCGCGCGGCGCCGCACAGGAACGGGCCGAAGCGGGTGTCGCCGTACAGCCAGCGGCTGAAGAACGACACGATCCACTTGCCCTGCTTGGCCTTGTTGCCGTAGCCGGTCATCGGGCAGAGGTGGTCGCCGGGAACCTCGATGTAGAGCTTCTCGGCCTGGGACATGGAGTTGTACCAGGGCAGAGCGTAGGTGTTGCCGTGGGCGACGGGGTCGCTCTGACAGGTCATGAAGAAGGTGGGGTCGGTGACGCCGGAGAAGTTCTGGTTCGGGTTGTACGGGGCCAGGGGCACGCCCGCCTTGAAGCGGGAGTCGTCCCGGAGGGCCGCCATCACCCCGCCGCCGCCCATCGAGTGACCGGCCGCACCGAGCGTGCCGTTCACCTTCCCGTGGATCGGGTTGCCGGCGGTAGAGCTGAACGAGAGCAGCTGGGCGCCGGCGGCGCTGATCTGGCGCCCGCGCGACGCGGGGTCGTCGCTCAGCGTGCGGGTGCCGACGTTGATGACGACGAAGCCCCAGGAAGCGAGGCGGGGCGCGAGCCACTGAAGGTTCTGCTGGGTGCCTTGATAGCCCGGCATCAGCACGACGCCCGGGTACGAGCCGTCGGCCGTCGGGTAGGTGATCGTGCCGGACCCGTACCCGCTCGGACGGGGGACGGTGTAGCCGGCAGTGGCCAGCGGCCCGTTCGTGGCCTCGAGCGAGGCGGTGGTCGGATTCGGGATCCGTGGGAGGGACTGCCGCTCGGCGGCAGCGGTCGGTGTGGCGGAGACGGTCAACAGCGCGGAGACGAGGGTGGCCGCCAGCACGAGCAGCATGGCCACGGCCCGGGACCGTAACGGCGAAGTCCTCACGGACGAAAGACGGGTTGGACGCATCGATGGACCTCCAGGATGCGGCGCGGGGGCGCGCTGTCGGAAGCGCAGCGCGACCGCAGCGTAAATTGCGCTACGGACACATGGAAGGTGCACGCAGGGCGGAGTCTGGAGCGACCGGCTCGGGCTCTGCTCGACCGCCCCGGCGAGGAGCCCGCGGGTCAGACCGTGAAGCGGTCGGGGTCGGCGGCGGCCCAGTCCTCGGCCCACGTCGCCGGGGGATCGGCGAGCAGTTGCCCGGGGCCCAGCCATTCGTACAGCTCCGCGTGGGAGCGGACGGTGAAGGGGTCGACCCGCGTCCGCAGCATGTGCGGACGCAGTTCGGCGGGTTCATGGACGCCCATGGACGCCATGATCTGGAGGGCGCCGCGGACCGTGGCTCGCTGGAACCGCTCCACGCGCGCCGACTTGTCACCCACATCCAGGGCGCGGGCCCGCTTCGGGTCCTGCGTGGCCACCCCGACGGGGCAGGTGTTGGTGTGGCAGCGCTGGGCCTGGATGCACCCGGTGGCGAACATCATCGCCCGCGCCGCGTTGGTGTAATCGGCCCCCTGCACCATCCGCTTGACCATGTCGCTCCCGGTGGCGACCTTGCCGCTGGCGCCGATCCTGATCCGGGCCCGCAGCCCCGTGCCGACCAGTGCGTTGTGCACGGTGATCAGGCCCTCGGTCAGCGGCGTGCCCACATGGTCGGCGAACTCCAGCGGAGCCGCGCCGGTGCCCCCTTCCGCCCCGTCCACCACGATGAAGTCCGGGGTGACGCCCTCGCTCAGCATCGCCTTGCAGACGGCCAGAAACTGCTGACGGGACGTGAGGCAGAGCTTGAAGCCGGTGGGCTTGCCGCCCGCCAGCTCCCGCATCCGGCCGATGAACAACACCAGCTCGCGGGGTGTGGAGAACACCCGGTGGTACGGAGGCGACACCACGGTCCGCCCCTGGGGCACGCCGCGCACCGATCCGATCTCCGCGTTGACCTTGCTGCCCGGCAGCACCCCGCCCATGCCCGGCTTCGCGCCCTGCGACAGCTTGAGGGAGACACACTTCACCTGGTCATGGGCCGCCTTCTCGGCGAACGTGGTCGCCTCGAAGTCGCCTTCGTCCGTCCGGCACCCGAAATACCCGGTGCCGATCTCCCAGATCAGATCGCCGCCGTGGCGCAGATGGTATTCCGACAGCCCGCCCTCACCCGTGTCCTGCGCGAAGCCGCCCTGGGCCGCACCGCGATTGAGAGCGAGGATCGCGTTGGTCGACAGCGAACCGAAGCTCATCGCCGAGATGTTCAACAGCGCCATGTCGTAGGGCTTGCTACAGTCCGGCCCGCCGACCCGCACGGTGGGCGGCTGGTCCGGCGTGGCCCTGGGGGCCAGCGACGGCACCAGGAACTCGTACCCTGCGGCACCGACGTCCCGCTCCGTTCCGAACGGCTCCTCGGCATCCACGCCCTTCGCCCGCTCGTACACGATGCTGCGCACATCGCGGTCGTACGGGCGGCCGTCGTAGTTCCGCTCGATGAAGTACGGCCGAACCCAAGCGGCGACGCTGCTCGTTGAGCAGTTCATGGACGGGACAAGGGCGACTTCCCGGAGGCTGGTTGGGCCGACTGCGGTCGGCCCGACCAGGTCGAGCTCCCGAACGCTCCTACGGCGTCACGGTGTTGGGGGAGGCTGGTCGGTCGCGGTGGAGTACGGAGCGAAGGACCAGATCTGGCTGCCGAGCGGGGAATCGCACCGCGTGGCCTGCACGATGTCCAGGCGATCTCCCAGCTCGTTGTCCCCGGACAGGGACAGGCAGACTCCGCCTGGCGTGTCCTCGGCCTGCCTGCTCTGCAGCCGGAAGGCTTTCCCCGCGTACGGGTCCACCTTCCACAGCTGCGCGGAGGAGTCCGTGCAGGGATTCAGATCGACGCCGGCCGGCGAGTCACTGAAGGGAGGCGGATCGCCGAGCTCGACGCACTCGCGGGTGACGGGGTCGCGCAGCCGCAGATACTCGCCCCGCCATTCCATGCTCCATTCCGCCCCGGTGGGGGTGGGGGCCGTGTGGCGCTGTTCGGCGCGCACGGTCGTGGTCGGCAGGCCGCGGGGTTCACCGGTCAGCATCTGACCGGTGTAGAGGTTCTGCAGGCCCTCCGATCCCGTGTAGGCGACCGGCAGATCCCCCGTCTCGAAATTGGGCTCGTTGAGGTCTTGGTGCTGCTGCGGAAGGGTCCAGTGCTGTCCGTCGACGTCCGCGCACCGCCGCATCCTCACAAAGGAGGTCTCGCTACTCCCCTGCTCCACGCATTGCCCGGTGCGCACGCTACGGATCTGGTACTGGTCATTGCCCAGCGAGACAAATTCGAACCGCTGGTGAGAGAGGGAGTTGGAACAGTCACGCAGGGACAGGGTGTGCGGCTCAAGGGTGGACACCGTGGCGCATTCGCCGCCGGGCTCTCGGATCCGGAGGCCGGCGTTGTCGTCGAATTCGATGTCGAACCGCTGGGAAGCGTCCTCGGGATCTCGCCTCTGCGTTTCGAGCCATTCGCCGCTCCACGGTGCAGCCGTGGGGGCCAGCACCGTGCCGGTCTGCATGCTCTCGATGTAGCGGGAGCTGCTGAACAGACGGCGGGGCTCGGTCGGGGTACGCAGGGGGCCGACAGCGGCAGCGAAGTGGTCGGCGGTGGCCCCGGGCTGCCGCTCTCTCGGATGGTTGGGGATGTCGGCAGAAGACACGGCGAAGTCCAGCTCCCGCCCTCCCACCTGCGTGGGCTGGCCCGTGCTGTACACGCGCGAGCCGGCCGGAATGACGAGGTCGGTCGGCTCCCTGTTGAAGTCGCCCATCACGGTCCACTGCCGCCCCGGCTGCTGGCTCACGAAGGCGTCGACGCGGGCGAGCATGTCCCGCGCGTCACGGCCGCCGGTGGTCTCGTTGCCGCTCAGAGCGTGATAGCTGAAGTACCAGTCGTCATCGAAGCGGACACCGACCATCGCGCGCCCGTTGCGGTGGGGGTTGGGGATCGCCGTGACTTCGTCGGCCTCCCGCTGGGTGAGCAGCGCGACGTTGTTGCGGTTGCCCACGTAGGTGCCGCGGTTCGGGTCGGTCTGCAGGAAGTAGACCTCGTAGCTCTCGTGACCGAACCTCCAGCGGTGGTGCTGGATGAAGTTGCCCCGCCCGATCGCCGGCAGTCCCGCGATGTTGGCGCTGTTGTCGACGAACTCTCCGGGCGGCGTCGGTCCCGCCTCCTGTATCGCCACGATCTCAGCGGACCTGGCGTAACGACCCACCGTGGTGGTCCACTTGGTGTCCGACCCGCTGTCGGCGCCCAACATGTTGTACGTGATCAGCGGCGTGCTCCGCAGCGGCGCGGCCTGGGCCGGGCCTGCCGGGACCGCCACGAGCAGCACGGAGGCCGCAAGCGTGGCCAGCGCAATGAATCCGGCGGTGATGCCGCGCCGGCGTGGCCTGGTGGCAGCACCAGACTGCCCGGGGCACCGTCGCGGGACGGCACCCCGCCATAGGGTTTTCCTCACTCTCCTCATGCCTCTCCCTTGGAGCGAACGGATCGGATCGTGCGGCTCGGCGGGGCACGCCCGGGCACAGTCCTCACCCGGCACATCAGCCCCTGAAGGCGCTCCATGGACCACCCGGACACAGCCGGGACACACGCCCCCGTGCTGGTACGGTTTACCTCGCCCTTCCCCGGTTCCCGTTCAGGTTCCGTGTTCTGCACGGTGCACCGATAGGGCTCCTTCAGCCAAGATCCGCGCGCGCCCAGGCCGAATACCCGTCCTTGCCACGCTGCCGCGTGCGCTGCTCGGACCGTCACGGGGACTCGGCCCCGGTCCGCTGGTCTCGGGCGGGCAGGATGCCCAACTGGTGCGGGACATCGACCTGGACTTCGTCGTAGATCGCACTGCTTTCGCAGAACGACACTGCCGGGTGATGGCGGGTTCTGGACTCACGCTCTGGATCCCACCGGGGACCCCCTGCCGCCCGCGCTGTCGGCAAACGACGGCACCCTCAAGTGATCAACGCACCACCCACGGATGATCATGTGATCGTGGAGGCACGGGTGCGTGACTACGGGTTATCGCCAGCTCAGCAGGATGAGATCTGGAGACGCTGGCGCGACGGGCAGTCGTTCGGCTTGATCGGGCGGGCGCTCGGGGCACCGATGCAGTACGCCCGTCGGTTCCTGTACCAGAGCGGCGGCGTCCGCCTCACCCCCGGCGAACTGCTGTCCACCGTGAAGTTCATGGTGCAGACCCTCGCCGCCGGCGAATTCCAGCGCGAACTCCAGCGCGAGCTGATCTACGACGGACTGCGAGCCGCAGAAGCCAAGGGCCGCAAGGGCGGACGCCGCCCCGCCGTCCCGGCCGCGAAGACCGAAAGCGTCCGTACCTCGTACCTGGAAGGCAGGTCCATCGCGGCCCTCGCCCGCGACCACGGCGTCAGCCGCGGCGCCATCCGCACCGCCGTCGCCGACCTCCTGCCCGAGCACACGGCCGCCGACCCGGTCACTCCGGCACCGGAGCTGTCCTCGACATGCCGGGCAAGGTGGCCGGCTTCCTCCGCGCCGCCGAGCTGGAGCCCGCCGAGCGCGCCACGCTCGACCAGGGCGTGACCGTACGCCGAGGCCAGGGCTACACCCTTCGCGTCACGGCCGTGGCGGTCCACCGCCAACTCCTCGACCTCTGCCAGACCCTCGACGGCACCGCGGCGGTCCCGGCCCAGCGCAAGGCCCGCCGCGAGTACGCGAACCGCGTCAGCACCCTGAGGGGCGGCATCTGAGGGGGCGGGGAGTCACCGCAGACCAGGGGCCACTCCGTTGTTTTCTCGGCGAGTACTACTGGCCCAGCTTGGTGAGGTTCCCACCGGCTTCGTGTTCAACGACAGTGGCGGGCTGATCCACTACAGGTACGGGCTCTTGCCGGCCGTACCCCAGCCCAACCAGGCACCGAACGTGTGGGGCGATGCCTACTTCAGCCTGGGGTCCGGCTGGGCGGACGTGCGCGTGAGGGTGGAGTTCATGACGGCACGAAGTGGCTGCCCGCTGAGGGGACGTCGACCAGGGCATCGGCCGCTACACCAAGAAGCTTTCTCAGGGGATCCAGAAAATCCAGGTCGGGCGGGTGAAGAAGAGCAGTAGCGACGTCGTGGACGACAACCCGGTCGGCTGGCTCCTGGAATACCTGTAGCCGTCCTGAACGCGGTCAGCACCAACGGTCCGAGCCCGGCGGGTAGGGCGGACACGGACCCATCAAACACGTACTCATCGAGGACGCGCTCGACGGCGACCGCGACGCCGGATGGGACGCGGGCGACGAGTACGAGTGGGTGCGGTGAACACGGCTGCTGCCCGGGCAAGGGGCCGTCTCGTTCCCCGCCCGGGCGCCTGGAGCCCTCCCTGGCCGTCAGGGCCTCACCCACGGCAGGCCGGGCAGCTGCGGGTGCGCAGGTGCTGGCCGCCGTCGTAGACGTGCAGGGCGACGTCAGCTCGGCTGGTCTCCGGTGTACCGGTAGATCTCGCCGGCGGCGTTGACGTGCCACACGGTGCCGTCAGCCCCGGCGGCGATATCGACGGCGGTTCCGGGAATCTTGATCCACGGGTTGCCGCCGGCGGCGTCGTTGTTGGTGTACCGGTAGATGCTGCCGCCCGGATCCACGCCCCACACGTTCGTCCGGGAACCGGCCGCGATGCGCTTGAGGCTGCCGGAGACCTTCTGCCACACGGCCGAGCTGTTCTGGTCCCCGGTGTAGCGGTAGATCTCGTTGCCGCTGTTGACGTGCCACACGGTGCCGTCGGCGGCCGCGCCGATGTCGACGCCAGCGCCGTCGATCTTGATCCACGGGTTGCCGCCGGCGGCGTCGTTGTTGGTGTACCGGTAGATGCTGCCGCCCGGATCCACGCCCCACACGTTCGTCCGCGAGCCCGCATCGATGCGCTTGAGGCTCCCGTTGACGCCCACCCAGTTCGTGGACCCCTGGTCTCCGGTGTACCGGTAGATCTGGTTGTTGCCGTTGACACCCCATACGGTGCCGTCCGCCGCGGCGCCGATGTCACTCAGCCCCCCAGGGATGAGGACCCAGGGGCTGATGTCGTAGTTGGTGTAGTGGTAGATCGCGCTCCCGCTGTTCACGCCCCACACCGTCGTCCTGGACCCCGCCGAGATCGCACTGAGAGCGCCTCCGACCTTCACCCAATCCGCCATGCGAGCACACCCCTTCTCGAACCGGTAGCAACCGCCGTGCTCGGCGACGGTATGGGCTGATGAAGTGGGTGAACACATGGTCTTGTATCGAATAAGCCGCGAAATAGGCGTTTCAACCCCCGGCCTCCTTACGGGAGCGGAGGCCAGAAGCGCCTCGGCCGGCAGCATCTTGACGCGAAGCCTTGTCCCACCCAGGGGGGATCGACACGAGGGCCGGTTTATGCCTCCCGCCGGGTCGGCCCTGCCCAAGGGAGGCGGACGGGACCGACGCGCGGATCCGGTAGAGGAGCAGTAGTCAGACTCAGGGTTCCAATTCCAGGCAGAGCCCGACCTGGTGACCGCCGGCTCGGCCCTGCACAGGCGTCAGGACGCTGCTTCCGTCAGAGGCGACCGGCACGCTGGTGGTGGACAGGGCGGCGTACGCCTGGGCGAGCTGAACAAGAGCAGCAGCGGCCCCACCCGGGTACTTGTCCACGACTGTCTTTGCTTCCTGCGCGATGGCGGTGAGCAGCGCCTCACGTGCCTCGCCGGCGGCGGGAACCTCCCGCACTTTGATCACGCCTGCCGAGCTGGGCTCGGCGGGCGTGACATCACGGATCTCCATGTCGCTCCTTCACTCGCACCAGGGCGCGGGCCACAGGGGCACGCAGGGCCGGATGCCTGCTGGCATGAGAGCGAGTCTGTCAGGGACGCCCTCTTTCGAGGGCTGAAGATCACGGAGTGGGCGGGATCCGGTCAATCACCCCGGCCGGATGCCTCAAGAGTGCGGACCACACAACAGCACCTGCCCTGAGTCTCAACCGCTCAGGCCCGGCAAAACCCCCGCCGGATGTCGAACAGCACACCTGTCCGAAGGGTGACGCCCAGCCCGGCTCGCCGTGCCGCTCGCGCGGCGGTGCGGTCGCCTCCGCCTACCGCACCCGCCACTTCACCATGGTGCCCCGGCTGAAGAAGGCGCTGCGGGTGCCCACCCCAGCCGACCGCTGGCCGGGCCGGCCGTGGCGGCCGGGCACCTCGCCGCCGGCACCGATCGACCTGGATCTGCCGAGCGCGGACATCCGCATCGGCTACGGCCTCGGGGAACATCGGTACAGCGGTTGGTGCTGAGAACGATCTTGATCAGGGCGTGAGGGCGCGGAGCCGGTTCTCGTACTCGCGGCGGGCCTTGCGCTGGGCCGGGACGGCGGGGAGGTCCTGGGTGCCGTCGAGCGGCTGGCAGCGGGCGAGGAGCTGGCGGTGCACGGCGGGGGGCGGCGGTCACGCGCAGGGTGTGGCCCTGGCCGCACCGTACGGCCGCCCCCTGGTCGAGCGCGGCGCGCTCGGCGGGCTGTCCGCGCCGCAGCGAGGCGGCGAGCGTTCCCACCGTGGCCCCGAGGGCCCCACTCGCGACCAGTTGTACAACGAGGCCAAGCAGCGTGGCATCGAGGGCCGCTCGAACATGACCAAACAACAGCTGGCCCGGGCGCTCGGCCGCTGACCGGCATCGCACCGCCCTTCGGGGGCGGTGCGATGCAGTCGTCAGCCTGAAGGGGTGCTCAGGCGTCCGGAGCAAGGACGGAGTCGTCTTCGGTCCGGGCGCCGGGGAGTTGGTGGCGGGCGGCGATCAGGGCAGCGTCGACATCGCGGGTGCCGGTGGCGGTGCACAGCGTGTAGACGATGTCATCGAGGCGCTGCTGGGCCTCCGGACCGCCGTTCTCGGCATGCAGGGCGTAGAGGGTTTCGTACTGCTGGACGAGGTCGGCGAGAACCGCGGGGTGGGCCATGAGCATGGCGGGTTCCTTCTCTGTCGTCGTTGACGGGTGGCGCGGGACGTCAGGCGGCAGCCGGGATCCTTTGGTGCTGTGGGTCGGCCTCGACCTCTTCGCGGATGGTGCGGCAGCTGCGGGAGATGAGGCGGGACACGTGCATCTGGGAGATCCCCAGTTCCTCGCCGATGTGGGCTTGGGTCATGTCGCGGAAGAACCGCAGGTACAGGATGTGCTGCTCCCGCTCGGGAAGCCGGTGCAGGCAGGGCTTGACCGCTTCCCGGGCGATGACCGTCTCGTAGCGGGCCTCGGGTCGGCCGAGGGTGTCGGCTAGCGAGTAGCCGTCGTCCGCGCCGGTCAGCTCGGCGTCCAGGGACAGGGAGCGGTAGCTGTCGATGGCTTCCATTCCGGTGCGCACGTCCTCCTCGTCCATACCGGCGGCTTCGGCGATCCGGGCCACGGTGGGGGAGCTGTCGGCGCCTTGCGCGGCGGCCAGCTCCTGGAGGGTGGCGCGGACCTTGTTGCGCAGCTCCTGTACGCGCCGGGGTACGTGCAGGTCCCAGCTGTAGTCGCGGAAGTAGCGCCTGATCTCCCCCACGATCGTGGGGATCGCGTACGGCTCGAACGGGCCGCCGCGCTGGGGGTCGTAGCGGTCGACGGCCTTGACCAGGCCCACTGCCGCGACCTGTTTCAGGTCATCCAGGCTCTCTCCGCGGTTGCGGTAGCGGCCGGCGAGGCGGTGGGCCATCGGGAGCCAGGCGGCGACCAGTTGCTCGGCGAGCAGCTCGCGCTCGGGCCCCTCGGAGGCCGCAGCCAGCCGTTCGAAGTCGGCCGTGGTGTCGGGGCGTCGTCGTGACGGTCGCGGGCGTGCGCTGGTGTGGTGCTGATCGGTGTCATCCGCTCTGCTCCTGCGCTCGTTGCTGTTCAGCAGGGCGGGAGGCCACACAGCGCGTGCGCGCGGCTCCCGCCAGGTGTGCCTGCTTTCCGAAGCACCTCGGTCTCTGACTCTCCTGGCCCAGCGCACTCACGTCAAACCACCGGTCCTCGTTCGGTGCAACCACCGCGAAAAGGGGCACTGGGGCACGGGGACCGGGAGGGCCCGCGCATTTCGGCGTCCACCGGTCGGCGAGCACGGCGGAGGGCAACGCGGGAGGGGACGACGGTGCCGCACGGTGGGTGGGCGCGGGCGTGGCAGTGGCTGGGGCGGGCCAAGTCCGTGGTGGGACGTGGGCCGCAAGCCCTGGAGTTGATCGGCAAGAGCCCCTTGGCGGCAGGCGCGTCGTGGTACGTGGCACATGACCTGGTGGCCGCGCAGACCCCCGCGTTCGCGCCGTTCTCGGCCGTGCTGATCACGCAGGTGACCGTCTACCGATCGATGCTCCAGGCCCTGTGTTGCCGCGCCAGGCCGAAGAGCTGTGCGCGGCCGCCACGAGGGTCCAGGACACTGGATCGGGGACGGTGTCGATCCGCACGTCCGCCGTGCCGTGCCACGTCAGGGCCTTCATCGCGCTCCTTGTCCGCGTCGCTCAGGTGGGTTTCGCCCCGGCGATTGCCCGATTCGAAGACGGGCACACGAGTCATGCCGGGAGCGGGCGCCCTCGCGATTCCGCACGTACACGGAAGGGGGAACTTCCGCCCCCGGCGTGACACCAGCCACCACGGGGGGAAACGCACGGTGACGGACGATCCGCTCACCCCTGGAGGGATGGAGACAGCTGATGGCGACCACTGCTGACGGGGCCTTGCCGGAGAGGAAGGCGGCCCGCGGTCTTCAACTGCCGGGAATCATCCTGGGGGTCGGGCTCGGAGGGTTCGTCGACGGCATCCTGCTGCACCAGCTGCTCCAGTGGCACCACATGCTCACCAGTACGAACCACGACCGCATCGGGGTGAAGTACTACAGCCCGCACTCCGTGTCCGGCCTGGAGATGAACACGGTCTGGGACGGCATCTTCCACACCGTGTGCTGGCTCGCCGTCCTGACGGGCCTGGCGATCCTCTACTCCCGCGTCACCCTTCACCGCCGCCGCGTGTGGTCCTCCCGGGTGTTGTGGGGATGGATCCTGGCCGGGTGGGGCCTGTTCAACCTCGTCGAAGGCGTGCTGGACCACCAGCTTCTCGGAATCCATCATGTGCACGGCGGGCCGCACCAGATGTGGTGGGACATCGGCTTCCTCGTGCTGGGAGCCCTGCTGTTCGCCGGTGGCTACGGGCTCCAGCGGGGCGGGCGCCCCTTCGATCCCGAGGCCCCGGACGTCCGGCGGCCCGGGCGGCCCGCCTGATGGGCGGCGGCCACCCGCACACCGGTCACGGTGCGGGCGGCGGCGTCCTGGAGGCCGCGCTGCCCGCCATCGTCATGCTCCTGTGCGTCTGCGGCTATCTTCGGCTGGCCCATCGGGCCAGGCTCCGCAACCCGGGGCGGGGCTGGAGCCGGTGGCGGTCGACCTCCTTCGCGACCGGGTCCCTCCTGCTGGCCGTGGCGCTGCTGCCGCCGTTGGCTACTCTCGCGCACACCGACTTCCGGGGCCACATGGCCCAGCACCTTCTCATCGGCATGTACGCCCCGCTCGCCCTCGTTCTCGGCGCCCCCGTCACCCTGCTCCTGCGGAACCTGCCCGCCGCCCACGGCCGACGGCTGGCCACGGCCCTGCACAGCCGACCCGCCCGGCTCCTGACACACCCGGCCACCGGGCTGCTGCTGGCCTCCGGCAGCCTGCTGGTGCTCTACTTCACCCCGCTCTACCGCGCCGCCACGCACTGGCCGCCCGGGCACTGGCTGATGCACGTTCACTTCCTACTGTCCGGCTGCCTCTTCGCCCATGTCATCCGGGCCCCGACCCTGCCGCCGGGCGCCCCGGCGTACCGGCCCGCCTGGTGTGGCTCGGCTGCGCCATCGCCCTCCACGCAGGGCTGTCGCAGCTGATGTACGGCGGGTTCTGGATCGACATCCCGGCCCCTGCCGTCGAAGTCCGGGGAGCGGCGGAAATCATGTACTACGGCGGTGACTTCGCCGAGCTCCTGCTCGCCGGCGCGCTCGTCGCCGGGTGGCGCCCCGAGCGCCGAACAGGTCGCTGCACGACAGCGATCCGCCACCGCGTCAGCGTGTGATCGGACCGCCCGGTCAACCCGCGGGCCACACGACGGGATTGTTTGCGGGTGCTCGCGCCGGGCAGGCGCATCAATGTGCTTCGGAACAGAGGCACGCCCACGGGAGCGGTTCGGCTGCTCGGGGTGTGCTCTGTTCAGCGCCCCCGGCAGGCAGATTTCTCCCGGATGCTCATTCCTGCGTTCAGAGGGAGAGATCTGCGCATGACTGTCGTACGCACACGAAGCAAGCACTCGCATGACGACGCTCCCGACACCTCCGCCGAGTTCCGGCGTATGGCCGCTTTGCCCGAGGGTCCCGAGAAGGAGGCGCTGCGGCAGGATGTCGTGCGGGCCTGGATGCCGATGGCGGAGCGGCTGGCCCGGCAGTTCCGCAACCGCG